>NZ_MUKA01000451.1 GCF_002150735.1 Streptomyces africanus
TCGGGGCCGCGCGGCCCCGACCGGCACCTGGACCAGGCGGTCAGCCGAAGAACACCCCGACCTCCTCGTACAGCGTCGGGTCCACCGTCTTCAGGCGGGCCGTCGCGTCCGCGAGGGGGACGCGGACGATGTCCGTGCCGCGCAGGGCGACCATCGTGCCGAAGTCGCCGTCGCGGACGCAGTCGATGGCGTGCAGGCCGAAGCGGGTGGCGAGCCAGCGGTCGAAGGCGCTGGGGGTGCCGCCGCGCTGGACGTGGCCCAGGACCGTCGTGCGGGCCTCCTTGCCCGTGCGCTTCTCGATCTCCTTGGCGAGCCACTCGCCGACGCCGGAGAGGCGGACGTGCCCGAAGGAGTCGAGCGACCGGTCCTTGAGGACCATGTCGCCGTCCTTGGGCATGGCTCCCTCGGCGACGACGACGATCGGCGCGTACGACGCCCGGAAGCGGGACGTCACCCAGGCGCACACCTGCTCGACGTCGAAGCGCTGCTCGGGGATGAGGATGACGTTCGCGCCGCCGGCCAGGCCCGAGTGCAGGGCGATCCAGCCGGCGTGCCGGCCCATCACCTCGCAGACCAGGACGCGCATATGGGACTCGGCGGTGGTGTGCAGCCGGTCGATGGCCTCGGTGGCGATGCCGACCGCGGTGTCGAAGCCGAAGGTGTAGTCCGTGGCGGACAGGTCGTTGTCTATCGTCTTCGGCACGCCCACGCAGGGCACGCCGTGCTCGTCGGACAGCCGGGCGGCCACGCCCAGGGTGTCCTCGCCGCCGATGACGACGAGCGCCTCCACCTCCAGCGCGGCGAGGTTCTCCTTGATCCGGCGGATGCCGTCCCGCTCCTTCAGCGGGTTGGTCCGCGAGGAGCCGAGGATGGTGCCGCCGCGGGGCAGGATGCCGCGCACGGCGGGGATGTCGAGGCGGACGGTGACGCCCTCCCGGGGACCGCGCCAGCCGTCCCGGAAGCCGGTGAAGTCATAGCCGTACTCCTGTACGCCCTTGCGGACGATGGCCCGGATGACGGCGTTGAGTCCGGGGCAGTCGCCGCCTCCGGTCAGTACTCCGACCCGCATGGCATGTCCCTTCGCAGCAGGTGCCTGGCGAAGGGTCAGTGTGGCGTGGGTCTCACTCGTCGTCGAGTCCGCGCTCTATCGCATATCTGACCAGCTCCACGCGGTTGTGCAGCTGGAGCTTGCCCAGGGTGTTCTGGACGTGGTTCTGCACCGTGCGGTGGGAGATGACCAGGCGTTCGGCGATCTGCTTGTAGCTCAGGCCCTTGGCGACGAGGCGCAGCACCTCGGTCTCGCGGTCGGTGAGGCGGGGTGCCTTCGGCTCGTCGGTGTCGGGGGCGGGGGCGGGTTCGGAGGCCAGGCGGCGGTACTCGCCGAGGACCAGCCCGGCGAGGCCGGGGGTGAAGACGGGGTCGCCGACGGCCGTGCGGCGGACCGCGTCCTGGAGTTCCTCGGTGGAGGCCGACTTCAGCAGGTATCCGGTCGCCCCGGACTTCACGGCCTCCAGGACGTCGGCGTGCTCGCCGCTCGCGGACAGCACCAGCACGCGCAGCGCGGGGTTCGCGGCGACGACCTCCTTGCAGACCTGGACGCCGGGCTTGCCGGGCAGGTTCAGATCGAGCACCAGGACCTCGGGGGCGGCGGCCTTGGCGCGGCGCACGGCCTGCTCGCCGTCGCCCGCGGTGGCGACGACCTCGAAGCCCGACTCGGCCAGGTCACGGGCGACCGCGTCGCGCCACATGGGGTGGTCGTCGACCACCATGACCTTGATCGGCTCCCGCCGGTCCGCGGTGGTCTCCGTCATCGCTGCTCCGCCTTCCCCCGTACGGTCGTCACGTCCTTCGGTACCTTCAGTTCGACCTCCGTGCCCTGGCCCGGCACCGAGATCAGCTCCGCGCTGCCGCCGAGGTCGCGCAGCCGGCCGCGGATCGACAGGGCGACGCCGAGCCGCCCCTCGCCCTCGGCCTGGGCGAGCCGCCCTTCCGGGATGCCGGGTCCGTCGTCCCGTACGGTGACGATCACCTCGTCCGGCTCGTCCTCGACGAGGATCCACGCGCGCGCCTGTTCTCCGGCGTGCCTGCGGACGTTGTCCAGGGCCGCGCCGACCGCGGCGGCCACCTCCCGTGCGGCGGCCGGCGCCAGCGGCACGGGCGCGCCGGGCTCGGCGAGGCTGACCTTCGCGCCGGCGTACGGCGCGAGCAGGGCGCGCAGGTCGACGGGGCCGCTCTCCTCCGGCTGTTCCTCCACGGCCCGGACGACGGCTCCCTCGGCGGCGTCCTCCGAGACCCGGGAGACGGGCACGAGTCCGCCGGAGACCAGGGTGCGCAGCGCGACCTCCTGCTCACCGGCCATCCGGCCCAGCTCGGCCGCCTCGCCGCCGATCACCGCGCCGCGCCGCTGCACCATCGCCAGCACCTGGAGCACGCTGTCGTGGATGTCCCGGGCGAGGCGCTCCCGTTCCCTCGTCGCGGCCTCGATCTCCAGGGCGCGGGCGAGGGTGCGCTCGGAGGCGCGGGCGACCTCGACGACGTAGCCGATGGCGATGGAGGCGATGCAGACGAGGATGACGTTGTGGACGGTGTCGCGGGCCGGGCTGCCGCGCTCGACCAGGTTGGCGGCGGCCACGAGGCTGGAGGCCAGGGCCGCCCAGCGCCAGCCGCCCTTGACGGCGAAGGCCAGCACGGAACCGGCGGTCCATATCGACGGCAGGGTCGGGCCGCCCGCCAGGACCCGCTCGTGCGCGTCGGCGACGGGCGTGAGCAGGATGCCGGCGACGGCGATGGTGAGGTCGGCGGCGAGGAACCGCTTGGTGCAGCGGGCGGCGTTCGCGACCCGGGGCAGGGTGGCCAGGGTCCACACGGCCAGCACGGCGTAGTAGGCGACGGCGATCCAGGGCCGGGCGAACTCCTCGTAGGCGGTGGCGAACAGGCCGACCGCGTACAGCATCGTGAGCACCCGGTAGGCGGTCAGCGCACGCCACAGCGGCTGCTCGACCGACATCCTCATGACTCGCTCGCGCTCGGCCATCTCCCCCACCCCCGGAACGCGCCCCCGACCAGGGCTCCGTCCGCCTCTTCTCCGGCGCTTACCGCTCCGGCTTTTCCTGGTCGGCCTGTTCCTTCTCCGCCTGTTCCTTCTCCGCCCGGGCGAGCGCGGCCTTCGCCGCCTTCTCGGCTTCCTTCTCCGCCTTCGCCGCCTCGGCGAGCTGCCGCTTCATGGCCGTCGCGTACATGTCGACGTACTCCTGGCCGGAGAGCTTCATGATCTCGTACATGACCTCGTCGGTCACCGCGCGCAGCACGAACCGGTCGTGCTCCATGCCCTGGTAGCGGCTGAAGTCCAGGGGCTTGCCGATCCGGATGCCGGGGCGCATCAGCTTCGGCATGACCTTCCCGGGCGGCTGGATCTTCTCCGTGTCGATCATGGCCACGGGGATGACGGGCGCGCCGGTCGCCAGCGCCACGCGCGCGAGGCCGCCCGGCTTGCCGCGGTAGAGCCGCCCGTCGGGCGAACGCGTCCCCTCCGGGTAGATGCCGAACAGCTCGCCGCGCTCCAGCACCTCGATGCCGCTCTTGATGGCGGCCTCACCCGCGCCGCGCGCACCGGAGCGGTCCACGGGCAGCTGGCCGACTCCCTTGAAGAAGGCGGCCGTCAGCCGGCCCTTCACCCCGGGCGTGGTGAAGTACTCGGCCTTCGCGATGAACGTGACCTTGCGGTCCAGGACCGCGGGCAGGAAGAACGAGTCCGAGAAGGACAGGTGGTTGCTCGCCAGGATCGCGGCGCCCTCGGCGGGGACGTTCTCCAGGCCTTCCACCCAGGGCCTGAAGGCGACCTTCAGCGGCCCCCCAACAGCGACCTTCATCGCGCCGTACAACAACCGAGTGCCTCCTGTAGGTATCGATCAGACCTTAACCCGGCGCGCCGTCAAAGGCGCCGACGGCCCTGGTCGGTGTCAGTGCCGTCGCGTACGGTGAAGGTCCCGCGAACGCCGTGCGCCCCCTGCCATGACGTTCCGTGACATTCCGTGATCGTGTCCGTCCCTTCTCACGACCAGGAGGCCGAAGGTGCCGGTCCTTGCCGGAGCCGAGCCGTTTCGCCACGAGGGCGGGGAGATCGCCGTGCTCCTCTGCCACGGCTTCACCGGTTCACCGCAGTCGCTGCGCCCCTGGGCGGAGCATCTCGCCGCACGCGGCATGACCGTCTCGCTGCCGCTGCTCCCCGGGCACGGCACGCGCTGGGAGGACCTGCGGATCACCGGCTGGCAGGACTGGTACGCGGAGGTGGAGCGCGAGCTGCGCCTCCTGTGCGAGCGCCGCGAGCAGGTGTTCGTGGCCGGTCTGTCCATGGGCGGCGCCCTGGCCCTGCGGCTCGCCGCGCGGCACGGCGACGCCGTCAGCGGTGTGGTGGTCGTCAACCCGGCGAACAAGGTGCACGGCCTGGCCGCGCATGCCCTCCCGGTGATCCGCCACTTCGTCCCCGCGACGAAGGGCATCGCCAGCGACATCGCCAAGCCGGACAGCAGGGAGCTGGGCTACGACCGGGTGCCGCTGCACGCCGCGCACTCCCTGCGCCAGTTCTTCCAGGTCGTCGACCGCGAGCTGCCGCAGGTCACCCAGCCGGTGCTGCTGCTGCGCAGCCCGCAGGACCATGTGGTGCCGCCGGCCGACTCGGCCCGTGTCCTCAGCCGCATCTCGTCGACGGACGTGAAAGAGGTCCTGCTGGAACAGAGCTACCACGTCGCCACGTTGGACCATGACGCGGACCGGACCTTCGAGGAGAGCACCGCTTTCATCAGCCGGCTCGCGTCCGGCCTCGGCAAGGAGCCCGGTCTCGGCAAGGAAGGGACGACCGCAGGTGGCTGAGCACGACTCCGACCGCGAGGGCCGCGAGCCGGACGAGAAGGGCGTCCCGTTCGACGAGGAGGCCGCCTGGGCGGCGATCGTCGCCGGGTACGGCGAGGAACCGCCGGACCCGCCGGGCGCCAAGCCGTTCAAGTCGGTCGAGGACCTGGCACTGCTGGAGCCTCCGACCAACGACGGCCGGGTGGACCGGGTGGACACGGCCGCGTCGGCGCCCGCCGACGCCGGGAAGCCGGGCGAGCCGGACGGGCCGGAGCCGAAGGCGTCCGGCGACCAGCCGGCCAAGCCGCTGGGCGGCTCCGTCTCCTTCGCGCCCGGCGTCGGCCCGCGCGATTACTCGGCGCCCGAGCCCGCCGAGGACGACTTCGACGAGGACGACGAGGGGCATTTCGTGCCGCCGGAGCCGCCCCCGCTGCCGTCCGCCGACCCCACCGCCAAGTTCGCCTGGCTCGGCGTGCTGGGCGGACCGGTGCTGGTCCTGCTGGCCGTGCTGCTCGGCTGGGAGATGACCTGGTGGCTGACCACGCTGGGGATCGGCGGCTTCCTCGGCGGGTTCGCGACGCTGGTGATGCGGATGCGCACGGACGACGAGGAGGACGACGACCCCGGGCGGGGTGCGGTCGTCTAGGAAGCCGGCACTCTGAGGGCGGCCAGGACCGGGAGGTGGTCCGTGGCCGCCCTCAGGTCTGTGTCGGTCACTCCGGGGTGTCCGAGCGGCACGCCGCAGCCCAGTACCTCGATGCCCCCGGTCGCGAAGATCGCGTCGATGCGCTGGTAGGGGTCGGCCGGGGTCCAGGTGTGCTCGCCGCCCCAGGGCGCGGTCGCGTGGCAGTCCTGCAGGGCGTCGGTGAGGCGGCGGAAGGCGGGGCCGTCGGGGCGTTCGTTCAGGTCGCCGCCGGCGATCACGTGCTCCACGCCCATGCCGGCGAGCCGGTCCAGGAGCATGCCGGCCTGGTCGTAGCGCTCGTCCTTCTGCAGCGACAGGTGACAGCTCAGGACGCCGAGGCGGGTGCCGGCGAAGCGGACGACCGCCGTGGCGAAGCCGCGGCGGTGCAGGCCGGGGGTGTGGGGCAGGAGGACGTCCTCCGTGCGTTCGACGCTCGCCCTCAGCGAGCTGAGGATCGCCGGGCCCGTGGTGGTGGCGCCCCCGGTGACGACGACCAGGTCGGATTCGCGGGCCAGACGGGCGAGTTTCTTGCGCCAGCGGAAGAAGCGGGGCGCTTCTTGGATCAGGACCAGGTCGGGTTCGCAAGCGCGGATGACACGGGCCAGGGCGTCGGTGTCGTCGCGCATGGAGCGGATGTTGTAGCCGAGGACCCTGATGACCGCGGAACCGTCGGGTTCGGTACGGGAGTTGGGGAGCAGGGGCATGTGATCAATTTACGCCCAATGGCTCGGGGCGCGGGGATGGTGCGCGAGTGCCGGTTGTTCGTGGCTGTTCGCGCAGTTCCCCGCGCCCCTGACGAAAGGCGTTTACATGATCGGGTCGGGTTCCCTCGCCAGGTCCGCTGCTCCCACCAGGCCCGCCTCGTTGCCCAGTTCCGCCGCGCGGACCTCGGCGACCGGGCGCCAGTTGCCGCCGACCAGCCAGCGCTTGTAGGACTTGCGGATCGGGCCCAGGACCAGTTCGCCCTCGTCGGAGAGGCCGCCGCCGACGATGAAGGCGGAGGGGTCGAAGAGGGAGGCGAGGTCGGCGAGGCCCGCGCCGACCCAGCGGGCCAGTTCGCGGTAGGAGTCGACGGCCACGCGGTCGCCCTGGCGGGCGGCCATGGAGATGTGCTTGCCCTCGATGCCGTCGGGCGTGCCGTTGCCGAGGCCGAGGAGGATCTCGGCGTTCTCGGGGGTGGCGTTGGCGCGCTGCTTGGCGTACCTCACCAGCGCCCGCCCCGAGGCGTACTGCTCCCAGCAGCCCTGCGAGCCGCAGCCGCACAGCAGGCCGTCCGGCACCATGCGGATGTGGCCGAACTCGGCGGCCACGCCGAAGTGCCCGCGGCGCAGCTTGTTGCCGATGATGATGCCGCCGCCGAGGCCGGTGCCGAGCGTGATGCAGATGACGTTGCGGTGGCCCTTGCCTGCGCCGAACTTGTACTCGCCCCACGCCGCGGCGTTCGCGTCGTTCTCCACGACCACGGGGAGGCCCACGCGGGCCTCGACCTTCTCCTTGAGCGGCTCGTTGCGCCAGTGGATGTTGGGCGCGAAGTAGACCTCGGAGCGCTGCCGGTTCACATAGCCGGCCGCGCCGATGCCCACGCCGACGATGTCGTGCCCGACGCGTGCGCCTTCCACCGCCGATGCGATGGCGTCCACGATGCCCTCAGGCGTGCCCGGGGTCGGCACCTTGAAGGTCGAGAGGATGTTGCCTTCCTCATCGACCACGCCGGCCGCGATCTTCGTGCCGCCGATGTCGACGCCGATGGTGAGTCCCATGAATCCCTCAGTTTCGGTCGAGCCCCGCTACGGCCAACGGTACCCGAGGCACGCCGTCGGGTTCGCTGTCGTCCGCACGCTGGGCAGGACCGGCGGCGGCACGCCGGTCGGGGCTCGTTGCGAGGAGGCGGGGCTCAGTCCAGGTCGATGCGCTCCCCCGGACCGGCGTCGTCGCCCCGGTCATGGCGTTCGTCCAGGTCACGCGGGTCGATCCGGTCGTCGCGGCCGGTCCAGCGGCGCTCCTGGGACTCGACGGCGGAGCGGTAGGCGGCGAGCAGTTCGTTCCCGGCGGCGGCCAGGTGGTCGAAGACGTCCGGGTTGCGTTCGATGACGGGTTCCACGGCTGCCTTGGCCTGTTGGACGACCTGGCGGACGACTTGTTCGGCGGCGGGCCCCGCGACGGCGCCGAACAGCGGGGACTGGATCCCCGACAGCTTGTCCGCGACGGCGTCGACGAGCTTCTTCAGTTCCTCGGCCGCGGAGCCCGGGGGCGGGCCGTACTCGGCGCGGCGGCGGGCCTTCTCCGCTTCGAGGTCCTCGGCGCACGCGGTCGCCCAGGCGTCGGCGTCGCTCGCCCGCACCTCGTCCGCGGCCTCGTCGCGGGCGGCGTCGGACGGGGGGAGCTCTTCGCTCATGACGGACTCCTGACTACGGTTCGTCTTTCCGACGTTACTCCCTCTCATACCCCCGCTCACCGCGTCTGCGGCCAGAGCGTCGGGTCGGGCGCGAAGCGGATGCGCAGCTCGCCCTCGCGCAGGGCGGCCCCGTCGACGGTGCAGCGGCGCAGCGCGGAGGGCAGCGGAACGATACGGCGGAACCGCCCCGCCGTGACGACGAGTTCGTCGCCGCGCCGCACGAGGTCCAGTTCCTCGCGCAGGGCGCCGGGCAGCGGGATGTGCCAGACGAGCACCCCGTCCTCGCCGAGCCGGTCGGCCACCGGCCACTCGACCGGCGGTACGGGGGCGTCCGGGTCTGCGCCGGGCGCGGCGAGGGCGGCCAGGTCGTCGGCGCCGACCGGGTCGCGTCCCAGGTGGGCGACGGTCCGGACGTCGTAGGACTCCCGCCACTCGTCCAGTGTCTTGCGCTGCTGGGCGACCGGGCCGGCCAGCCAGGTGTCCGGGGACGCCTCGGGCAGGACGCGGTTGGCGACCAGGACGTCGGTGCGCAGGCCGCGCAGGGCGAGTCCGAGGCGGGCCGTGCGGAGGGCGTCGGCACCGGCCGGGCCGGGTTCGGCGACCAGTCGTACGACGGTGTCGCGGTCGGCGACGACGGCCTCGACGGCGGCCAGCTCCAGGTCCCAGCGGGCGGCCGTCTCGTACAGCCACTCGGCGGGCATGGGGACACCGGCGAGCCGGCCGAGGACGGGGCGCAGGGCGCGGGCGGCCTGGCGTTCGGGCGGGAGCAGGCGGCGCAGGTAGCGGCGGAGTTCCTCGGGCAGGGCGAGCAGGGCGAGGGCCTGCGGGGCCGGGGGCAGGTCGACGACGAGCAGGTCGTACGACCCCGACAGCGCGGCGTCGCGCAGGGCGCGCAGGAGGGCGAGTTCCTCGGCCCCGGGGAGGGGGCTGAGTTCCTCGGGGTCGAGACGGGAGGCGCCGAGGAGGTCCAGGGCGGAGGAGGCGCGGTCCTGGAGGGCGGTGAGGTCCGTGCGGAAGTCCTGGGCGGGGTCGGGGCGCCAGGCCGTGAGACGGGGTGCGGCCTTGACCGGCTCGGGGCCGGTGGGGGTGCCCAGGGCGGTACCGAGGGTGTCCGTGCGGTCGGTACCGAGGACGAGGGTGCGGGTGCCCTTCGCTGCCGCGGCCAGGGCGGTCGCGGCCGCGAGGGTGGTACGGCCGCTGCCGCCGGGGCCGGTGATCAGGATGGTGCGCATGGGGGTGAACGGTACCGGGCGTTGGCGCTCGGGCCGGGTGGGTCCGCAGCCCGGCGGAGCAGGGTGCCGCTGCGCCCACCCG
>NZ_MUKA01000452.1 GCF_002150735.1 Streptomyces africanus
GTCCGGGTTCTCGGGGAGGGGGGCCGGGTTCTCGGGGGGCCGGTTCAGTTCTTGAACGTGACGGGCAGCCTCGCGGGCTTGGCCCCGGTCGGCGGGACCTGGAGGGACTTCAGCGCGAACTCCATGACCTGCTTGTAGACGGGGCCGCAGATCTGGCCGCCGAAGTAGTTGCCCTTGGTGGCGTTCTGGATGGCGCAGTAGACGGTGATGCGGGGCTTGTCGGCGGGGGCGAACCCGGCGAAGGAGGAGGTGTAGCCGTGGTACTTGCCGGTGGCCGGATCCACGCGGTTGGCGGTGCCCGTCTTGCCCGCGACGCGGTAGCCGGGGATGCGCGCCTTGGCGCCCGTGCCCTCCTCGTCGTCCACGACCGACTCCAGCATCTGGGCGAGGGTCTTCGCCGTCTTGGCGCTGACGACCCGGGTCTTCTCGGGCTTGGGGGCCGGGGTGAAGCGGCCGTCGGGGCCCTTGGTGCCGCGCACGAGCGTGGGTTCGACGCGGACGCCGCCGTTGGCGATGGTCGAGTACACCGACGCCGCCTGCATGGCGTTGATGGAGACGCCCTGGCCGAAAGGGATCGTGTACTGCTGCGAGGTCGACCACTTGTCGGGCGGGGCGAGGATGCCCTTGGTCTCGCCGGGGAAGCCGAGGCCGGTGTAGCTGCCGAGGCCGAACTTGCGCAGGTAGTCGTAGAGGACCTTGTTGGACTGGGCCTGGGTCCTGCCGAGCTGCCCGGTGGCGAGGATGGTGCCGATGTTGCTGGACTTGGCGAGCACGCCGTTGAGCGTCAGGTGCCAGGTGGGGTGGTCGATGTCGTCCTTGAAGAGCCGGTCGCCGCGGTGCAGCCGGTTGGGCACGACGACGTGGGTCATCGGCGTGGCGGCGCCCTCCTGGAGGACGGCCGCCATCGACATGACCTTGGCGGTGGAGCCGGGCTCGAAGGCGTCCTGGAGGGCCGCGTTGCCGAGGGCCGCGGGTTCGGCGTCGGACAGGTCGTTGGGGTCGAACCCGGGTGAGTTGGCCATGGCCAGAACCTGCCCGGTGCGGGTGTCCTGGACGATGACGTAACCGCGGTCGGCCGCGGACTCCTCGACCTGGTCGCTGATGGCCTTCTGGGCGGCCCACTGGATGTCGCGGTCGATGGTGAGCTCGACGTCGCTGCCGGGCACGGCGGGTGTCTCGGTGGAACCCGCGGTGGGGACGAGCCGGCCACCGGACTGGGCGTAGCGGATCTTGCCGTCCTTGCCGGCCAGCCGCTTGTTCAGCTGGAGCTCGATGCCGCCGCCGGGCTTGCCCTCACCGTTGACCCAGCCCAGTATCCCGGCGGCGAGGTCGCCCGCCGGGTACACGCGCTTGCTGGTGGCGACGGAGAAGACGCCCGCCAGGACGTTGTGCGCGGACTTGTCGATCTGCTCCCTCTTGGCGAGCGCGGCCTTCAGGTCCTTGATCTGCTTCCAGACCTGCGGGGTCTGGCGGGAGGCGAGCTTGACGTACCGCAGCGCCTTGTTCTTCGGCCGGAGCTTCTGCACCAGGGTCTCCTGCTCCTGGCCCAGGATCGGCGCGAGCAGCGCGGCCGCCTGCTCGGGCCCGTCCCCGATCTTCAGCTCGTCGGGGGCGAACATCGTGGGGTCGGCCGTGATGTCGTAGGCGTCCTCACTGGTCGCCAGGGCCACACCGGACCGGTCGGTGATCTCGCCCCGGTCGGCGGCCAGGACCTGCCCGACGTAGCGGTTCTGTTCGGCCTTGGCGGCGTACGTGCTCGCGTCGACGGCCTGCACCTGGAACAGCCGCACGACGAAGGCGATCAGCACCAGCGTCAGCGCCAGCCCGACCAGACGCAGCCGGGGGCGCGGGCTGCCCAGCCGGAGGGGCTTGGACGCCGCCGGACGCGCCGGAGCCGGGCGACGGGCCGGACGGGCACCGGGCCCGGGACGGCGCCGGGCGTCGGGCCGAGCGGGCCTGACGGGGCCGGGCACACGGCGGCGCGGGGGTTCCCTGTCGGTCACTTCCGTCACCTGCCTGGAGTCGAGGTGGGCTGGGAACCGGCGGACGCGGCGACGCCCGGCCGCGGAGCCGCGGGACGACACCCGGCACCGCGGGCGACGATCAGCCCCGAGCCAGGGCGGAACCCGGCACCGCGGGCGACGATCAGCCCCGGGGCACCGCCGACGACGACGGTCGGACACGGCTCCGGGCGGCACCTGGCACCGCCGGCGGCGAGCAAACCCGGACCAGGGCGGCACCCAGCCCCGCGGGCGGCGAGCAGACCCGGACCGGAACGGCACCCAGCACCGCCGACGACGGCCGGACCCGGGCCCGGGCCCGGGCCCGGGCGGCACCCGCCACCGGGGACGGCGGTCGGTGACGGCCGCTTCGCCGTCGCACGGCGTGCACCGCGCCGGCCGCGGGACTGGGGACCGGCGGCCCCGGCGGGACCTGGCACGGGGCAGTGCGGTGACTGCCCGGCAGGCACCCCCGTCAGCCGGCCGAACGTCCGGTCCGTCGCGCACCGGGAAGCACAAACCGCGCCGAGGACCCGACGAGCGCCGGGACCAGGAGGGCAGTCGGGCCCGGCGAGGCCCGGCACACGGCGGCGCGGGGGTTCCCTGTCGGTCACTTCCGTCACCTGCCGAAGGTCGAGGTGGAGCCGTTGGACATGGCCTCGGGGGCCAGGACCAGGGGGATGTGGGCGGAGGTCTGCCCGATGCCAGGGGCGCGGCTGGGGACGCCCTTGACGGTGCCGTCGGGGGCGAGGAAGGCGGGGTCGCCGCCGGGGACCATGCCGAGTTCACCGGCGCGGCGCTGGAGGGCCTCGGGAGCGGAGTAGGCGTCGATGTCCCGCTGCAGGGCCTGTTCCTCGTCGGTGAGGCTCTTGGTCTCGCGCTGGAGGTCGTCGAGCTTGAACGCGCCTTCGCTGAGCGCCGAGTTCAGCACCAGGAGGGCGATGAGACCACCGCCGAGGAGGAGGACCACGAGGAGGACGAAGGGCGTGCGGGCCGCCTGCCCGGGGCCGGTCGGGAAGAGCTGTGCCAGACGCGCCGCCCTCCCCTTCAGTTCGGGTTTACTGCTCACTCACGCTCCCTGGGGTCCGGGACACCCGCACGCCCTGCACATGGCTCACTCGATGTCCTCCCTGATGCGCTGGGCGCCGCGCAGTCGCGCCGGCGCCGCCCGCCGGTTCTCGGCGATCTCCTCCTCGGTGGGGAGTTCGGCACCACGCGTGAGCAGCTTGAGCCGCGGCTGGTAACGCTCGGGCACGACGGGCAGCCCGGGCGGCGCCGTGGTGGCGGCACCCGCCGCGAACACCTGCTTGACCAGCCGGTCCTCCAGCGAGTGGTACGACAGCACGGCGATCCGCCCGCCCACGTCCAGCGCCTTCACGGCGGCCGGGATCGCCCGCTCCAGGACGGCGAGCTCGCCGTTGACCTCGATGCGCAGGGCCTGGAAGGTGCGCTTGGCCGGGTTGCCGCCGGTGCGCTTGGCGGCCTGCGGCAGCGCGTCCCGGATCAGCTCGACCAGCCGCGCGCTGGTGCTGAACGGCTGCTTCTCGCGCTCGCGCACGATCGCGGACACGATCCGCTTGGCCTGCTTCTCCTCGCCGTACGCCCGGAGGATGCGCACCAGCTCGCCCGGCGGGTACGTGTTCAGGACCTCCGCGGCGCTGACTCCGGCCGTCTGGTCCATCCGCATGTCGAGCGGGGCGTCCTGGGCGTAGGCGAAGCCGCGGTCGGCCTCGTCGAGTTGCATGGAGGAGACGCCGAGGTCGAACAGCACGCCCTGCACGCGCGCGATGCCGAGCTTGTGCAGCACCTCGGGGAGTTCGTCGTACACCGCGTGGACGAGGGTGGCGCGCTCCCCGTAGGGCGCGAGGCGCTCGCCGGACAGGCGCAGGGCCTCCTTGTCGCGGTCGAGGGCGACGAGACGGACCCCGGGAAACCTCTCCAGGAGTGCCTCGCTGTGGCCGCCGAGACCGAGGGTGCAGTCGACGACCACGGCGTCCGGGCCCTCCAGGGCGGGTGCCAGCAGATCCAGGCACCGCTGGAGCATCACCGGAACGTGTCGACTCTGTCCCTCCCGTCGCCCGCCACCACCCTCATTCGAATGCGCTTCGCGCCCCATCGATCCTGGGCCCTCTCAGATCCGGCACGGCCCCTACGCACCGCCGGGTCCCCGCCCGCTCGTGAAGGGGAGGCCTGCCGGCGCCGGAAGCGTCAGCCGACCGGGAGCGGGAGGAGGCCGAGCCGTACGTACGCGCCGCGCACGTGGGGAGATCTCCGGTCGTCGCCGGGGTCTCCGGGGAAAACAGTCCAGCGGGGAGAGTCTCGCCTCCCGCTTCGCGTCACTTTAGTCCACCGTGTCTCCCGGTCAATCAACCGGCCTGCGCGTCGCGACCGCCGGCACACCACCCTTGTGGGTTACCTCACACCACAGTCTGGCTGACATTCTTTGTCCACTCTCACAAGAGGCTCGGACGGGGTGTGACCAGTAACGTCATGCATATGACGACTTCTGCATCGGTTCCCACAGCCTCGGAGAACACCCCGGCCGGCGGCGGCTCGGTCACCGACCGCCTCGTCGACGCCAACGCCCGGTACGCCGCCGACTTCACCGACCCGGGAATGGACGCCCGGCCCGTGCTGCACGTCGCCGTCGTGGCCTGCATGGACGCCCGGCTCGACCTGCACGCGGCGCTCGGCCTCGAACTGGGCGACTGCCACACGATCCGCAACGCGGGCGGCGTCGTCACCGACGACGTGATCCGCTCCCTCACCATCAGCCAGCGCAAGCTGGGGACGCGCAGCATCGTCCTCATCCACCACACGGGCTGCGGCCTGGAGAGCCTCACCGAGGACTTCCGCAACGAGCTGGAGGCCGAGGTCGGCCAGCGCCCGGCGTGGGCGGTGGAGTCCTTCCGGGACGTCGACCAGGACGTACGGCAGTCGATGCAGCGCGTGCGCACCTCGCCGTTCCTGCCGCACACGGACGACGTGCGGGGCTTTGTCTTCGACGTGAAGACCGGCCGGCTGCGCGAGGTCGACCCCGCCGCCTGACCTGGTCGCCCGCCCCGGACACAACCTGTCGCAGCTGTCGAAAGCCTGTCAGTCACACGTTCGAATGGTCGCAAGGCCGACATATCGCGGCCAGTTATCCACAGTCGAGTGACACGAATCGGTAACGGCAGCAAGAATGCGGGAGGGGCGTCACGCGGAACTTTCCACGCGTGGTGTCCGTGGTTCGGGGTGGGCCGGCCCGCGTCTTGAGGCGTCGGCCCGGGAAAATGGGGTATCCCGTGCTCCCTGGGAGCAAGGGAAAGGCCGAGGAGGGCCGGGTGACGACCTATGACGATCGAGCGAGCCTCACTGATCTGACCGCCGTGGTGGAACGCGTGCGGGAGTCGGTGGAAGGCGTGATCGAGGGCAAGCCCGAGGTCGTACGGCTCTCGCTGACCGTACTGCTCGCCGAGGGACATCTGCTGATCGAGGACGTCCCGGGCGTCGGCAAGACGATGCTCGCCAAGGCACTGGCGCGGTCCATCGACTGCTCGGTGCGGCGCATCCAGTTCACGCCCGACCTGCTGCCCTCGGACATCACCGGTGTGTCCATCTGGGACCAGCAGCGCCGCGACTTCGAGTTCAAACCGGGCGCGATCTTCGCGCAGGTGGTGATCGGCGACGAGATCAACCGCGCCTCGCCCAAGACGCAGTCCGCGCTCCTGGAGTCCATGGAGGAGCGCCAGGTCACCATCGACGGCCAGACCTACGAGCTGCCCAGCCCCTTCATGGTGGTGGCGACGCAGAACCCGGTCGAGATGGAGGGCACCTATCCGCTGCCGGAGGCCCAGCGCGACCGCTTCATGGCCCGGGTCTCGGTCGGCTACCCGAGCGCCGAGGCCGAGCTGCGGATGCTGGACGTGCACGGCGGCGTCTCGCCGCTGGAGGACCTCCAGCCCGTGGCCCACGCGCACGAGATCCTCAAGCTGATCGAGGCGGTGCGCGGCGTGCACGTCGCCGATCCGGTCCGGCGCTACGCCGTGGACCTGGTCGGCGCCACGCGCACACACCCCGACCTGAGACTGGGCGCCTCCCCGCGCGCGACGCTGCATCTGCTGCGCGCGGCGAAGGCGTCCGCGGCCCTGAGCGGCCGGGAGTACGCGCTGCCGGACGACGTGCAGGCACTCGCCGTCGCCGTCCTGGCCCACCGTCTGCTGCCCACCGCCCAGGCCCAGCTCAACCGACGCACGGCCGAGCAGGTCGTCGAGGAGATCCTCCAGCGCACGGCGGTGCCGGCCGCGCCCCAGCAGCCGAGCGGGTTCGGCGACCTCGGCCGGGGCGTGCCGGCCTATCCCCAGCAGCCGCCGCGGAGGCTGTGATGACCACCGCGGGGGCGGGGCAGGCGGAGGCCGACCGGGGCGAGAAGAGCGGCATCCGCACCGCCCTGGCCGGTCTGACCACCCGCGGACGCTCCTTCCTGGCCGCCGGCGTCGCGGCCGCCGTCTGTGCGTACGTGCTCGGGCAGAGCGACCTGCTGCGCGTGGGCCTGCTGCTGGCGGTGCTGCCGCTGGTGTGCGCGACGGTGCTGTACCGCACGCGCTACCGGGTCGCGGGCAGCCGCCGCCTCTCCCCCGGGCGCGTGCCTGCCGGCAGCGAGGCCCGGGTCCACCTGCGGATGGACAACGTCTCGCGGCTGCCCACGGGCCTGCTGATGCTCCAGGACCGGGTGCCGTACGTGCTCGGCCCCCGGCCCCGTTTCGTGCTCGACCGGGTGGAGGCGGGCGGCCGGCGCGAGGTGTCCTACCGGGTGCGCTCCGACCTGCGCGGCCGCTACCCGCTGGGCCCGCTCCAGCTGCGCCTGACCGACCCGTTCGGCATGTGCGAGCTGACCCGGTCCTTCTCCACGTACGACACCCTGACGGTGATCCCGCGCGTGGAGGCGCTGGCGCCGGTGCGCCTCAGTGGCGAGGCGAAGGGGTACGGCGACGGGCGGCAGCGCTCGCTCGCGCTGGCCGGCGAGGACGACGTGATCCCGCGCGGGTACCGCTACGGCGACGACCTGCGCCGGGTGCACTGGCGCTCGACCGCCCGCTACGGCGAGCTGATGGTGCGCCGCGAGGAGCAGCCGCAGCGCGCCCGCTGCACGGTGCTGCTCGACACCCGGGGCATCGCCTACCAGGGCGCGGGCCCCGACTCGGCCTTCGAGTGGGCCGTGTCGGGCGCCGCGTCCGTGCTGGTGCACATGCTCGAACGGGGCTTCTCGGTCCGGCTGTTGACGGACACCGGCGACGCGGTGCCCGGCGACGGCGGAGACGGCTTCGCGGGCGCGAGCCAGGAGTCGGCGGACGCGGCCGGGCTGATGATGGACACCCTCGCGGTGATCGACCACTCCGACGGCGCGGGTCTGTCCCGGGCCTACGACGTGCTGCGCGGCGGGAACGAGGGGCTGCTGGTGGCCTTCCTCGGCGACCTGGACGAGGAGCAGGCGGCCGTGCTGGGCCGGATGCGGCAGCGCAGCCCGGGCGCGGTCGCCTTCGTGCTGGACAGCGCCACCTGGGTGCGGGAACCGAGTGATGTGCCCGGTCCGTTGGACCGGAGCGGGGAGCGGCTGCGCATGCTGCGCGAGGCGGGCTGGACGGCCCTCGGCGTGCCGCGGGGTGCCTCCGTGGACGAGCTGTGGCGGCAGGCCGACCGGGAGCGCAGGGGCGTGGCCGTCGCGGGCGGCGGGGAGGGGCCGTGATGAGCGGGCGGGTACGACTGATGCTGGGCGCGTGGGCGGCCACGCTGATGGCCGCGTGCGCCCTGCTGCCCCTCGTCAAACCGGCGACGTGGATCGTGCAGGCGGCCTTCCTGCTGGCCGTGCAGGCGGGCGTGGGGGCCGCGGCCCGCCGGGTGCCGCTGGCGCGACCGCTGACGGTGGCGGCCCAGGCCGTGGTCACGCTGGTGCTGCTGACGTTCGTGTTCGCCCGTGAACAGGCCTTCGCCGGGCTGGTGCCGGGGCCGGAGGCCGTCGACCGCTTCGCGCTGCTGCTCCGGCAGGGCGGGGACGACATCGCGCGGTACGCGATCCCGGCGCCCCTGGAGTCCGACGGCATCCGGCTGATGCTCATCGGCGGTGTCCTGATCATCGGGCTGCTGGTGGACACCCTCGCGGTGACCTTCCGCAGTGCCGCCCCGGCCGGGCTGCCGCTGCTCGCGCTGTACTCGGTGGCCGCGGGGCTGTCCGACGGGGGCACGGACTGGCTGTGGTTCCTGGTCGCGGCGGCCGGCTATCTGATGCTGCTCCTGGCCGAGGGCCGGGACCGGCTGTCCCAGTGGGGCCGGGTCTTCGGCGGCGCCCCGCGCACGGCCGGAGGGGAACCGAGCGGCGCCATCGCCCCGGTCCGCACCGGCCGGCGCATCGGCATGGTCGCGCTGGGCATCGCCCTGGTGGTGCCGCTCGGCCTGCCGGCGATGAACGGCGGCCTGCTGGACTCCGTGGGCACGGGCGCGGGCGGCGGCACGGGAAGCGGCGGCACGATCTCCGCCGTGAACCCGCTGGTGTCGCTGCGCGACAACCTGAACGTGGACGAGGACCGGCAGGTCCTCTCCGTGAAGACGAAGATGGCCGACGTCTCGGACCTCTATCTGCGGATCGTGTCCCTGGACGACTTCGACGGCACCACCTGGAAGCCGTCCCGGCGCTCCATCACCGCCGTGCCCGACGGCACCTTCCCGACCCCGATCGGCCTCGGCCCCGACGTCAAGCGCACGGAGGTCGACACCACGATCACGGCGGCCGGCTGGTACGCCCAGGACTGGCTGCCCATGCCGTACCCGCCGAGCGGCGTCAGCATCCGGGGCAACTGGCGTTACGAACCCCTGGGCATGACGCTGGTCGGCGACCACGGCCAGAACACGCGCGGGCTGACGTACCAGGTCAAGAGCCTGGACGTGCAGCCGACGGCGGAGCAGCTGGCCTCGGCCGGGCCCGCTCCGGCGGCCATCGAGCGCGACTTCACCAAGCTGCCCGACTCGCTGCCGTCGGTGGTGGCCCGCACCGCCCGCCAGGTCACCGCGGGTGCCGCCAACCCCTACGACCAGGCGGTCAAGCTCCAGGACTGGTTCGCCGTGACCGGCGGCTTCGAGTACGACACCCAGGTGCAGGTCGGCAGCGGCTCGGAGGGCATCGCCCGCTTCCTGAAGGACAAGCAGGGCTTCTGTGTGCACTTCTCCTTCGCGATGGCGGCGATGGCCCGCTCCCTGGACATCCCGGCCCGGGTCGCGGTGGGCTTCGCGCCCGGTTCCCCGCAGGCGGACGGCTCGGTGTCGGTGGGGCTGCGCGACGCGCACGCCTGGCCCGAGCTGTACTTCGAGGGCGTGGGCTGGACCCGCTTCGAGCCGACCCCGAACCGAGGCTCGATGCCGCCGTACACCCTGCCGGACAACCCGGGCAGCTCGGTGCCGGACGAGGCGCGCCCGTCCCAGACGTCGTCCGCCGCGCCGTCCGCGACGCCCTCGACGAGCGACAGCTGCACGCCGGAGCAGAAGAAGCTGGACGGCGGATGCGCGAGCGAGTCCCCGCAGGCGGTGCTGCCCACCGGCGACGACGGCCCGAAGTGGTACGCGATGGCGGCCTGGACCCTGGGCGGCCTCGCCGTCCTGGTGCCCCCGCTGGCACCGATGCTGTGGCGCCGGCGGACCCGCGCGGTCCGGCTGGGGGCGCACGGCCGCGGCGAGGCGGACGCACTGCCGCACACGCTGGCCGTGTGGCAGGAGCTCACCGACACGGCCTGGGACTTCGGCATCGCGCCGGACGAGTCGCAGACGCCGCGCAAGGCTGCCGCCCGTATCGTCCGGCTGGGCTCCCTCGACGCGACGGCCGCGGCCTCGGTGCACCGGGTGGCGAACGCGGTGGAGCAGGTCCTGTACGCACCGCACCCCCGCCCGACGGCGGGCCTCACGGACGACGTCCGCCGTGCGGCGGCGGGCCTGAGCGCCGGGGCCGGCCGCGGTGCCAGGCTCCGTGCGGTCCTGGTCCCGCGCTCCACGGTGCGCGTGGTGTGGGCGGTGGCGGCCTGGTGGTCGAGTCTGCGGACGCGGGCCGTGGCGCTGCGGCCGACGTGGCGGAAGGCATCGGGCCAGCAGGGCTGAGCCGAGGGCCTCGCGCGGCGGCACGCATGCGTCCGGGCCCGGGTCAGCGCTCGGTAGGCAAACGTCAGGGGTGACCACCCACTGGGTGGTCACCCCTGACGCATGTCTTCGCGTGTCCTGGAGAGCTGCGCTCCGGGCTAATGGCCGCCCTGCTCGTCGCGGCGCTTCTGCCAGCGCTGCTCGATGCGGTCCATCATGGAGCGCCGTTGCCGGCCCTGTCGGCGGGCGGCCTGCTGTCCGCCGGCCCCGGCCGCCTGTTCGCCCGGCTTGGGGGCCTTGCGCCAGCCGGTCACGGCCAGCACCGCACAGCCCAGCATGACGAGGAAGCCCACGACGCTGAGCCAGACCTGCTTGGCGACCATACCGGCCATGAGGAGCGCAATACCTACGAGGAAGCCCGCGACCGCCTGGTAGACCCGCCGCCGGGTGTACGTACGCAGCCCGCTTCCCTCGAGCGCCGACGCGAACTTGGGATCTTCGGCGTACAGCGCTCGCTCCATCTGCTCGAGCATGCGCTGCTCGTGCTCCGAGAGCGGCACGGAGTCCTCCTCATCGTGCAGTCGCCGGGGCGACCCGGGGGGTCTCTTCAGGATAGGCAGGGAATCGCCCCCGTGAAACCCGCCCCTCTGCGCCAATTGACCAACCGGAATCCGCCATGGACGACCCGGCTCGCTGAGGCTTCCATTCCCCGGCGGCCGACCCGTCATGCCGGAACGGTCTCCCTCGATCATACGGCGCCAAGCCGCCGTTCGGGGGGCCTGTGGCGTACTCCATGCACAGCCAAGGCGCTGATCAGCGGCGGTACCCCAGGAGGGGACTCACGCCTCGGCAGACCCACCAGTCTCGATTGCCTCACCGGTCTCACCGGTCTCAGCAGTCTCAGTGGTCTCGCCCAGCACGTGAAGCTGCGTGGCCACCGAATGGAAGGCGGGAAGCTCGGCTGCGGCCTCCTCCAGCTTCAGCAGCGCCTCCAGGGCGCCGGGCTCGGTGTCGACGAGGACCCCGGGCACGAGATCGGCGAAGACCCGCACGCCGTGCACGGCTCCGACCCGCAGGCCCGCGCCCTCGACCAGCCCGGTGAGCTGTTCGGCGGTGAAACGGCGCGGAACGGGGTCACCCGTGCCCCATCGACCGTTCGGGTCGTCGAGCGCCTGCCGGGCCTCCTTGAAGTGACCGGCGAGGGCCCGGGCCAGCACGGCACCGCCGAGACCGGCGGCGAGCAGGCTGAGGACGCCCTCCGGGCGCAGGGCGGCCACCGCGTTGCGGACGCCCTCGGCCGGGTCGTCCACGTATTCCAGGACGCCGTGGCACAGCACCACGTCGTAGCCACCGCGCTCGGCCACGTCGAAGAGGCCGTGGGCGTCGCCCTGCACGCCCTTCACCCGGTCGGCAACTCCCGCCTCGGCGGCGCGGCGCTCCAGGGCGAACAGCGCGTTGGGGCTGGGGTCGACGACGGTGACCCGGTGTCCGAGACGGGCGACGGGCACCGCGAACTTGCCGCTGCCGCCCCCGGTGTCGAGGACGTCCAGCGACTCCCGACCCGTGGCCTTGACCCGGCGGTCCAGGGCGTCCTGGAGGACCTCCCAGACCACGGCGGTACGGAGTGAGGCGCGGGGGCGCATCGGGTCCGACACGGCAGTTGACTCCTCGGCGCGGCACCGCCTCTTGCGCGGCGGAGCGAACGGGGTGCCTCCCCGGGCCCCGGCGACGGGGAGGGGAGACTTCAGGCGTCCCCCACCCTATTGCCTCCGGCAGGCCGGCCGGCATGGCCCGGTGCCCACCAGGACACGCATCGGCACGACCGGGCGGACATGCGCCGCCGGGGTCCGCTCAGCCCGCGTCCGGCATGTGCCGCCCCTCCCCCGGCCCCCCGGCCCGGTCCTGGTCCGGGCGGGGCTGCGGGAGGACCGGCTGGAGGACCAGCATGCGCTCGACGAGGCGGAGGAACATCGCCACGTCCCGTATGAGGTCGTCGGCGTCCCGGCCGCTGGCCGCGTCCCGGATGCCCGCCTCGGCCCGGGCCCGGCGCCGGGCGCCGGAGGCGAACAGGGCGCTCCACTCGGACAGTTCGGGCGCGATCTCGGGGAGCACTTCCCAGGCGCTCCTGATCTTGGCCCGGGCGCGGGGCGAGGTCTCCGGCCGGCCTCGGGCGGCGAGCACGGCGGCGGCGGTGCGGAGGGCGGCGAGGTGGGCCGTCGCGTAGCGCTCGTTCGGTGTCTCCAGGGCGGCGGCCTCGTCGAGGGCGGCACGGGCCTGGGCGAGCAGGTCGAGGGCGGCGGGCGGGGCCGTGGCCCGGCGCAGCACGGGGT
>NZ_MUKA01000453.1 GCF_002150735.1 Streptomyces africanus
CGGATGTAGTAGTCGACGCTCACTCCGGCCAGCGCGGCCAGTTCCTCACGGCGCAGTCCGGGAGTGCGGCGCAGGCCCGCGCCGGCCGGGAGACCGACGTCCTCCGGGCGCACCTGCGCCCTGCGGGCCTTCAGGTACCGGCCGAGTTCCGTGCCCCTCGTATCCGCTGCTGCTGCCATCCGGTCATTGTCTCAGGCGGTCAAGGAGCCTGGGGGGCCGTGTCAGGGCCTGGAACACCGCACCCCGGGTACAGCGCGGTCTGCCGGGCGGCCGCGTGCGGGAGGAGAGTTGAACTTGCCGGAGCGGGCGGCCCGGCCGCCGGGGCCCAGGGGGTGCGCGACACCGGTCCGCGGCCCCGGAAAGCGGACTGCGGCCGCCCGCCCGGTCGTCTCTGTCGAGTCGTCCTCGCAGCCGCCGTAGCCATCTCCATCGCCATCGCCGTCATATCCGTAGCCATCGCCCGGGAGTTCACCGTGCCGACCAGCCCCGCCCCGTCTCCGTCTAAGTCTCCTGCCCGGACAACCGCGTCGCCGCCCGCCGAGGACTCCGAGGGCCCGGCCGTGCCGCGGCGGAGCGGCGTCGCGCTGGTCGCCTCGCTGCTCGGGTTCACCGTGATCACCGTCGACGTCTCGGCCGTGAACATCGCGCTGCCCGCGATCCGGGACTCCCTCAGCGGCGGGATGGCCGGGCTTCAGTGGGTGGTCGACGCCTACACCCTGATGTTCGCGGCCCTGATGCTCTCCGCGGGCGCCCTCGCCGACCGCATCGGCGCCCGTCGCGCCTACGCGTGGGGCGTCGCCCTGTTCACCCTCGCCTCGCTCGGCTGCGCGCTCGCGCCCGGCATCGGCGTGCTGGTCGGTGCGCGCGTGGCGCAGGGGGCCGCCGCCGCGATCGTGATGCCGGCCTCGCTGGCGCTGATCCGGCAGGCCTACGACGACTCCCGGGCGCGTGCCCGCGCCATCGCGCTGTGGACGGTCGGCGGGTCGGTGGCGATGGCCGCGGGCCCGGTGCTGGGCGGACTGCTCACCGACTCGGCCGGCTGGCGGGCGGTGTTCCTGCTCAACCTCCCGGTGGGCGCGGTCATCCTGGGCCTGCTGGTGCGGGTGCCGCGCTCCCCGCGCCGGCCCGCCGCACTGGACGGCGGCGGTCAGCTCACCGCCGTACTGGCCCTGGCCGGGCTGGCCTTCGCCGTGATCGAGGGCGGCCACCTCGGCTGGACCAGCGGCCCCGTGCTGACCGCCGCCGCGCTCGCCCTCGCTTCCGGGTACGCCTTCTGCGTGGTGGAGGCCCGGCACCGCCGGCCCATGGTTCCGCTGGGCATGCTGAGGGACCGCCGGGTGGCCGTCCCGCTCGCGGTCGGTTTCGCCGTCAACGCCGCCTTCTACGGCGGGATCTTCCTGCTCGGGCTGTACTACCAGCAGTTGCGCGGGATGTCGGCGATCGCGGCCGGGCTGATGTTCGTCCCGATGTCGGCGGTGGTGACGGCGACCAACCTGGTGTCGCCGCGGCTGGCGGAGCGGATCGGGCGGCGGCCGGTGATCGTCGCGGGGCAGCTGATCTTCACCGGAGCGATGCTGGCCATGCTGCCGCTGGCCGCGCACACCCCCGTGTGGCTGGTGCTCGTGCTGCTGCTGCCGCTGAGCGTCGGCGGGGCGCTCGCGGTGCCGGCGGTGACCGCGCTGCTGATGGACGCCGTCCCGCAGGAGCGCGCGGGCACCGCGTCCGGGCTGCTCAACTCCCTTCGCCAGACCGGCGGTGCGCTGTCCGTCGCCCTGTTCGGCAGTCTGCTCGCCGGCCCGGGCGGGGACTTCTCCCTCCCGGGCATGCGCATCGGCCTGCTCGCCGTCGCCGCTCTCGTGTTCGCCACGGCCGTCCTCTCCCGCCTGCTCCTGCCGCGCAGCTGATCCGGTCGCCGGCGCCGGTTCGCAGCGGAAAACGGCACAGGCGGAGCGGGATCAGTCGGTGGCGAGGCCGTCGACCAGGCGGTTGAGGAAACGGGTGAAGGTGGCTTCGGGGGTCACGGTGCGCGCGGGGGCCGCCAGGGCTTCGGCGAGTTCCGGGTGGTGGCCGTCCGCGGCGACGGTGGCGAGGTAGCGGGCTTCCGCCGCGGCCCGGTCCGGGGACCTGGCCGCGGCCGCCTGTGTGATCTCGTAGGTGACGTGTCCGGCGACGAACGCGGTGAGCTGGGCGAAGATCTCCAGCTTCGCGGCGCCGTCCAGACCGGTGGGGCGCAGGGCGGCGAGGGCGTGTTCCAGGAACGCCAGGGTGTTGGGGCCCAGGCTGCGGCGGGTGGACAGGGCTGCGGGCAACCAGGGGTGGCGGAGCATCAGGTCGCGCTGACGGTGGGCGATGGTCTTCAGGTCGGCGCGCCAGTCGCCGGTGAGAGGAGCCGACGCCGGCAGTTCGCCGCTGACGTGGTCGACCATCAGCTCCAGCAGCGTCTCCTTGTCGGAGGCGTAGCTGTAGAGCGACATGGCTCCGGCTCCGACCTGTGCGGCGACCCGCCGCATGGTGACCGCTTCGAGCCCTTCCGCGTCGGCCAGGGCCACGGCGGCCGCCGTGATCGCCTCGCGGCTGAAGCCCGGCCTGCGGCCCCTGCGGGGCTGCCCGGGGCTCAGCCACAGTTGTTGCGGGTCGGTCCCCGGGGTTGCGGACCCACCGCCGTCACGCGTCACCGTCTTCGTCCTCCCGTCCCGTGCATCGCCATCCAAGCATCCTCTATTCTCGTACGACGTACGAGAATAGAGGAGAAGCCATGGCATCACGTGGGAAGCCGCCGTTGTCCTCGCGGATGATGAGGTCGATCTGGCGCGGCCTGCCGGACAAACGGCACGACGTGGGGTGGGAGCCGGGGCTGGTGGTGCCGGCCGCCGACGGCAGTCCGCTGATCACGGACCACTACTTCCCCCGGACGGCCGGTGACGTCCCGACTCTCCTGGTGCGTTCGCCGTACGGCAGGGGCCTGCCCTGGTCCCCCCAGTACGGCATGCTCTTCGCCGAGCAGGGTTTCCACGTGGTGCTGCAGAGCTGCCGCGGCACCGGCGGCTCGGGCGGCGCGTTCGATCTGTGGCGCAACGAGGCCGCCGACGGCCTGGCCACGGTGTCCTGGCTGCGCCGGCAGCCCTGGTTCGACGGGACGTTGGGGACGATCGGCCCCAGTTACCTGGGATACGTGCAGTGGGCGCTCGCCCTCGACCCGCCGCCGGAACTGAAGGCCATGGTGATGCAGGTGAGTCTGCACGACCCGTACGCCCTGTTCTACGCGGACGGCGCTCTCCGGCTGGAGAACGCCCTGCTCGTCGGCCTGGGCATGGCGTACCAGCACCGGGGGATCGCACCGTTCGCCGCGGCGACGCTGCGTCTCCAGCGCCGTATGCGCGACATCGTCACCGCGCGGCCGCTGCGCGGGGCGTACGCGTCCGCGCTCGCAGACGTGCCGTGGCTGGACGACGTGATGGCGCACCCGGACGCCGGCGACCCGTACTGGAACGGCGCGTCCCTGGCGCGAGCCGCCGAGGGGCTGCGCGTCCCGACGAGCCTGATCACCGGACGGTACGACGCCCTGGTCGACCAGACCTTCGAGCAGTACGCCCGGCTGCGCGAGGCCGGATGCGACACCGCCCTGCTCGTCGGCCCCTGGACCCACACCTCCGCCATGCAGCAGGGCTGGCCCGAGATCTTCGCCGAGAGCCTGGCCTGGCTGCGTGCGCACCTGTGCGGCGAGCCGTCCGGGCTGCGTCCCACGCGGGTGCGGGTGCACGTCGGCGGCGAGGACGCGTGGCGGGACCTCGACGACTGGCCGTCCGTCTCCGCCGGCACCTCATGGGTTCCGACCGCGGACGGGCATCTCGACCGGCGAGCCGACGCGGGGCCCGGGGGCAGCGTGAACGGCCCAGCCCCCGCCCCCCTGGCCTCCCTGCGCTACGACC
>NZ_MUKA01000058.1 GCF_002150735.1 Streptomyces africanus
CCGGCACCGTTGACGGTCAGCTCCCGTGCGCTCGCGAGGTAGGCCACGCCGGTCGTGTTGATCTCACAGAAGTCGATGGTCAGCTGCATTCGCTTGAGGACGGGGTCGTCCTTCTGGTTCACGCACGGTGTGCCGTCCGCCGTCCTCTCGAAGAACTCCTCACCGTCCTCATACTGCGGCTCCATTTGCACCTGCACAAAGCCCTTGGTCACGACGACCAGGGATCCGGTGCCGGTGACCGGATTGCCGCAGGCGTCCACGCGCACGATGCGGGCGTGTGTGCCCTTGATCGCGGTGGCGGCCGAGGCCACGGTTGCTACCACTGTTCACCCCTAACTGGGTACGCCGAGAGTCATCAAGGCTGCGAGATGCGCGCACTCCCAGCCGAACAGGTACGTGCGGGATGCCTGCTTGCGGACGGTGTTGGTGGACCGGTCGAACGTGCCCGGGAAGTCCCGCACCGCCACGTCCGAGCGGTAGCCGAACAGGGCGCCGGTGGCATAGATCCACGCAGACCCCGACGGCGGGACCGCGCCGTCGGGACCCGTCCCGGTGTACCCGGCCGCCGCGACGATCAGGTTCCCGCCGGGAGTCCGCAGCACTCCGTCGTCCTCGCGGACCAGGCTCCGGGCTTTCAGAGTGGCCAGGGCAGCCACCGGCACGTGCACCGCGCCGAGGCCGCCGTACTGCTCGGCGAGCGCCCCGTCCAGGCGGCCGATCGCCACGGCGGCGTCGTCAGTCGCCGCCAGCACGGTGTCGGCGCCGGTCTGGAGCCGGATGCCCTGCGGGTCGTCCAGCGGATCGTCGGCGGCCAGGTGCGGCCACACGGTGGTCTGTCCGCCAGCTTGCCCGGTCCAGAACGCCCGACTGACCTGGAATGCCTCGCTGCGGGCGAGGGCCTCGGCCGCCTGGTCCACGTCCGGCAGACCGATCAGCGAGCAGTCGAACGCGGCGTACACCGTGAACGCGGTCGCGCCCCGGTCCACACCGCTCGCCGTGGGTTCCAGCGGCGGCGCGGCCGGGACGGCCCCGTCCGTGCCGGTGACGGCGATGCACTCGTCCGCGTAGGTCGTCTGCGCTCCGCCGCACCAGTCCGTCCAGGTCACGCCCTGCTGCCAGTGCGGGCCCGGCTGGGCCGGGTGCTGTGCCGCGTCCCACAGGGCGTTGGGGAGCGCGACGAAGTCCGGCCCGTCGACTATGCCCCGGATACCGGCCACGCGGTCACGCTCCCTTCACGTCCTGCTCGTTCACCGGCGGATCAGATCTGCGCGGCTGCGGCAATACCGGCCGTGCCCGCACCGTTGACGTTGAAGGACGCCCGGTACAGGCGGGACTCGTGGCCCACCTTGGCGACCAGGTGCGCCTCCTCGGCCCACAGGGCCGTGTGGTCGTTCTCCGCGTTCAGTGCGCTGTCGCGGATGACGCCCAGGTCGAGCTGGAGCCCGTTGCCGTGCAGGAAGGTGCCGGCGGCGTACATCATCATGTCGACGCTGGTCGGCCAGGCCGTCATGTTCGCGGACGTCCGGCCGAACTGGCCCGTGCCGCGCACCTGCCAGTCGGAGACGAACTGCGGGCGTACGGCCCGATCGGTGAACCACGCGGTGATCTGCGCGTCCGAGACGCTCTCGCGCTCCACCGAAGTCCGCCAGGCGAGGTCCGCCCGGATGACGGCGAGGGTCCAGCGCGGCAGGACGATCTCCAGGACCGCGTCCTCGCGCATGGCGAACTTGGAGCGGTAGTCGATCGCCGCCAGCTCAACGCTGTTGAGGATCGTCTGCGTCGCCGGGGAGGTGCCGCCGACGGCGATCGCCGACGTCGACCGGGCGACCATGAGGGAGATCAGCCGGGCGTTGATGACGTGCGCGTAGGCGGCACGCAGCAGCCGGATGAAGTTGGCCGTGGCCTCGGGGTACGCGTCGTCGGTCAGGTTACCGGCGGTCAGCGAGATGCCGTATGCCTCAAGCCGCGTCTCGTCGAACGTCGGGCACGGAACCCTCAGCGTGGGCTTGTTCACCGAGCCGGTGACGGTGGCGATGTCGTCGGCCTCGGTCCACAGCCACGGGTCGGAGGCGTTGGAGAACGTCACGCCGAAGCCGCCGAAGCCGCTCGCCGGGTTGGAGCCGGCGTTCTGGAAGAACACCTCACCGATGGACGGGGACACCGGGTAGCGGATGCCGCCACGGGAGACGCCGACGGTCGGCAGGTCGATCAAGCCCACCGGAGTGTCGGCGATGTTGAAGAAGTCGTAGGTGACCTCGCTCGGAGCGCACCAGCCACCTCCGGCGAGCAGAGCGTCCGCCTGGCCGCGCTGCTGCGTCATGGAGTGCCACAGCTCCTCCACCGTGGAGGCGGAGGTGCGGTCGTCCACCGTGTGCTCGAACTGGTTGCGCAGTGAGGCGACGAGGTGACGCGGGGCGCCCCGGTCGCCGTACTGCGTGGTCGGCACGGCCTTCGCCTTGGAGCGGAAGGCCTCGCTCAGGGCCTCCAGCGTCGGCAGGCTCTGCCCGGCGCCGACGCCGGGGATGTCCACCGACGCGGTGATGGCGACAGTCGCCGTACCCGGGGCCTTGGCCTGCGGGGCGTGCTCGCGCACCTGGGACAGGGAGGCCACACGCTTGCGGACAGCCTCGGGCCCCTGCTCGCCGAACAGGATGGAAGCGACGCCCTTGGCAGTGGCCTCGGTCAGCGCGGCGAGGTCAACCCGTCCGCCGGCGGTGGTGACGGGGACGGTGCCCTCGCCCCCGTCACCGGCTGCGCCGTCCTCACCGACGTGCACGGACTGGCGCAGCAGCGCCATGCGCCGGGTCGCCTCCTGCTGGGCGGTGGCCTGCTCCTCCTCCGCGCGGACCGCGCGCACGCGCAGCTCGGCGCGGATGCGGTCCAGGTCGCGCGTCAGGCGCTCGCTGTAGGTGATGTGTTCGGGGGTGATGTGCTGAAGACCCGAGACGCGGTCGAACTCCGCGACGGCGTTGGTCTCCAGCTCGCGCAGCTCCGCCTCGCCCACCAGGGAGAGGTCGTCAGGTGCGGTGAAAAGCTCCGGCTCCGGCACTGAAACCTCCGTGGGAGTGGCCGAGATCAAGTCGGCGGGCAAGGTACACACGAACGGCCGAATCGCCAAAAGCCACACAGGCTCTGACGATCCGGCCGTCGGTGCTGGTCAGCCGCCGATCGGCGCCGGGGGTGGCGGCGGGGGCGGGGGCTGCTTGTTACAGCCGCACATGTCGATCACTCCTCTCCGTGGACTTTGCGGGACAGGGCGGTGAGGACGCGGCGGTAGGCCCACTGGTCCAGTTCGTCTTCGCTAAGGCCCTCGGAGAGCTGCGGAATACCCGCCGCGACGAGGGCGAGCTGCTGGCCGGACGTCAGATGCGTCTTCAACTTGGGTACCGGGAAACCCGGCACGTTCACGGCGAGCAGGCCTACCAGGCGCAGGTTGCCGCCGATGCGGCGCCAGTCGCCGGAGACCTGGCCGGCCGCGCGCAGCTCGTGGATGCGCGACTCGGGCGTGCCGTGACGGATCGACCCGGCGACCCAGATGCCGTGCGCGTCGTTGCCCACGGCGACGTCCGCCACGGCGGCGCCGGTGTTGTCGTAGTGGTCGGCCGCCGCGCGGTAGCCGTAGGACAGCGGTGCGTGCCCGGTACCAACGGTGATCTGGCCGACGCCGACGGACGCGCCGTCCTCCGTCCACACGTTGCCGGTCATGAAGTAGGGGTGGGCCTCCTCGTGCGGCGGGGTGACGCAGACGCCCTCCTGCCCGATGTGGCACGTGCCCCACAGCGCGGCGTGCCCGTACACCCGGCCCTCCGGGGTGACGGTGATCCCGGTGGGGACCGACAGGCCCGGGTTGGAGAACCATCCGGCCGGCGGGCGCAGCGGGGCGTCCACCGTCAAGGTGCGAGCCCTCGGGACCCGCGTCTCACGTACCGCGCCGATGGGCTCGCCGCCCGCGACGACCGCGCCCTCCTCGTCGAGCAGTGCGATGTACGCCTCCGCGAACGCGGGGATGTCTACGAGCGTCGCCGCGCGGATGCGGCCCTTGTTGAACACCACCTTCTCCGGGCTCGCGAACAGCATGTCGAACGGGTCAGGGCCCTCGCCGTCGGCGTCCGGGTCGGCGGGCCACACCAACTCCATGTCGGCGTCCTTGATGGAGTCGACATCCACGGACACGCCGCGCAGGAACTGGCCTTTGATCTTGCCGTGAACGGTGCGACCGTCCTCGGTGGACAGGTCCAGCACCCCCTCACCCATGACCAGGCCGCCGTCCTCGCGCCACACCTTGTCGATGCGGCCGACGTTGACTGCCACGGTGTGCGGCTCACCGCCGTGGCTGTCCTCCTTGTTCCAGCGCAGCGGCAGCGGCAGGTCAGCCCAGGTGAGCGCCTCGGGCTTGAACTCGCGGCCGTCCCCGGTCTCGATGCCCTCCACGGTGAGCGGGCCACGCCACGGCGCGGTCTCCCCAGCACCCATCTCACTGACCGGCGGACCCGCCACCTTCTCGGCGTCGGCCGCCGCGCCGTGCGCCAGGGTTTCCGGGCCGTGTTCGCCGCGCAGCGCCTGAGTGCTCCCGGCCGCCTGCTCAGGGATCGGCACGCACTCGCCGCTGTCCTCGTCCAGCTCCATGCCGGGCGGGCACTGCTTCTCCTCGGCCGCAGCCTGGTTCTCCTTGAGCCGCTTGTCCTTCGGCGTGCCGGGGTTCGGCTCGCCCTTGCTCAGGGCCTCGTTCGTCTCGGTCGCGCTCGTCACGGTCTGGTCTCCCTCCGCCGCGTACAGCGCGGCCAGTTGATCGTCGGCGTCGCTCTCGTTCGCGTGGCAGCCGGACACCTCTCCGTCGGAGTCCTTCACCACCGCCCAGGGCTTGTCGTTCGGGCATTCCGAGTGTCCGTGGACCTTGTGCCAGGGCATGGCGTCGTCCTCCTTTGCCGGGTCTGCGCTTGCCGTGGTTGCGGACCTGCGGACCTCTTGCCAGACGGCGACGATGAAGCCCCGGCAGGCGTTGCCGTACCGGGCGCCGGTGCAGTCCCGGTAACCCATCACCGGGTACTCCGCCACGGCAGCGTCCAGCGTGGTGAATGTGCGGCCGTCGACGCCCTTGCACGGCTCGCACGTGCGGCCGTCCAGGATCTCCGAGGCGACGTAGCTGGACGCGGGCGGTGCGGCGTCCATCACCGCGTTGCGCCCGGCGTTCTGCGCGGCCGTCATCGCCTGGCCCACGGCGGCTCGCACACTGGTGCCATCCACCGTGGCCAGTTCGCGGTCGACCTCGGCGGCTATCTGTGCGGGAGGCCGGTTCGAGCGCAGCAGCCCGGACAGCTTGCGCTTGGCAGCCGTCAGCAGCGCGCCGGACATCAGGTCGCTGGTGAGTTCCGCGACGGAGGCCAGCAGGCGCCGGCCGGCGAGCGCCGCTGTCACAGCGTCGTCCTCGTCGTCGGGCAGCGACCAGTCCGGCACCCGCACGCCCTGCGCTTCGGCTTCGCGCTGGCAGGCTCGGCCCGCCTTGACCGCGAACTCCTCCATGAGGCTGAGCAGCGTCCCGGCGGCGGCCTGCCGGTCCAGGGAGAGCTCCAGCAGCGAGTCCAGGTCGTCGTCAGCGAGGTCCCGGGTGATCTGCTGACGCAGGTCCAGGCGCCATGCGGCCGTCGTGGACGCGAGCGTCTGCACCGCCCGGTTTGTCGCGGTCTCCCACTCGCGGTGCACCGAGGCGAAGTCGGCGCGCGAGGCCACCTCCAGCTCGGTCGGCTCCCGGCGCAGCGGCCCGGCGGCGGCTGTCACTGCCTCGCCGGTCAACGGGATGTCGTGGTCCTCGTCGCCGAAGCTGACCCGGATCCGGTCGAACGTCACGGGCCCCAGGCGCTGCTCCAACTCGGGGAGGAACGACGGATCACCGCTGTACGCCGCGCAGATATGGGCGACCCAGGGTGTGTGCGGATCAGGGACGTCCAGGGCCGTGGCCCACACGGCTTCCTCGGCCATCTCGTGGGCGGCCTCCAGGGACACGCCGTCGGGCATGTCGCCCACGGACCACACCCAGGACGGTTCATCACCGTCGCCGTTCCAGTGCGCCGCCCCGAACACCTTGGACGTGATCGACGGCAGATCCTGGCTGAGCATCCGCATCTCTTCCACCAGGGCCGCACGCGCGTCGGAGTCGTGCGCGTCGGTCTTGCCCAGATAGCGCAGCGTGCAGTGCAGCTCGTCAGCCGGCTCGCCGCCGGGTATCGCGAGGCGTTCAGCGTCCTCGGCCGTCGGCATGAGGGCGATCATGCAGCCCTGCGTGTGCGAGCCGTCGGCGGCGGCCGTCAGGACCGGCGGGTGCTGGTGGTCAGTGCGCGGGGGCATGGCCGTTCACCGCCCTCGGCACCAGCGACGTGGAGATCATGGCCGTGGTGTCCGCGTAGGGGCTGCGGCCGTCGAGCACCAGCCGACCGAAGGCGTCCAGGTGGCACAGGTACGTCCCGCTGCCTCCCGGCCGTACGGACGGAGCCGCCGTGGCGACCGCGTGCGTGAACGGGCATGAATACTCGTGTTCTCCGCACAGGGCCGGGTGGAGCAGGTCCCACCGGCCGGCCGCTCCGACCCGGAGCATGTGCTGGGTTCGGGCCTGCTGAACGAGGCGCTGCGCCCGTTCCGCCGTGGCGCGCTGCGGCTCGGGCGGTCCGGTCTGGTCCTGCGTCGCCGGCGGGGGTTCCTCGCCCGGGGCCGACCTCGCCGGCGCGGCTCCCTCGGCAGACTGTGACCCCTCGGGCGGCGGGGTGTCGCCTTGCTGCACGGCTTCGGCGGTGCCAGGGTCCTGCGGGGAGACCGGGACGATCTGCGGGACGTCCTCGCCGATGAGCTGCGCGAGGGCGGAGGCGGCGCCGGACGGCAGGGTCTTGATGATGACCTTCAGAGCCTGAACCTTCAGCTCCTCATCGCTGGGCTTGTCGTCCTCGTCGAACCCCAGCTCCCGGCGGTACGCCGCGCCGGATATCTCCAGCCGGTCGTACGCCAGGGTCGCGTTGCCGCTGCGGTCCGGGCTCAGGGCCAGTTCGCTCATGTCGTACCAGACGACCCACGCCTCCGGGTCTTCGCCGGAGGCTTCCAACCGGGGCTGGAGGTAGCCGCGCGTGAGGGCGTCGCAGATCAGCTCGGCGATGGGGGCGATGTGCGTCTTGAGCCCGGATTCCTCCAACTGCCAGGCGCCCCAGTGGTTCACGTCGCCCATGCCCAGGAGGATCTCGGCCGGCATGTCCAGCTTGGTGGCGAGGCGCTTGATCGCGCTGTCCCGCCGTTCGATGACCTTGTCGTCGATCTTGAGGGTGAAGTCGACGTGCTTGACCTTCTCGATCGCCTCGGCCGGGCCGACCAGCGGGATGGGCACTACGGCGGAAGCCGTACCGGGGTTCTCGATGGCGGCGGCCGCAATGGCGATCCACTCCGCCATCAGGGGGTTGTCCTCCTCCTCGAACTCCTCGCGCACCGGGAACGACAGCTCGTCAGGCAGCAGCAGGAGGCCGGCGGAGGCGAGGCGGGACAGGTACTCGGCTGCGATCTTCCGGTTGACCAACTCCAGCTCCCGCATGACCTCCCGGGCGCTGCGGGCCGGGGAGTCGGCCATGTGGAAGTAGCGGTCATGGGGCCGCCAGACACGGACGACGTGGTGCTCCGGGGCGAGGTCGCGCCAGTCCTGGCCGGTGACGGCGCTCTCCTCATCCATCACCTGGTACTTGCCCGACTGCACGCGGATCTCGTCCACCGAGCGGACCTGCCAGCGCTCCCGTTTTCCGTCCTGCTCACCGACCAGGTAGCCCTCGCCCGGGAGGGAGAGCTGGACCGTGAGCCGCCTCATGATCTGCGACTGGCCGGCGACGCCCCCGCCGAACAGCATCATGAGGTCGGCAGCGGTGCCGCTGGTGACAATCTCGGGCTCGTCGGTGTCCGGCTGGAGCCGGGCTGCGCGCAGACGCACCCGGGACAGCATGTTCGCCAGCCAGCCCACGCCGTAGTTGAACTCGCCGAGAGTGTCGTGGAAGCGCCAGACCTCGGCCTGCCACTTCTCGGTCTGGCGCAGGAACTTGGTCTCTGGGCCGGGCGGCTCAGCGGCGGCGGCCGTCAGCGCTTCGGGTGGTGTCTGCGGCAGCGGAGCAGGCCCCTGGGCCACGCGCCCCCGGAACACGTCGTACCACGGCATACAGCCCTCCCCGGCTCGGATCGGGGGCATGGTAGCCGCGATCATCCGAATGACCGTTTTCACGGCATACCGGCTACGGGCGGCCAGGGTGGTACTGCTTGCCGGGGCCGCGCCGCCGGTTGTCGCGCTGCTCTTGCAACTCGCCGAAGCTGGCCAAGCCCTGACGCTTGCGCAAGTGGCGGATGTTGTTGGCGGGGATGCCGACCTTGGGAGGGCCGTAGATGGCCAGCAGGTCGGACTCCTCTTGCGAGGTGTAGCCGGCGGCCTTCATTGCCTCCTCGTCGGTGAAGACGTCGGCGTGCCGGTCGTGTTCGCGGTCGACGAGGTGATCCTGCTTGCCGCCGAGGGAGTAGCACCAATGGAAGTTCACCGGCGGGTCCGGTTCCACCAGCTCCTTGAACAGCGCGACTTCCTTGGTGTACGCGTAGAAGGTCGCGGCGGGCACCACGCGGATGATGCGCAGCCAGGCATCCAGGTACTCACGGCTGAGGAAGTCCCCGCTGTCGTGGATGCGGACGTGGCAGCCCCGGTAGCGCGGGTGGTTCAGCTCCGACTCCATCCTCCACTCCCAGCCGCGCAGGTCGTCCAGGATCATCGTGAGGTTGCGCTCGTGCGCGGCGAGGACGCCGGAGAAGCGGTAGGTCCCTGACCTGGCGTAACACAACTTGGCGCAGGAGCTGGCCGAGGGGCACGTGTTGTACGTCCGGCCGTCGGGCAGCCGGCCCGCCCACGCGGGCAGAGACCAGTTGTAGATGTCCTCGCGGCGCAGCTCGCTGTTCTGGCGGAGCAGCCATTCCCGGGGCATCCGCGTCTCCCCTCAGCAGCCGTTCGCGCGTGAGCCCCGCTGGCCACCACACCGGCGGGGCTCACGCATCCCTGTGCACCCTGACCCGAGGAAGTCGGATGAACGCGGGGCACTGTACGTCGAAAGGTTGATTCCGCCTACTCACACACGAAGGCCCCGGAGCATCACGCTCCGGGGCCCGGTGAGGGTAGCGATGCTGCTCAGCCGTCGGCCGCGCGGCGCCACGCCGTCCCGGAAGAAGCGCGGTGGCCGCCGCCGGGGGTGTAGACGTGAGTCGCCAGAGCGGTCTGGACGAGGTGGTCGGAGATGGCCCGTGAGATGACCATGCCGGTGGCGGTCTCCACGAAACCGAACTGGCCTGCCGGGTTGGCTTCCAGGAACCACCACGTGCCGTTGTGGTCGACGGCGAAGTCCAGCGCCGCGTACTCCAGGCCCAGCTCACGCATGAGTTTCTGGACCTTCTGGTTCAGGGGCAGGCTGATGCCCACAGCCTCGAAAGTCAGGTCTTTCTCTGGTGCAGCCCGCCAGTCCAGTGCGTCGTTGGACGTGACCTTGCACGGGAACGCCCTGTCCCCGACCACGGTCAGACGGACGTCGTACGCCTTGTCCACCAGCTTCTGGAAGTAACAGACGGTCTGACGCACGCTGTCCTCCGCCGCCCCGATCTCCTCGGCAGTCACCAGCCGCGCCTGGACGAACCGGTCGGGGTGCGCGAGGAGCGTCTTGCACACCACCTGGCCGTCCTGCTCCCTGGCGAACGCGGCAGCCTGGACGGGGTCGTTGGTGTACAGCGCCGACGGGGTCCGGAAGCCCAGCGACGCCGCTAACTTCAGTTGCCGGGGTCCCGGCCGGGCCGCTTGGGCCCGGCGCGGGTGGTTGACCCACAGCACGTCATCGAGACCGTAAAGGAAGTCCTCCAGGATGGTCCTGGACTCCCCCTCCGCCCAACTACCGGGGAGGTTCGGGTGCCACCAGAAGACGGACACGACCGACTGCGAGAGCGTGGTGCGGTGCTCATCCTCGATCCTGAACCTCAAGGGTTCGTCGTCCGAGAAGCCGGTCATCCTCAACAGGCCCGGTCGCGCGAGGTCGGCCGGGTCGATGCGGTGGATGTCGACCCCGCGTTCCTGGATCTGCCGTATCACGAGGTCGGCACTCAAGTCGTCGGGTGCAGTGACGACGAGCACTGTGGGTGGATGAGGCATGGTCAGTCGTCGTCCTTCTTGAGTCCCGTGGAGTTGTGGGTCATCGTCGGCCCGAACAGCGCGTGCGGGGCATGGGCGAAGTCGTCGTCCTTCTTGAATCCCTTGCTGTTGTGGGTCATCGTCGTGGCCTGGACGTCGGCGACGTCCACCACGGCCTCTCCGCTGGTGATCACGTTGAGCTGGCGGAGCCGGTCGTAGGAGAACGGCGGCGTACGGTCGGCGGGAGGCGTCGGCACCTCGGTGAGAAGCGCGAACGGGGTAGATGCGGCGGTCATGGAGGGATCCTTCGGGCGTCGGGTGTGAGCCTAGCGCCGGACAGGCGCCAGGTTGGGCGGACGAGCGGGGTAACTCCGAAGGTGCCTGGGCCTGCGGCTCCAAGGTCACCCGATCGCGTAGTTCAGCCCGACTGCACCGTGGCCGTCGATCGTCAGCATGTGGTTCCTCGGTCTCTGGTCACTGGTCTATGGTCGGCCTACGCCGGGTTCCATTCTGGCAACATCTCGGAGGCTGCGGCAGGTCGCTGACCAGCCATTTCGAGGAGACCGCGAGGGGCGCCCCATCCGACTCTGTAGCCCTGCCCGACATCACGAAGGCCCCGGAGCATCGAACTCCGGGGCCTAAGATGGCGGTCAAAACGCTCAGGTAAGGACGAGAGGGTGGCCGGGCGCGTACGCGCTCTCGCCGACACCGATCACCGTATTGCCTGTCACGTAGACGCTCCGCATCACCAGCACGTCGCGGTCGGCGTCCAGGCCGAACGCCTCCCGCTCCTCCAGTGTCGTGGTGCGGACGTCCACGGTCTTGGAGGCCACCTTGACCGGGTTGCCGGAACGGTCCTGGTAGAGGGCCTGCCATGTGGGATCGCAGGCCTGGGGCTCGTCGATCTCCGGCACGACGTCGGCAACAGCGATGCGCACCCACGACTGCGATGCCTGGACGACCTCGTCCCCGCGATTCACGGTGCGAACGCGGTTCACGCACTCGTCCTCCCCGAGATGATCCGCGACCCAATCCGGGGCCTGTACGCGCTCGCTGCGCAGGTGGTGGATCGTCTCGCCAGCCTGCGTGATGCCCGCGATGCGCTTCTCGCCCGCGATGAGCCGGCGCCGGTCGGCGACGAAGACGCCCCGCCCCTGCTGGGACGTCACGTAGCCCTCGGCTTTCAGCAACGCGATGCCGCGATAGACGGCGTTGTCGCTGATCATGAACTGCTTCTCCAGAGCCGAGGTGGGCGGCAGCCGGTCGCCCGGCTTCAGAGTTCCCAGGTCAATACGTGCTTTCAGGTAGTCGACCATGCGCTTCACAGTGCCAGCCATCGGGGTCTCCTCGGGTCTTCCTATCGGATGCGGTTGACGGTACCGGACCGCTGCTCTAACTTCCTACAGGAGGGACACTTCCTGTAGGAAGCCTCACATGGGTATCCCCATGAATTCGATAAATCACACACGCGCTTGACCACGGAGGACCGCATGGCCGCCACCATCGCTCTGCCCGCCACTGTCGAGATCGCCGACCGCGCGGCGGAGATTCACGCGGCCTGGACGGCCGACCCGGATCTGCCGGCCGTCGCTGGGAGCATGGCCGACGCCGTCCGCGTACTGGCCGTGCGCGCGGCCGTGCACGAGGCGACCGGCGACGAGCGGGCGGCGGCGCTCGCGGCCCCGGTGGCGGTGGAGCTGTCCGCGATGCTGGTGGAACGCCAGTTCCCGCAGGTACACGATGTGATGAAACGGACCGGTCATCGGTTCATCGCCGGCGAGGCGGGCACCCGCTGGCAGCCTGGCGACTACGCCCACCAGGCCTACGTCGGAGCCTTCGGCCCGGTAGGCGGGCGGCACTGGACGGTGTAACGCGCCGAGCACGACGAAGCCCCGGGACCTGTGGTGGAGTCCCGGGGCTTCGTCGTGTCTGAGGTCAAGCCCCGTACTCCGCTTGGGCTTCGGCGGCCTTCTCCCGCACGGCCGCAAGGAAGTCCTCTACGTCCTCCAGGGCCACGCGCACGAGTTCACCGCCCGCGTCCATCACCGGAGTCATATCGACGGCCGGGCGCCCGTCCTTGTCCCGCGCGGCGCTGATCTCGATGCCGTCGCCAGACTCGTCCGTGTACGTGATGCACTTTCCGTGCCGGGTCAACCCGCTCATAGGGCAGCCTCGGGGACCGCCTCGGGGACAATCTCCCTGGCCCTCACGGCTTGGCCCATCGGGACGTCCGTGTCGCTGTGCAGGTCGCACGAGAACCGGTCGCACGGCCGTCCGAGGTCAGCCTGACGGGCGTAGTGCGCTTCCCGCCCGGCCTTCAGCCAGTCGTCGCCGTCGGTGTACTCCGGGTTCCACGCGGTCCAACTATCCAGGGCCTTAGCCAGGTGCGGCCCGTCGTAGAACTCGCTGTAGCCGAACATCGCGATGTGGTCGACCCAGGACGTCCGGCTGGACTCGTAGGCCCGGCGGCTCATGTCGTGGCCGCTGCTCGGGTTGATGTCGTCCAGGTCCACGCCCCGGGCGACGCACAGAGCTATGCGCGCATCGTCCATGTCGGTGCGCTGCTCCACACCAGCCACGGTCCGCAGGTCGTCCTTGCCTCGGGCGAGGCTGAACATGCGCAGCGTGGCCCGGCTGCGCATCCTGTCGGCGTCAGTGCGTCCCATCTCTTCCTCGTTCCTTGGTCGGTACGGCGAAGCCCCGGGACGTGGTGTCCCGGGGCTGGGCAGCGGGTCAGACGGCGACGGCTCGGCGCTTCGGAGCCTTGCGGACGCTCTGAACGACGTAGTCCTTCGGGTCTTCGGAGTCGAGTGGCCAGGTCTGGCCTGTGCGCGCCATCTCCGCGCGGGCCTTGGCGTTCTTGGCTTGGGCGGCAGCGATCTTCTCGGCGACCGCGATGCGCGCGGCCTCGTCCTTGTCCGCTGCTTCCACCTTGCGCGTACCGGCTCCGATCATGCCGCCGTTGGGGTGGTGGTGCTCTATGGTGACGCGGTAAGCCTCGCGGACCTCGCGTGCCGTGTCGCGGACGGTGGTCATGGTCTCCACGGCCTGGTCCATCGGGACGTCCGTGTCGCCGCGCTCCTCGCGCACCACGGCGTAGACGGCCGCGTACATCTCGCAGATCATGAGCCGTCCAGCGGCCATCACGCGGCCCATGAAGCCGGTCGCGGCTTCGTGCTTCTCACGCGCCTCGGCGATCTTGCCCGCGTAGTAGAACGCCTGGTCCGACGAGTAGTTGCTGCGGACGGTCGTCTCGACCAGGCCGAGTCCGTCGCGGATCGTCTTGTTGGCGGTGGCCTGGCTGATGAGTCCGTTACGGACGTAGGGCGCCATCGCGTCGCGGGCCGCTCGCTCCGTCTTAGACATCTCACGTCGGGTCATCTGCGATCCCTCATTCCTTGGTCGCCGGGACTCCCGTCCCGATGACTTAATTAAATCATAGGCTCGGCGAGCGGACAACCCGCAGAGTGCCACGGAACCCGGTTCCCGCAGAATCGCTCCTGGGGAGGCTCAAAACGTGTGTTTTGAGCACGGCTGACGGGGCCTCCGGGTAGGGTCAGCGATGTGACGATCATGACGGCGGTCGGCTCCACCACCCTCGCCACCGACGACCCGACACTGCGCGCGGTGACCCGTCTGCGCGAGCGGCTGGGCACGGTCGCGCCTCGCGACCCGAAGACACGCCGGCTCGGGCCGCGCGTCCACCGGTTGGACCTGCTGCACGAGCTGTGCGAGGCGCAGACGTTCGAGCACGTCGTGGGGTGGCTGTCCTCCGAGCGGCTGAGTGACGGCACCCGGCGGGAGTACGCCGACGACGTCCGCCACTGGGCCCGCGCCGGCCGGGAGCTGGTGGGCACGGAACCGTGGTACCTCGGGGCGATCACCTCCGACGTCATCCCGGCGTGGCGCGCGTGGACCGATGACCTCGGGCTCGGGCCCCGGCGGGTCAACCGCCTGGCGTCGTCGCTGACTTCGCTGATCGAGTACACCAAGTTCCGCACCCGGGCGGAGATCCTCAACCCGATCACCAAGCACGACCGGCCTGTGATCGACCCGCACGACGAGTCGGCCATGACGCCGATCCTGGAGGTGCCGGAATTCCAGGCCGTCGTCGCGCAGGCGCAGACACCCCGGCAGGCCCTCGTCCCGGTGCTCATCTACACCCTGGCCGGCCGGGTATCGGAGTGCTGCGCGGCAGGCAAGCACCACATGGACTCCACCGGCGGGGAGTGCAAGCTGGACCTGACCCGCAAGGGCGGCAAGGGCCGGAAGTTCACGCTGCCGCCGCTGCTGTGCGAGCTGGGCGCCCGCTGCTGGGGTGATCGGGAGTCCGGGCCGCTGCTCCTGGACGACGACGACCGGCCGATGGACCGGCACGCGGTGGACCGGCTGCTGAACCGCCTCGGCCGCGCGGCCGGCGTCCTTCCCGGCCGGGACCTCACCCCGCACGTGCTGCGCGCGAGCAAGCTGACGCACATGTACGACCAGGGCGTGAAGCCCGACGACATCAGGCGGTTCGCCGATCACAGCCACATCGCTACGACCATGCGGTACATCCGACGACGGGACGACGAGGCCCTCAAGCGCGAGCACGCGGCGGCGGCCGTCCACGTCTACGAAGGCCTGGTGGACCGGTTCCTGTGACGCGGAGAAGCCCCGGACCACGGGGCCCGGGGCTTCGGCTGTGGGGCCGGATCATACCGACGCGGTCACTCCGGCCGCCATCTCCCGCAGCCGGTCGACCACCGCGCGGCAGTCCGACGAGGCCCGGTGGTCCCCGCCGTACAGCGGCTGCCAGCGGTAGTCACCGTGATAGTCGGACCACTCCCCCACCCAGTCGGAGTACGGCACCATCGCGTCCTCGAACCGCATCGACTCCAGCCACGCGGCGACGGACGCGGCCGGGTCGTCGTGGCCCACTGCGCGGTAGTGCAGCGTCAGCTCGTGCCGCAGCCGTCCAACGTCGAACGCCCGGTTGTAGATCAGGCACCGACGGTTGACCAGCGCGCCGGTGAGCTGCACGAGGACGTCGCCGAACCGGGGCTGCCCCCGCACGTCCGCGTCGGCGATGCCGTGGACGTCCGTCGCCTCGGCGGGAATCGGCTCGCCCGGGTCGAGCAGCGTGTCCACGAGGACGTCCCCGCCGACGGTCAGCACGGCCAGGTTGACGATGCGCGCCTCGTCGTGCAGGCCGGTGGTCTCCGTGTCCAGGACGACCGCGCCCGGGTCAGCGAGAACGTCCCACGCCCACGCGGACAGCTCGGCGACCTCCCGGCGCCGGGCCTCCTCAGCGCGGCGCTCGTTCTCCACAGCCTCGTGGCGCTGGGCCTCGTACCAACGGTCGTAAGCCTCGTCGCACGGTGGGCACCTCCGGGGACCGAGCCAGGTCCCGGCGGCCCGCGCCTCGTTGACCTCATCGTCCGTCGCGGTCTGCACCGTGCAGTCGCTGCCGGGGTGCCCCGGGCAGGTACGCCGCCACACGATCTCCCGCTCGTCGGCGAGCTGCTTGCAGATCGCATAGCGGATCCGGCAGTGGTCGCACGCGGGCCATCCGTGCACGTCCTTCGGCAGTGCGGCCCCGGCCTCGCGCCTGCACCGCTCACAGGTCCGTGCCTGTCGGTCCTGCGCTTCCTGCTGCGCTCGCGCGCGGCACTCGGAGCACCGGGTGTAGACGACGTACCCGCGCACCTCCCGGCACTCCGGGCACGTGCGCCGGGCCTCCATGGCCTGCCTCTGCTTCGCGGACAGCGGGCGCATCTTCACCGCCCCGGCCGGGTCGTACAACGGGAACTCGCCCCAGCCGTGCCCGCGCCGGTACACCCGCAGCAGGGCCACGGGTTCCTGTCCGTCGGCCGGCTTCATCCGGTCCTTCTTCAGCTCCGTCATGGTGCGCAGGTGCCGGTGCTGCTCGGGGACGTCCCGGCGCTCGTAGACCGGGAGCGACGTGGTGGTGTCGGTCATGTCGGGAAGCTACCGCGAGGCACTGACAACGAGGATCACCGCCGGGCCTCCCGCGCACCGGCGACGACCCCGTCAAGGAAGGCGTACACGCTCGCCCGGTCCATCGGGCTCTGACCGCTGCCGCCGACGTGCACCGCGTACTTGTCGTCGCCCAGGTCGATGATGTGGATATTCAGACCGGTCTCACAGGCAGCAACGCCAGCGGACCACTGAACCTCCAGGTGGGGCGGCCAGTTGGGGTCGTACGGCGGGGTGTGGCTTCCGTCAGGGTTCCTCGTCACGTTCACGCGTGACACGCTACCGGCCGGCGCAGTGGGGCCGAGGCCGTTTCGGTCAGGCCCACTCGCGCGAGGCGAGCAGGGCCGAGGCAGCCCACACCGCGCCCCAGACGAGGAACGGCGCCGGTACGCCGACGGTGAGGTCCACGGCGGCTGTGAGTGCGGCGGCCAGCCATCCGGACACGCACCACGGACAACTCACCAGCTCCGCCAGCCAGTACGGCGACCACTTGGCCCGGCGCACGTAGCGGTTCATCCGGCCGTCGATGCGCATCACGGTGCCGAGGCGGATGTGGTGCGTCGCGGTGTCAGTGCCGAGGTCGCCGACCTCAGGGTGTCGCTCCAGCTCCCGCGTGGTCAGCGGGCGCCATCCGCCGGCGAGCCGGTCGCGTAGCCACAGCACGGGCGGGAAATCGTCGCGCACGGCGAGGCGGGACGCACGGTAGTTGGCGAGGATCATGCAGGCGATGAGCAGCCAGACGGGCACGGTCAGGGCTCCATGGTCTGTGGACGGGACGCCCTGTCGGGCGACGGTTGGAGGTGGCCACCAGGCCGAGCGCCCCGCCTCAAAGGAGGACGTTGCGCCTGGTGGCCCGGTTGCGTCAAGCGACGAGACGGCCCGGAGGGGAGACCTCGGGCGGCTGCGGCGCGGCAACGTTCGGCCGGGTCACGAACCAGGCGATGAGCAGCATGACGGCGCCGACGACCTTGGCCTGCGTCTCGGAGTCCCACTCGAACGCGAAGTAGCTCGTGAGCGACACTCCCGCGACCACGAGGCCGTTCAGTGCCGCGATGATGCCGTCGCCGACCTGGACGGCGACGATGACGCCGAGCACGGCCGCGACGATGGCCGTGACGATGGACTGGAGCTGCGGGTCGAACCCGAGGCCGAACGCGCTGAGGAGCTGCCACAGCGCTCCGACGGCTGCCAGCCACGCGGCCGGCTCCCTGCCGAACACCTTGCCCATGATTGCCTCCTTGGGGATCAATCCCGGGGCAGAGTAGGGCAGATCCTCTGATTCACCGACTCGTCTGGTCAGGGCGGGCCAGCGCGCGGTCCAGCTTGGACTCGATGCGCTCCAGGTCCCGGGCGTCGGCCTTGAACATGATGTGCTTCGCCCCGAGCAGCAGGATGGCCTGGAACACGAGCTGCAACCATTCCGACTGCCAGTTCTCGAACGTGGCCGACCAGAACTCCGACCACCCCTCTTGGTCGATCTTCGGCTGCATGGCGACGAGCTGTCCGGCCCACGAGCCGGCGAACAGCAGGACGAGGATGTAGACCGCGCCCCAGCGGCGGAGATGCTGCACGGCGTCCCTCCCGAGATAGGTCCGGGCAGGGTAGGGCAGGCCGCCGGATTCGCCGACTCATCCGATCGTGCGCGCCGCCGATGCCAGGCCCTTGGACGAGGTCGTGCCGGTCACCGTCGGCTTCACGATCCGCTGGTGCCAGGCCGGCCACACCATCGCGTCCAGCCGGTCAGGACTCCAGTCCAGCTCGTCGTACCAGGTGCACATCTGGTCCTCCAGCTCCGCGAACTCCCCGACCATGTGCCAACGGCCTTGCTCAGACAACGCGCTGACCGGCTCCGCGCGGACCTTCTTCCCCCGCGTCGCGCGCACGACCTTGATGGGGATGTTGACGCCCATGGCGTCGGCGGCGGCGCGGATCGTGTTGACGGCCATGTCCCCACCGAAGTTCACCTCACAGCAGATGTCGTCCGCCTCGTAGTCGACGGCCGCCTGCACGGCCCGGCGGCCCCAGCCGTCCGGGGAGAGGTGGCACGTGCGGTCGGCGAGGACGTAGCCGTGGGCGAGCATCGCCGGACGCTCCCGGCCGTTCACCACGCGCAGGTGCTCCTGCATCGCCTTGCCCACCACCACGATTCCCTGCTCGCCCCGACCGCCCGAGGGGTCCACGCCGACGGACGTGCGCATGAGGGGCGGCAGGTCGCTCGGGCGCAGCCGGTGCTCGTCGATCATCGGCCGGGTCCACAACGCGTTCTCGTCGGCGTCGATGATCTCGGCGTGGAGTTCCTGGCGGCCGATCTGCGTGCCCGCGTAGGCGTCCTCCAGCGCGTTGCGGATGTCCTCCGGTAGGTGCGGGTTGTCGTACATGGACGCCCGGGTGCGCACCACGTTGGCTATCTCGCCGGCCGCGAGTTTCTTGATCAGGGTCCGGGGCTTCGGGGTGGTGGAGGCTATCCAGTGCGGACGCGGCCCGGTGCGAAGACCGAACCGCATCTGGTCCCAGGTCTGGTCGAGGTAACGCCAGGCGGCCAATTCCTCCAGCCACGAGAGGCAGCGGTTACCGCCGGAGCGCAAACGCTCGACGTCCTCGGGGCTGTGCGCGCCGAAGATCTTCGCCTCGGAGCCGTTCGGCCACCGGATGACCGTGCCGCCCTGGACGGTGCGCATCACGGCCTCGGGGCTGTGCACCCGAAGGCCCGACGGTCCGGCGTAGCAGGACGTCGCCGCGTCGCCGAGGGTCGGCGCGATGATGCCTATCCAGTGCGGGATCGGGCCGGGCAGGCACGGCGGGCCCATGACGTGCTCGTGGACGTACCGCGCGCAGGCGTCCGTCTTCCCCGCACCACGGCCGGCGAGGAGCAGCCAGCCGTACCAGTCGCCATCTGGCGGGACCTGGTGGGGCAGCGGAGTCCAGCGCGGCTCGGTCACCAACCGCGCGTGCATCAGCAGCTTCTCGGCCGCCGCGCGGCTCAGCATCCGATCCACCATGAGGGTCATTGTCGGCTGCGCGGCGGCGCGCGGTTCCCGGAGCACGACGGAGCCCGTGCCTGCTGCTGGGCGGCACGGGCTCCGCGCGGCGGGCTGCGGGGTAAGGCGGTCCCCGCTCCGGTCCTTGAGGCCTGCCCGCGAGGCAGCCTGTGGGGCGTCTACGCCGCGTTGGGAATGCGGAGCACCTGTCCCGGGAAGATGAGGTCCGGCTCGTGGACCTTGTCCCTGTTGGCCGCGTACAGCACGCGCCAGTCGCTGAAGCCGTGCTCCTCGGCGATCTCCGACAGGGTGTCCCCGGGGCGGACGGTGTGGCGTCCGGCAGCCGGGACCTTCACGTCGCCGTCGCGGACGACGGGCCGGGACCCGCTGCGGTCGGCGGGCGCGGCCTGCTCCCTCTGCGGCTCGGTGCGCTGCACGGCCACCGACGCTCCGGACGGCCGGACGACGCCGACGAAGTTCGAGGCGTACCAGCCGGACCGCCACGGTGCGGTCTGCACGACTTTGCCGGGGCGCGGCGCCTCGATGATCTGGCCGTCGCCGACGTAGATGGCCACGTGGCCGGCGCCGTTGTAGACGACGAGGTCGCCCGGTTGCACGGCCGAGGCGGGCACCCGGGCGAGTCCGGACCACTGCGCGTGTGAGGTGCGCGGGATGGAGACGCCGGCGGCCCGCCATGCGGCCATCGTGAGCCCGGAGCAGTCGTAGGAGTCGGGGCCTGTGGCGCCGTAGGCGTACGGCTTGCCGAGCTGCGCGCGGGCGTAGGACACAGCTCGCGTTGAGACGCTCGTACCGGCCATCCGGGGCTGCGCCGCCGGGGCCTTGCGGGCCGTCGCGGGTGCCTGTGACTCCGGCCCCGGCGCCGGGCCGCCCCGGGCGAGGCCTGCACGGGCGCCGCACACGGGCCAGGCGCCGGGGCCCTGGACGGCAAGTACCTTCTCCGCCACGGCGATCTGCTGCGCCTTGGCCGCGAGGTCTGCTCTCGCGGCGTAGCGGGTACCGCCGAAGCTGGCCCATGTGGACTGGCTGAACTGGAGTCCGCCGTAGTACCCGTTCCCGGTGTTGATGCTCCAGTTGCCGCCGCTCTCGCACTTGGCGACCTTGTCCCAGGTCGACCAACTCGCGGCCGAGGCAGGGGCGCCGCCCAGCAGGGAGACGACCGTGCCGGCCGCTCCTGCCGCTGCGACACCGATGGTTGTTCGGTGCTTGGCCATTGTGTGACCACCTCCGGCCCGGCACGGTACGACCGGGTCACGAAACGGCCAAACAGCTCAGGTCGTCGCGGCTTCGGGCAGCAGTCCGAGGGCGCGGGCCTTGCGCAGAGCCTCGGGCAGCCGCGTCCCCTTGTCCATCCACGCCACGTCCAGCCGCCGGTATGCCTCGGACAACCTGGACGCGCACGAGCCCGGGGGCATCTCCAGCCTGGTCGCGGTCTGCGACAAAGACGCGCCCTTCTCCAGCTCCAGCAGGATGCTGACCTGCGTGTCAGACAGATGAACCGGGGACTGCGCGCTGCTCGGCCGGGGCGGAGGCTGGTTCCTCAGCAAGCCGCGCATCCGGGCCTCGCGTAGGGCCACCTCGCGGCGGACCGGCGGCGGGAGCTGTGCGACGCCGAGCGCGGCGTACGCCTCAGCAGTGAGGGACTTCACGGTCCGGTGGCTGACGCCCCACGCCTTGCACACCTGCTCCTGCGTGCGCCCCGCGTCGAACGCGCGCAGGAGCCTCACGTGGGGTTCGGCGAGCTGGACCGGCCGGCGCGTGGCGGCCTCGGCGTCCATGCGTTCCCGGTTGCCTCGCTTGCAGGCGGCGCAGATGGGTTCGTCCCGCTTGAGGTGGCGGCGGTAGGCCGCCAGCAGACCGCAGTCCTCGTACGGGCCTATGTGCCCGGCCAGCAGGCCGTTGCGGACGGCCTGCGCGGCGGTGGCCACGCCCATGACCGCGTAGATGCGGGCGCAGGTCTTCCGTACGACGCCCGGGGCCCCATCGGTCTTGCGGGCGATGTCCGCGCAGGTGTGGCCGGTGGACAGCAGCCACAGGATGTGACGTTGACGCTCGGTCAGGACGATGGGCTGCGGTGCGGTGTCCACCTCGGCCGCTCCTTCCGTAGATTGGGGTGGGCCCCGGGTCACGTCCACTGACCCGGGGCCCTTGTCGACCGGCGACGTCCCGGGCAGAATCACCGGGCCTGCCAGGACACTTTCATTTAGTTAAATCCCCGATTGATGGTTTTGCTAAACCATCTGGGCCTCACAGCTCCAGCCAAAGCGGGTTGTCCAGCGACCAGCGCACGGTGGTCTCGATGGACTTCTCCAGCGGCACAGGCGGCTCCCACCCGAGGCGGGCCATGCGGGAGCCGTCCAGGGCGTAGCGCAGGTCGTGGCCGGGGCGTGAGGCGTGGAAGGCGATGGGCTCGATGAGGTCGTCCACCACGGCGGAGTCCAGACCCATAGCCTCCCCCACCAGGTGCACCAGCTCTACGTTGTTCACCTCGCGCTCGCCGACGATGTTGTACCGCTCCGGCCGGGTGAAGGCGCCGTCTCGGTACTGCGCCGGGCCCATGGCGATGCGTATGGTCTCGCCGCCGAGGGTGGTCACCTCGGGCTCGTCCTCGGTGTACCGCCGCGTCAGGAACAGCCAGGCGTCAGCCAGATTCCGTGCGTGCAGGTAGAAGCGGGAGCCGGGGGTGCCGTCGGGCGCGGTGTGTACCAGGAGCGGACGACCTGCGCGCAGACACTTGATGATCTTCGGCAGGAACTTCTCGCCGTCCTGCATCTCGCCGATGATGTTCATGGTGTTGGTCAGGACGACCGGCACGCCGTAGGTCCGCCAGTAGCTGATCGCTATGACCTCCTGCGCGGCCTTGCTCGCCGAGTACGGGTTGGACGGCACGGCCGGCTCCCACTCCGCGTGCCGGTGGTCCCCGTAGGCCGGGCCGTAGACCTCGTCCGTGGACATCTGGAGGAACAACCGGGGCTTGATGGCCCGCGCGACCTCCAGGATGTTGAGCATCAGCGAGGTGTTGTTCTGCACGAACGTCACCGGGTGAGCGATGGAGCGGTCCACGTGGCTCTCGCTCGCGACATTCATGATGACGTCGCAGTCCTCGAACTGGTGCAGCGTCAGCGGGTCGGCCGGGGCTCGCATGTCCCAGTGCACGACGTCCACCCGATCCGTCCACCGCAGATCGCATACCGCCGAGGCGATCCGGGCTGGCAGGCCCTTGTGGTGGAAGCTGACCGGACAGGTGATGTCCCAGTCGGTGTTCGTCAGCAGGTGGCGCAAGAGGTGGCTGCCGACGAAGCCCGACGCACCGGTGAGCAGAACGCGCATGGCCCCTCGTCTCCTTGGTCCCTGATCGTGGCCGGATGGTAGCCAGGGACCGGAGAATCGCCGAACAGCCCAGGAAACGCAGGAACCGCCCGGTGCGGCGCCGGGCGGTTCCAGAGCTGAGGCGGTGCTCATGAGCCCGCCGTCCCGAGTGTCGTACCCAGACGGCCCGCCGCTTACTCGCTGGACATCTGGTCACGCACCGTCGCGTCGTAGGTGCGCTCGACGTAGAGCACCTCCTGCTCGGTGCCGTTCGCGTAGTCGGCGCGCAGCGTCGCCAGGGCCGTCTCCAGGTACGGCTGGAACTCCTCGAACGCCGTCCGCCGGTCACCGCTGTTCGTCGTGACCGTGATCTGAACCGGCAGATTGTTGCTGGTCGCGAGCGTGTAGGTGATCCGCGTGGTCTCGAACCCGTCAGTGGGAAGGGGCACGTCTGCCTCCTGTGTCGTGGGTGAGTCCCGGATGATGCCACCGAACGCCACGCGCACCTACCAGCTCACTCCGGCTCCTCTGCCTCTCCGACGACCTCGCCCTCCAGGACGCGCAGGTGCGCGCCGGCGGCCTCCAGCATCCGCTGCCGCTGCGCGGGCTCCAGCTCAACCGCGTTGGCGCCGGCCAGGATCGCCTCCACGACCACGGTCGTCTCTTCGTCGACCCGGCGGTCCAGGGCGATGGTCAGCTTCTCCGAGGCGTCCGTGCCGTCGATCTTCGCCTGGCGTTCCTCGATGCGCATCAGCCGGTCGATGGCCGCGAGGACGGGCCCGCTGTCCCGCAGCGGATTGCCCTCCTCATCGCGGACGATTTGGCCCGCGTGCAGCACGTAGTGCGGCCGGGCGAGCACCGCGTGGACCTGGCGGCGCAGCCCGTCCAGCCGCATCCGCGCGGCCTCACGGTATTCCTCCAGCCCCATGCCGAGTTCCTTGTTGGCCTGCTTCAGCGCGCGGGAGACGTCCACGCACGCGGCGGCGGCCGACGGGTTGCCCTCGGAGTCCAGGTAGTGCGGGGCCATCTGCTCAGCGACCTGCTGCCAGCTCAGGCCCCGGTTCTTCAGTTCGATGGCCTTCGCGCGCCGCTGCGCCACCATCGCCCGGTGGCTCGGCTGCTGGTTGGGTGGATCACCCTTCGCCATAGTCCTTAGCCTCCCTAACGGTTAACGCGGTTCACGCAGGACGCCCTTGGTGCGCTCGCGGTACTCCCGGGCCCGGCTGATCTCCTCGGCCTCGCTGCCGCACTTAGTCATCGCGGTGCGCATGTAACTGACGACCGAGATCCGCTCGGCTCCGCAGGTCTCGCAGTACGCCGTGCGCTTCTCCCCGCAGGCACAGACGAGGGCCGTGTTGCCGTGCCACTGGTGAGCGTCCATCAGGATCAGGTCACCGTCCTGGAGATCGACCGCGACGCGGAACTCCGGGAAGACGAACCGGCCGCCGGTGTACTCGCCCCGTCGCAGACAGAAGATCGTACTGAACCCCTTGTCCAGGTCACCCTTGTCCGTGTGGACGCCGGTCGGGTACGTGTTGTTGACAGTGATCGTCGTGAACGGGGTGTGTGGGACGACCCAGTCCGGATGCGTCTGCTCGATCTCCTCCATCTGCGCCGCGTACCGCTCGGGCACGTGCGTGCGCATGTTGTCCGCGACGGCTTGGAGCGCCGGGCGCAGCGCCTCCCACCTGGGGAGGTTCCGACCGGTCCACGCCGTCAACCGGCAGAACTTGAACGTGCCGTTCGGGTCGAACGAGCCGAGGATGGATGAGCTGACGTACTTGAAGTACTGGCGTTTCTGTTCCCCCGGCCGGACGGCCTGTGAGCCCGAGGCCGGGCCCCGGTTGTGGGTTTTGTCGCCGCGCAGCGAATGCAGGATCTCGTACTGCTCCTCGGTCACGACGTCGCGCATCGCGCCGGGCAGGTAGACGCACAGCGGCTGCCCGTTGGGCATGAACACCCGGGACGGGCCGGTCAGCAGCACGTTGTAGGCGTCGTCGCCGATGACCTTGCCGATCTTCTCGTCCAACTCCTGCTTGCTGATGCGCGAGCGCAGGCGAATGGAGATCACCAGGTCACCTCCAGGGCAACGGGCGGGAAGACGTCGCGCACCTCGGCCACCATCTCCGCCAGGCTGTACTGCTCCACATCGATGCACCGCAGCCTGACGCCCGGGGCGCCGGCGGCCCACTCCGATATGCGCTGAGCCCGGGTGGCCGCGCCCTTGCGCCAGGACGGGTTCTGCTTCGCGCCGCGCTCGCGCCACCGTGCGTCCAGTAGCGCCGGCGAGGCCATCAGCTCCACCACCGTCACCGCGACGCCCTGTCCGGCGAGGCCTCCGAGGAAGGGCCGCGTGGCCAGGCGAGCGCCCTCACCGAGGGCGAAGTGGACGTAGGCAGCCGACAGGAACTGAAGTGCCCGGGGCCCTATGTCCATGGCCAGGGCGTCGGTGCCGGGGAAGTCCTCGCGGGGCACTCCGAGTTCCAGGCCGACGGTGCGGCCGGTCGCCGGGTGGTTCAGCCGCGTGTGAGGGACGGCGTGGTGACGGCTCACCTCAAGGTCCCAGCCGGTGCGCAACTCCCGCGCCAGCGTGGACTTGCCCACCCCGGGCGGGCCGACGATGTAGAGCAGCTCGCTGATCACAGACCCTCCCCGGCCAGACGCGCCGCGAGACGCTGAGCAGCGGCCGGCGCTGTGGAGTACCCGGAGCGCCCGAAGCCCGTCAGGGCCCACACCCTCGGCTCCACCTCGCACGCGGCAGGGCCCGCCGGCGGGGTGTACCTCACGCCCTCCCGGTAGACCCAGGGCGCCTCGGGGTCGACCAGCCCCTCGTGGCACATGCGCGAGAGGATGCGTTCAGCTCGCTGCCGGGCACCGGAGGCGGTCGACGCCTTGGAGGCCCCGACCCGCGTGAACGTCCCGTCCCAAGCCGCCGTGTGGCTGAGCCGGTCGGTGACGCGCAGCAGAGCGAGCGGCCCTGGCCCGGCGAGGTGTCTGCCGGGCGCCTCCCATACGCCTCCGTAGGTGAGTGCCCGCGATGCGCCGGTCGCGGACCGGGCCGTGGAGAGTACTAGGGCGTCCGTCTCGGTCCGGGTGCCGTCGGCGAGTGTGACAGCCACGACGTGGCCCGCCCCCTTCCACGCGGTGACGTGTTGGGCCACATCCGGGTCGACCAGAGGCCCGAGAGGGTCGACGAGGTAGTGGTCACCCTGCCGGACCGTACGCCCGCGCCGGAGATCCTTGACCTCGGCGGAGTCGTCGACCAGCCACCCGTGCCTGCCGTACCAGGCCAGAGCCGCCCGCACGTCGGTTCGCTGGTCGCCCGTCCACCAGGCGGTCCGGGTGAAGGCGAACGCGCACCGGCTCGCCGCGCTCTGCGAGTACCCGTCGGCCACCGTCACATCGTGCCCGCGTTCACGCAGTGCACGGGCCACGCAGCTTCCGGCGATCCCCGCGCCGGCCACCATCACTCTCACTGCGGTGTCCTCTCAGGTATACGGCCGGTGTCCCGGTAGACCTTCCGGCGCCCGGCGTCCACCCCGTTCCACCCGTTCAGCTCTCCGAGGTAGGCCCTCGGCAGCTCCTGGAGACGGGCGGCATAGGCGGCTCCGGCCAGCTCGCTGGGGACCTGGTCGAGCTGATGCTGCATCTTGTCGATGTCGTGGCCCGGGTAGTAGCCACCCCGGCTCATCGAGTGGAAGTCGCACAGTGACGTCTCAGCGGTCTCGACGCTGACCGAGGGCACCGCCCCGGCCATGAGGCTCACCAGGCCGTCGGAGACTCGGTTGAGTTCCCGAACAGCCGCAGGGCCGTTGCCGGACGGCAGGCCGGAGTACAGCAGTCCCAGGCCCTTGCGAGGGCCGGACGAGTGGGCGTGCCCCATGTCCGGCGCCGCGACGTTCGCCCCGCATACCTGTTGCAGCATCTCGCAGGTCTTGAAGGCGGCCCAGCGGCCGTTGCCCGGGATGCTCAGGAGCCGGCCGGAGAGCATCGCCCAGTTGTCCCGGGGGCCGCCGCCGTCCAGACCCCGCATGAGCCAGCCGCTCAGGCCTCTGGGGTCTTCGCGGGCAACTTGCTGGACAGCGGAGAGGTGGCGGTGCAGCGCTCTGCGGGACCAGTGGCCGCGCCGCTCGGTGGCCACCGGCAGATCCATGACAGCGTCGGAGGCTCGGGCCGGGTCGGGGACGGCCGCGAAAGCACGCAGTGCGGAGCCGAGGTGGTAGTAGGCGACGTGGCACACGACCAGCCACACCCGTTGTTCGTCCGTCAGGGACAGGCTGTCGGCCATCTGCCGCAGCACCGGGTACACCGGGTCCATGTCCCGGGTGCTCGTCTGCAACCGGTGGAAGGCGAGGTAGTCGTCCAGCAGCGCGCTGTTCGGTTCGCTCACGCCGCATCAGCCGGGGCCGCGTAGATCTCCTCGCCCCGGGCGAGGCAGTCCGCCAGCGTCAAGCCCGAGTCGGCCCCGTCCATCACCGCCACGGCGACCCGGGCCGCCCGCAGTACGACCTCGCTCTGGGTCATGGCGCCGAAGTGCTCGCGCAGCGCCAGGATGCACCGGCCCAACTCGTCGGCCTCGGCGGTCGGCATGGCGAGGAAGATGTCCCGCACGCCGCGTGACTCGTACGGCTGGCTGTTCTCGCCGCCGTGGGAGTCCATGCGCGCCTGGCGTTCCTCGGGGTCGTCGTTGTAGCCGGCGACCGCAGGGGCGGTGTACTCGACGACGTCCTCCTCCTCGTACCGGGCCAGGATCGAGTCGGCTTCCTCGTCGGTGTAGCCGGTGCCGGCGGGGCCGCTCTCCAAGGAGCCGAGGATGGCGGCCAGGGCCTCCTCGTCATAGGCACCGTCGTCGGCCGCCTTGTTGTCGACCAGGTTGATGCGCTTGGCCGTGTCGTCGTCGCACTCGATGAGGTGGGAGAGCGCCGTCGGGTCGTCGGCGTCCACGTTGATGCAGAGCTGGCACGGCCTGTCGTTGGCCAGTTCCCAGTCCCGGCAGGCGTCACGGCCGGACTCCTCGTGCCGCAGCAGCGCCAGGTAGGTGTGGTTCCCGGCGAGGATCGTCATCGTCTCGCCCTGCCGGCGGACGGTGAGGGGCTTGTACTGGCCGTTCGCGCGCAGGGAGTCCAGGATCGTCTCCACGTTGCCCCGGCGCGCGTTGCCCTCGAACGGAGTGAGATCCTCCAGCGAGACCTGTTCGGTTCCGATGGTCGTGGTCATGGCCGCCCCTTCGCCTGGTCGTCGGACGCGGCGATGTTAAGACCGGACCGGGGCATGATCGTTCCGGTGCTGTGGCCCCGTGAGCGGAGCGAGCGGTGCACGACGAAGCCCGGGGCCGTGAGGGCTCCGGGGCTCGGTGGTTCGTCGGGTGGTCAGAGGCAGGTGGACCGCTTGGTCCGGCCGGTCTTCCGCCAGGGCCCGAGCAGTGCGACGACGGCCCGCAGGGCGGCCCGCATGGCCGGGGCGTCGGGGTCCTCGAACCTCCCCGCCTTGCGCAAGGGGTAGTTGTCCTGCTCCGGGTCGCCGGTCTTCGGCGCCCACTCCAGCCGGGTGCCGTCGGGCCCCAGCTCCTCCAGCGCCGTCTCCGCCCGGCTCAGCACCGTGCGCACGGAGGTGAGCGCCTCTCCGCTGTCCCGGCCCCGATCGGCCGACGCGCCGGGAACCTCGGTCACGGTGACCTGGGGCGAGTCGTCGCGGTCGTAGAACGCGTCCGTGATCCACCTCGTTGCTACGTCGGTCAGTTCACGGTCCTCGTAGTACTCGTCTCCGTGCTCGGCGTCAGGGTGGCCGCGCCACTCGACGTCCACGATCAGCCTCGTGCGCCTCGGCTCAGCCATCTGCCTGTCCCTCCTCGGTGACGACCAGGACCCTGTGGCCGGCCGGGAACTCGCCCGTCAGCGTCGCTCCGGTCTGGCTGCACGCCGTGATGCGCTTGCCCTCCCGGGCCGTGACGGTCCAGGCGATACCGCGCATCGGCATCTCATGCACAATGCCCGCGCCGTGCACTCGGCCGCCCTCTCCGGCGAAGTAGGCGGCCCCGGTGCCGGGGTTGACCCACGTGTCCCCGACGGCCAGTTCGTCGGCCGGGCGCTCTCGCACGTCGCCCCATGTGTACGGGTGATCTGTGCTCATTCCTCGTTCCTCGCTTCCTTGGTCGGCAGTTGCAGCGGCGGCCGGATGCAGTGCGCCCAGTCCTTCGGCGCGCACTTGTCGCTCCGCTCCAAGGGCCAGGGCTTCGCTTCCCGGCCGCACCTCCCGCAGACGTACATCCACGAGCCGTCCTCGTTGCGGTACGCGTGGCGCCCGGCGTCCTTGTTGGCCCGCAGGCGCTGGGCAACGGCGTACTTCGTTCCCGAGGCCCGGCACTCCAGACGCCGCGCGCTGGCCAGGGCCCGCTCGTTGCCCCGGTGCCGGTACAGCTTCCCCGTGGCGGTGAAGGAGACCGGGTTACGGCACAGGGGGCAGGTGCCCCCGCTGCTCGCCCTGCCCATTACTCCCGGCCCCCTCGGTTGCGCAGGGCCTGAGCGATGTTCAGGATCTCGTCCGTGATGGCGTCCACGGCGTCCTGCCCGAGTCGCTTCACGAGGTCGTCGGGCCCCCACTCGCCCATGGCCGCTTCCAGGATCAGCCCCGCCCGGAAGTTGGCCTCTCGCCGGATCTCCCGCTTGTTCATCGCTCAGCCCTCCACCGGGTTGGCCGTGATGACGGCGCGGATGGCCTTGATCGACGGGGTGTCGTGCAGGCGCCTGCGGTCCGGCGTGACGGACAGCCCGAACGGGGTCCGGCGTGCGACGCCCGGGGCGACGAAGTACGACAGGTCGTACTTCCAGAGCCAGCCTTCGTCGGTGGCCCGGCTCACCCGGACGTCCAGGGCGTACCCGTCGTCACGCGACGCCCACGCCTGCGCCGTGGTCCATCCGTTGGCCTCGGCGAGCGCGAACAGCTCCGCGACCGGCTTCGGCAAGGCGTAGCCGGCGGGCGCCCGGTCCACGATGCCTGCCTTCAGGCGCCGCAGCGTGGTGTCCCGGGTGTACTTCTCCGCAGGAGTGAGCACGGCGTCGCGCTCCAGCGCGGCGGCCAGGGTGACCGTCCGGCCGCTGTAGCGGCAGGTCCACCCGGTGCCGGTCGCATCGGCGATCACCGGCCGGCGCTTGCCGTCCCTGTCCCACGTCGACTTCGGCTCGTGGGTGGTCAGGACGCCGTCCCGGACGCTCGTCGTGTTGCCGCACGGGCACAGCGCCTCCACGGTGCGCAGCAGGTCGTAGAAGGTGTTCGGCGGGATGATGCCCGGGTCGTGCTTCGCCCCAGTGGCCAGAGTCTCAGCGAGGGTCGTCATGCCGTCCCCTCCGTCTCCGGGATCGGGTCGACGTGGCGGAGGGAGATCCAGGCGCCGTGCCCGGTGACGAACACGACGGCGGTGTGCCCCTCCGCCACCCACGCCGCGCTGCGGGTGCGCCCCGTCTCGCCGGCGCCCTCACGCGCTCCGGTCCAGTAGCGGACCGTCTGGCCCTCGGGGTACGTCAGGTTCCACGCCTCCGCGCGCTCGGCCGGCGTCGGGCCGTCGTTGGCCACGCGGGAGCCGTTGCGCAGGGCCGCGTCCAGCGACGCGAACTCCCGGCGGTAGAGGTGGTGGCCGTCGTAGGTGTAGCCGTTCACCTGGAAGCGGGCGCCGTCGTCGCTGTAGTCAAGCACGGCCTGCGCGGTGACGCCGACGACCTTCGGGTGCTCCATGCCCGGCTCCCCGGGCTTCCAGTCGGCGCCGACCTTGTCGGTGTGCCGGCGGCGGTCGATGATCTTCCGGGCCCGCTCGATGCGGTCGATGCCGCTCGCGATGTGTCCCAGGTCGTAGGTGTCGGTGCTCATCGTCCTGCCCTCCGCGCCCGGTCCTCTGCGATCTCGGCGTGCAGCATGTCGCGGTAGACCTCGTACGCCTCCGCGAAGGTGTCGGTGCGCTCAGTCCCCAAGTACCACTTGGCGAAGCCCTTGCCGACGAAGATGCCGCTGCGCTCGGCCCACCGCTCGATCCGGGCCGGGGACGCCAGCCACGCGGCGTACGCGTCGGTGTAGCGGTCCGCACGCCCGGTGTCCTCGTACCACTCAGGGAAGCCGTCTCGGGCTTCCTTGCCAGCGCACTCGGCCCACTGCCGGGCCGCCGCGATGCGCTTGCTGCGCTCCGCCGTTTCCTTATGCCGCCAGTCCATGAGGCCCTGCCTTCCTTGGTCGTGGTCCGGCCATCAGCCGAACCATTCGATTTAATTAAACCATGGCCGGTGCGCCGGAACAACCCCTATGGGTGGGCCGCCAGTCGCAGCCGGTCCCCGCCCTCGGCCCGTATGAGCTGCACCGCCAGCGCGTCCTCGTAGGAGAGCACCGACGCCTCGCAGACCCGGCCCAGCCGGACGGAGTGCACCGGGAGCGTGTCCCACATCTGCACCGGTTCACCGCACGCAGGGCACTCAGCCCACTCGCCTCGCAACACGGCCCGCCTCCTGCTCTTCCTGGTTCCTTGGTCATTACGTCACTTGTCCGGCGAATCGCCGAACGCGCCGGGGCCGGACGGTGAGGCCCGGCCCCGGCTCGGTCAGTCCTTCGCGTAGCAGGAGGCCCAGTCACGGGCCGCTTTGGAGGCCCCGGCCGTGATCGGCACGCCCTTGAACTCGAACGTGAACGCCTCCAGCACGGCCTCCTTGACGCCCTCGGCCATGTGTTCGGGGACGCACAGGACGACCTCGTCGTGCACGACGCAGCGCAGCCACTCCAGGGCCTCGGGGATCATGTCGACCAGGCGCAGCAGCGCCTCGCACATGATGTCCCGGGCGCCGCCCTGGCCCATGAGGGCCGGGGCCTGCGTCCAGGCACGGTCGGGGTTGCAGCGCATCTTGCGACCGAACCCGTTGTCCAGCATCTCGCCGGCCGCCGCCCGTTCCCGGACCTCGGTCCGCCAGGCGCACAGCCCGGGGTACTGCGCGTTCATCTGGTCGTCGAACTTCTGCGCCAGCTCCAGCTCCACACCGCTGTTGGCGATGCCCTTCACGGACATGCCGTAGTTCCAGCCGTGGCCGATGCGCTTGGAGTTGTCGCGCCACTCGCCATCGTGGCGGCCGAACACGGCATCGGCGATGCGCGAGTGGGCGTCTTCGCCGGGAGCGAAGTTCGCCATGTACGCCGGGTCCTGGCAGTGCCCGGCGATGGCGCGCATGTCGACCTGGTCCAGGTCGAAACAGATCAGGACGTGGCCGTCGTCGGCGATGAGGGGTCGCCTCTGCGTGACCTTGCCGCCGCGCTTGGCCATGTTGGTGACCGAGGGGCGGACGTACGCCCACCGGCCGGCGCCCTGAAGGTCGCCGACCTGCGGGTGGATCCGGTCGCCGACGAGGTGGTCCATGATCTCGGCGTACTTCTGGACCGACGAGGTCACGGTGATGATGTGGCCGCACATCTCGCGCAGGGCGTCTACGTCGGCGCCGCGCTCGGCGAACATGCGCAAGACGTTCGGGTTGAGCATGGCGGGCACCTGCCGGGCCCCGGAGCCCTTGCCCACCATGTACGACGCCTCGCCCAGCGCGTCCTTGTTGAGGCTGATCAGCCCGGAGGCCGTCTTGGGGTAGTGCACCGCACCCCGGTCGGCGAAGGCCTTGATGATCGCCTCACGGCCTTCGTTGGTGGACAGCGGGGCCTTGACGGACTCGTCGGTGAAGACGCGGTTCTTGCCCCGGCCCCTACCGACGGACTTGGTCAGGGGTACGCCGCAGTGCTCGTGCAGCCACTCCAGGGACTCCTGCCGCTTGGCCGCCTCCGCGTCGACCAGCTCGCGCAGGACGGGGACGTCGACCTTCCAGCCGGTCAGGGTGGGCCGGTGCTGGATGTGGGCGACCCGCATCTCCCGGCGGACGTAGTCCGAGGGCTCGCCCAGAGCGCGCCGCACGCCCCGGGTGGCCTGGAGATCGCCGCTGAAGTACACGCTCAGCTCGTTGACCGGGATGCGCCCGTACCCGAGGTCCGTGCGCTCGGCCTTGTCCAGTTTGCGGCCGCCGGCCTCCTCCGGACCGTACTTGAAGGCGAGCGCGGCCAGGTCGTCCGTCTTGCCGGGCAGGCCGTTGCGCTCGGCTACCTGGTCCAGGCCGTAGTAGCCCTTGGTCGCCCACGGCTTCTCGTGCGCGGCGCCGGGCGGGTCGATGGTCTGGACCCACCGCAGGGTGTCCATGGTCTTCGCGGCCAGCTTGTCGTAGTCGGCGCCGTGGTGACGGGCGAGCGCCATCAAGTCGAACCCGAGCAGGTTGTGGCCGTACAGCTCGTCGGCGTCCTCCAGCCGCTTGATCAACTCCTCCACGGAGTTGACGACGACCTCGGTGCCGTCCTCGGTGACGTAGCCGGCGAGGCGGACGTACGGGTCGCCTCCGAGATCCTTGTGGACGAACAGGCGCTTGGCGCTGTGGGTCTCCAGGTCGAACCCGATGACGCCGCCGGCGCGCGGCGGGGTGGCCGCGTCATCCGGAGCCGGGGACGGGGCGGGGACGGTGGCCGCGCGGGGAGCCTGATCAGCTTCCGCTTCCGCGAACGGATCACCCGCGAAAGGGTCCGCGTCCGGGTCGGTCAGAGGACGTGTACCCGCTGTACCCTCTACCCCTGTTCCTCCTATGTGTGAGCCAATTTCTCGGTTATAGGGAGGAGAGGGTACAGGGGGTACACCATTGTCCTCGGTGGGGTTGACCTCGTCTTTTCCGTTCGGGTCCTGGAAGCGCACCCCGAGCCACGCCTGGTAGTTGACGCCCTTGGGCTCGTGACCGCCCAGAGTCGATCGCCCGTCCCGCGCCCGGATCTTCTTCCGCTGCACGCCGTTCCGCGCGCACTCGTCGTGGCTTCCGAATCGGGACACGAACGTGCGGTCCGTCCATTCCCGGTGACCTTTGTCCTCCAGGTACCGGTTGAAGACCTCGTGCAGCTCCCGGGCGAGGATGTGGGAGTTCCAGTCGAACGTCAGGCAGTCCCCGATGAACGACAGAATCAGGTCCGACTCCTTGCGCCACTCCAGCGTGTCGTCCTCCACCCGCTTCGGCGGCGGCGGCATGATCTGTCCGGCCGCGTACCACTTGCGGGCGCCCTCCACGGCCCACGCCAGGACGGCCGCCGACACCCGCTCATCCGTCGCGAGGCGCTGCCGCAGGGTTCCGTCACCGGGCTTGTCATTCGGGCCCGTGCACGGCTCCCCAGCCTTGCGGAAGGTGAACGGGAAGCACAGCAGCGCCAGACGCCGCCACGTACCGTGGTCGGTTTCGTCCACCAGAGGCCTGTGGTTCGTGTTGATGATCAACGTGTGCGACGTCGTGAAGGTGACCGGGTCCTGCCTCATCCGGCGGGCCTTGATGGCCTTCGTACCGGCGAGCTGCTTGGCCCGGTTGACGTCCAGTCGCTTGGCCTCCGGGGTCTCCTCCAGTACCGCGAGCCGGGCCCCCATGAAATCCATCATCTCCGTGGGGTGGTTGTCGCTTGCGTTCCCGAGCAGGGCCCGGTGGGACACCACTGTGTGGTATCCGTCCTTCTCGCCGGCCGCGCGGGCGAGCGCGTCCATGACCGTGCTCTTGCCGTTGGAGCCGCCGCCCTGGAGCAGGAGGATGATGTCGTCTGGGGGGATGTGGCCGGTGAGCGCCTGCCCCATTCGGAGCTGGAACCAGTCGATCACGTCATCCGGCACGGCCTCCAGAGCCTTGTCCCAGTCAGGGTGCCGGGCGCCCGGGACATAGTCCGCCTCCGTGATCTTCGTCATGAGCCGGTCGGGGTCATGCGGCGTGAGCACGCCGGTGCGCAGGTCCAGGATGCCGTTCTGGCAGTTGAGCGCGTCAGGGTCGTAGTCGAAATCCGCCGCGTGAGCGACCAGACTGCCCTTGGACAGCTTCATCAGGTTGCCCAGCTTGGACGCGGACAGGGCCCCGCGCCAGCCGTCCATCTCCGCGCGGTAATCCTTGCTCGGCTCGGCGCGCTGCTTGTCCAGCACCCGCTGGAACCCGGAGAGCGCCCATTGGCGGATCTCCTCCAACACCACCGGCTCGGGGCACTCGCCCCAGGTCTTGCCGTTCCAGCGCATCCACCCGAGGCCGTACGCCCAGCGGTACGTGCCGTCCAGAGCTTCGGAGCACACGGTGTCGGCGAGAACGGCGTCACTGAATGCCGCGTCGCGGGAGTTGTCGCTGGGGGTCTCCCGGGTGGCTGCGTCGCGCAGACCCTCAAGCGTTCCGCCGGCGTGGAAGTAGTCGTCCACGCCCTTGACGGCCTGGCCGTCGACTTCCTCTGGGACGATCAGATACCGGATGTCGGCAGCACCCTTGGACTCCAGCCACGCCCCCAGCCGCCGCATGGCCTTCAGAACGCTCATGTTGTGGCGCGCGTCGGAGTCGAAGCAGATCACGACTGTGCGGTCCTTGAGGGGGATGTCCTCCCAGTCGCCGAGGGTGCCGTGTCGTGCACGCCAGTTGTAGACGCCCGAGATGGTGACGACTGGAAGTCCTTTGGACGCTAGGCAGTCCGCCTTTTTCACACCCTCGGTGATCCACAGAGGCGCCGAGACGGTACGGACAGCAGTCGCCATCAGCGGCGGTACGTCCAGGCGAGCTTTGCCGACCGCAGCCGCGTACTTCACAGGCTTCTCATCGCGCACCTGCGGCTGGCCGGGCTTGAACATTGCGCCGATCTGCTCACCGGTTACTCGGTAGATCGGGATGAACAGGCCCGGGAACGCCGTGTCTTCGCGCCAGGCCCACACCGGAATGGACGCCTCGCGCAGCCGCGCGCGGTCCTCGTCGGTGCCGTACAGCGTCTCGTACCCGCGAGCGTCGCGGATCTCCGGGGCGATCTCGCTGGCGTCCAGTTCCGCCAGGTGGTGATCTGACAGCTGCCCCGCGTTCGCTTCCACGTACGTGGTCATGAGGGGGATCCTGCTTCCTTGGTCAGTGCTTCCTTGGTCTGCGGGGGCTTGGGCACTTACTCTCTCCTCCCCTTCCGGCCGGCCGGGCGCCGACGATCAAACCGCGCGGCAGACGCCGCGTCCCACGCTGTCCGGAACTCGGGGCCGGTCCACATGCGGTGGACGTCGGCGACCATGCCGCTCGGGTGCCAGACACGGACGGTGTGATCCCGCCCGCAGACGTCACCCCGGCGGTGCAGGCCGCGCACCGTGAACAGCATCAAGCCGGTCCCGGCGACGAGGCCCTTCCAGCGTGGGTCGTCAAAGGTATCCGCGTCGGGCTTTATCTCCATCCACGCCTGGTCAGCACCGTGATGGGGCCGGATGCGGAAGTCCGGCAGGTACCCTCGCGAGCCGACGCGGTAGGCCTGCGGCTCGTACTCCCACGGGATGCCCGCGCGTTCGAAAAACACGATCCACCGGGCCTCCAGCCGCGAGCGGGTGGTGACCCCGTGCACGGTGGTGGGTATCGGCTTGACGACCTGGTACAGGCTGTTCACGACGTGATGCCTGTGAGGGCCGGCGAGGCGGCCGAGACGTCGACGACGACGGGCGTGTTGCGCAGCCGGGCCCACTCCTCGGCTTCCCTGCGCGGGATGCGCACGCGGCCGTTGGGCGTCTTGTGCTTGGTCAGCGGCACGTCCGGGTCGTCCAGCCAGCGGTAGACGGACCCGGGGTGGACCCCGGCGAGGTCCGCTACCTGGGCGACCGTCAGGAACTCTTCCACTGCTCCTCCTTGATGGTGTGTAAGTACGCGTAGCGATGATACCCGCGTTTACACACGCTTATACACGGGGTACCATAACGGACATGAGGCCCGACGGAGCCTCGCCGACCCAGACCAAGGAACTCCCGGGACGCCGGGCGCAGATGGGGCAACGTCACGGCCCCGCAGACCCCCTTGCGGCCTGCGGGTTCGGTGATTGTGCACCCCGCTGGGAGGATCACGGACTCATGACCAAGGAAGAAACGGCTTACGCGGCTGCACTGAACCGTGTCGGCTCCGACGTTGAAGACGGCTTGCTGTTCTCCGAAGCGCTCGGCCGGATGCGGCGCGAGGCGCTGCACTCCACCGGCCCGCACGCCGACTGCCCGCACTGCTGGTGGACGGTCCCCTGCAACGGAGCGCTGGACGGGGACCACTTCCTCGCCCTGTGGGAGCACCTGATCACGCGTCACGGGGTGGACGTCTGGCTCGCGACGGCCCCGGCCCGCGAAGTCTGGGACCGCGCCGTGGAAGAGTTCAAAGGAGCGATGGCCGCATGAGCGCCGACGACGCCGACCGCAAGCTGCTGGGCCTGCTCGACTCGCTCAGCCCCGAGCACGTGGAGCGGCTCAAGGCACCGCAGACGGACGGCCCGGAGACGTATCTGGGCGTGGACGTCCCCGCGTACATGAGGCCTCACTGGGACTCCCCGCAGGCGATGTGGTGGAGGGCCGGGGTGGAGGCCGCACGGCAGGCCCGCCGCTGCGCTCACTGCGGCGGGGTCATCGAGCCCACCGGCGGTCACGACTGGATCGGCCCCGTGTCGACCCCTGATGAGCCGCAGAAGCGGTACCACCTGCACCCCGACTTCCCGGACTGCCGTCGGGCGTCCGGCGCCTGCGGCACGGAAGGGAGCGAGCAGTGAGCACCAGCGACGAGCAGTACCGGGTCCTGTACTTCAAGGACGGCGAGGACGCGTTCACCGAGCCGGAGTCACTGGACGACGCCAGGGCGACCGCGCAGCGGCTGGGGAGCGAGGGCTACGACGTCAGCGCAGTCATGGGTGACGTCGCCGCCCAGGGCTACATGCACGCCCGGCAGAACGGCCCGGAAGGGTCCGACCCGTTCGGACCCGGGCCGGACCTGATGATGTCCCGCGAGACCGCTGATCTCCTCCTGCGGGCAGTCACCGGCCTGCTGGACGAGGGCTACTGGCCGAAGGCGTACACCGGCTACGGGCCGGACGACACCGACGAGAAGGACTACGACACCGCGCTGGTGCGCAGGGCAGCCGACATCGTCGGCCGCGACCGGATCAAGAACCGGGGACTGCTGGAGCACCTCGCCGAGCTGGACGCGGAGGTCGACGGATGAGCCAGACGCTCCAGCTCCGTCCATACCAGCGCGAGTGCATCGACGCGATTCAGGCGGCATGGGCCGACGGGATGCAGCGGCCGGCCGTCGTGCTCGCCACGGGCATGGGCAAGACCGTCGTGTTCTCCCGCATGGCGGCCGAGCACGTCGAGTCCGAGGGCACGCGCGTCGTCATCCTCGTGCACCGTGACGAGCTGGCCGACCAGACGATGAACAAGCTGAAGCAGACTGAGCCCGGCCTGTTCGTCGGCAAGGTGAAGGCGGCGGCCGACAACATCGCGGCCAACGTCATGGTCTGTTCGGTGCAGACGCTCGCCCGGGAGAAGCGCCTGCACCGGCTGCTCGACTCGCAGGAGAAGTGCGGCAAGGTCGGCCTGGTCATCGTCGACGAGTGCCACCACGCGGCGGCCGAGAGCTACCGCAACATCCTCGCCGCGCTCGGCTGCTACAGCGGGATGCCGGGCACGAAGGCCGTGGGCTTCACCGCGACGCTCGCCCGGGGCGACGGCCAAGGCCTCGGCGACGTGTGGGAAGACGCGGTGTTCACCCGCTCCCCGCTGTGGGCCATGAGCCGGGGCTTCCTGGTCGACGTCAAGTCCAAGCTGATCGACGTGGACACCCTGCACCTCGGCGACGTGAAGAAGTCCCGGGGTGACTACACCGCATCCTCTCTGGGCGACGCGATGATGGAGGCCGGCGGCCCGCAGATCATCGCCAAGGTGCTTCAGGAGCACGCGGCCGACCGGCGCAGCCCGATCGTCTTCACCCCGACGGTGGAAGTCGCACGAGCGACGGCCGAGGCCCTGCCCGACGCGGCGTACGTGCACGGCGGTACGCCCCGCGAGGAGCGGCTGAACATCTACCGCCGGTTCCGCACCGGCGAGGTCCGCACGCTGGTCAACTGCATGGTCTTGACCGAGGGCGCCGACTTCCCTTTCTCCGACTGCGCGGTGATCGCCCGGCCGACGAAGTCCGAGCCGCTGTTCATACAGATGGTCGGCCGGGTCCTGCGGCCCTCCCCCGCCACCGGCAAGGCGGACGCCCTGGTGCTCATCCTCGCCGGCGAGGGTGGGTCGCTGTGCACGCTGGTTGACCTGGAGCCCGGGTTCGAGGGCAAGGTGGCCGACGGCGAGACCCTCGCCGACGCCTACGTGCGCGAGGAGTCCCGCAAGGACGAGAAGGTCCCGGCGGGCTCGCTGCGGTTCGAACTGACGCACCGTGATGTGGATCTGTTCAGGGCCTCGGCCGCCTACTCGTGGCTGCGCACGAAGGGCGGGATCCAGTTCATCCCACTGGGCGACAACGGAGAGATCCTGCTCTGGCCGTCCCGGGGCGAGGCGGAAAAGTGGGACGTTGCCTACGCCCCGCCGCGTGGAACCTGGGAGCGGCTGCACGAGGGCCTGGACCTCGGCATGGCGATGGCTTGGGCGGAGACGGAAGCCACGGACCGCAGCGAGCTGAACATGACCCGCACGGCGTCGTGGAGGAAGAAACCTGCGTCGGAGAAGCAGACCAGGATCCTGCGGTACGCCGGTCACACGGTGCCCGACGGGCTTCGGGCGGGCCTCGCCTCCGACCTCCTCGCGGTCACCATCGCGTCGCGCAAGCTGGACCGTTTCCTTCCCCGCTCGTAGCGGGTATGATTTAGCTAAATCGACAGGGCGGAGGCCCCGTGACCAAGGAATACGTGAAGGCGATCGGCGTCGATTTCGATGGCGTGATCCACGACTACGCCCGAGGCTGGCAGGGCGGGCTCATCTACGGGGAGATGCTCCCCGGGGCGGCCGAGAGCCTGCGGGCCCTGATGGAGACCTACGCGGTGTTCATCCACACCACGCGCGAACCGCACACGGTGGTGCCGTGGATGAAGGACCGTGGCTTCCACGCCGAGGCTGACAACGACCCCGGCCGCCGGTTCTGGGACACCACGGGCACGCTGCTGGTGACCCAGCGGAAGCTGGTGGCCATCGCGTTCATTGACGACCGGGCCATCCCACACCGCACATGGGACCAGACGATGCAGGCCGTCGCACAGCTCTACTGAGTGACCCGGGGAGGGCTGCGGCGGCCCTCCCCACCTGGCCGTTAGGCCATTGACCAAGGAAGCAGGAAGGTACCGCAATGACTCAGTCGACCCCTGAGCGCAAACGCTGCTCCGTGTGCCCCGGCGAGTACGCCGTCACGGCGAACGGGACGATCCGTCACCACTTCACCGACAACCCGGAGCTCCAGGCCGGGCCCGACTCCCGCAAGTGCCGGGGCGTCGGCGAGCTGCCCGCCGGCGAGCAGACGGCCGATGACCCGGCGAACGGCCCGCAGTGCCGCCTGTGCAAGCACCCGGTGGAGCTGACCGGCAACGGCCGGGCCCGCAGCCACCTCACCCCCGAGCAGACGCCCCGGCCCTGCCCCGGCGGCAGCGACTTCCCGCTGGGCACGTACCCGGACATCCTCGGCACGACGGACGGCCTCGTGGCCACGCTCGCGGCCGACTGCGAACACGTGCCGGTCGGCCAGTGCTACGGCTGCCACGGCGCGGCCGGGAACCCCGTCAGCGACGCCGAGCTGGAGGTCATGGCCGAGGCGCAGGGCACCGGCGCGGCGCCGTGGGGCGTGAACCCGGACGCCGTGACGCAGCAGACCATGGCCGACCAGTTCAAGGGCGTCGGCGAGGCGGTGATCTGCAATTGCGGGGCCTCGTGGCCGACGAACGAGGAGATGCAGCGGGTCGGGCACGGCCTGGAGCAGTGCCCCCAGGACCGCGCCGCTGGGCCGACCATGGACGGCCCTTACCAGTTCCCCTCTGTCCGACCGATGGCGGCCGACGCCCTCAGCGATGCTGAGCGGTTCATGGGCGCGGCGCCGGCGACGCACACCGGCCGCCCGTCGATGCACAGCGGCGGCGGCCTCTCCGACGCGGAGCGAGAGCGCCTCGCGGCTGTCGTTGCCAAGGACCACCGCACCCCGGAGCAGAAGGCCCGGGACGCGCGGACGTCGGAGCTGACTCGGGAAGTCATCAAGGTGCTGGAACAGCGCAGCCCGGAAGAGAAGGCGGAGACGGCGGCTCGCATGGACCGCACCGCGTCGGCCGCCCTCGGGCTGCCGGTCGACCCGGCGCTGAACCGGCCCGAGGACGTGGAGGCGCACGTCGTCACTGACGACAGCGACGACCCGGAGCACGCGGACGACTGCCCCGGCTGTCCAGACGATGAGCCGCAGACGGGTCCGGTTCGCGTCGGCGACTTGGAGTACGGCGACGTCTTCGTCCGGCGCGGCACCGCTATGCGCGTGACGAGCGCGGGCTACGGCCTGGTGGAGGCCATCGTCGTGGACAACGGCCCGCACGCTGGGCGCACAGGTGAGCTGAAGAACCCCGACGAGGTGGTGGAGAGGATCGCCACCAGGACCAAGGAGCAGGAGACCAAGGAATGCACGGACGACAGGACGGCGACGTCGCCGCGTTCTTCGGCGGCATCGACGCCGACAACGACCAGCCGGCCGACGGTCCCGGCCCCTGGTTCGAGGCCGCCTACGAAGGCGAGTGCTCCGGCTGTTTCGCCGAAATCGGAATCGGTGACATCATCCGCGCCGACGGTGCGGGCGGCTGGGAACTCCAGGGGTGCTGCGGTGACGACTGATCAGAGCGCAGCGGCAGCCGCATTCCTCGGCACTGACCGGCCGGCGGCCCCGGCGGGCGCGGCGCAGACACCCGGGCAGTTCCTCGCCGGTGCCGCCAGTTCGCGGGGCGAGGACGATACCAAGCGCGACCGGCACGGCCGGTACCTCATCCCGCACCCGGACACCGGCAAGGAGAAGGCGTGGACCAGGTCCACCACCTTCGCCAAGTCGATCAGCGACACTTACGCCCTGTCCCAGTGGGGGCTGCGCATGTGTCTGCTTGGTGCGACGAAGCGGCCGGACATCATCAAGCGGGCCCACGGCAAGCACGTCCGGGCGGACAAGGCCCTGCTGGACGAGCTGACGGCGGAGCTGAAGAACGCGGCGGGCGCCAAGGTGGCCGCCAACGACGGCACGGCGATGCACTCCTTCACGGAGCTGGCAGACCGGGCGTGGCACTCCCCCGGCGGCCCGCGCAGCGTCCTGGACCAGGTGCCGGAGGACTGCCGCGAGATGGTCGAGACGTACATCCGGCTGCTGGAGGAGACCGGCCTTGAGCCTGTGTCAGGGCTCATTGAGTTCACCGTGGTCGTCAAGCAGTACGGCGTCGCGGGCACCAGCGACAACTGCTACAAGGTCACCAAGCCGCTCACGCTGAAGATCGGCCGGGCTGAGGTCCGGCTGGAGCCCGGCCAGTACGTCATCGGCGACAAGAAGACCGGTAGGGATCTCGACTACGGATGGCAGGAGATCGCTATCCAGCTCGCGACCTATGCGCAGGGCATCAACACGTCCGGGGTCTGGGACAAGGCCCGCAAGGAGTGGACCCCCGACCCCCTCAACGGCTCCAAGGTACGGCTGGACGCGGGTGTCGTCATCCACCTGCCGGTGGACAAGGAGTCGGAGAAGACGCCGACGGTATACGGCATCGACCTGGAGTCCGGGTGGAACGCGGCCGTGCTGTGCGAGCGCGTCAGGGCCTGGCGCAACGTCCGCACCCTCGCCTCGCCGGTCATGGTCTCCGAGGCCGAGACGTTCGCCCCGGAACGACCTGAGCCGACCGTCACCACGCGGACGACGGTACGGCCGCCGACGCTGATGGACCGGGCGCAGTCGGTCACGTCCAACGGCGAGGCCTCGGCCGTCTGGAAGGAGGCCATCACGGCCGGCCTGCCCAAGGACGAGGTGGATGAGCTGGTCGACGTCATGCAGTCGCGGCTGAAGAAACTCGCCGAACCCGGAGGCTAGAGAGGGTTTAATTAAATCCTCTTCCGGGGTATCATAAAAGCATACGGAGCGCACCAACTCCGGGCGGTTCAGACCTTCGTGACGTTCCGTCACAGACCCACCCGGAACAACTCCACAGAGACCGCCCCGGGGCTAACCCCCTGGCTCCGGGGCCTCAGCGACCTACGACGCACCAGCCGTGAGGCGAGTAAGCCACTGGCGGAAACACCAACACCGTGCGGGCGGATCGGGGTCGGGCGGCGGCCGTAAAACGCTGGACGCGCGGTAGCTCAACTGGCTCAGAGCACAAGGACCCCGGCCCACCCCCGTGCCGGTAAGCCCTTGGAGATCCGGGTTCGAGACCCGGCCGCGCACCGGAGCCACGTACCACCGGCTCCCCTCCCTCGCTACCGGCGGCGGAGGAACAGGGATCAAAGGAACAAGGGATCACAGCATGACGACTGCGACGCAGGCCGACCCGTTCGCCCCCAACCAGGCGGCGTTCACCCCCGGCCGGGCCAAGACGGCCACCGACTTCCTCATGGGCGGTGGGACCCTGTCCTGCCAGTTCCCGGCGAGGGGGACGGAGTACGCGGGCACCATCTCCGAGATGACCGTGGAGGTCCAGCGCGACTACGACGACCCGTCCAAGGTGCTCACCTGGAACGACGGGACAGCCCGTCAGCAGCTCCGGGTCGTCTTGGAGGGCACCGGCTACACGAGGAAGTTCGACGGCGACACCGAGGAGTGGGTGGACGTCGAGGACGACGACGGCTCCCGCGCCCTGTACGTGAAGGGCCAGATGGCCAAGGCGTTCCGCGACGCGGTCCGCAAGGCCGGATCCAAGGAGCCCGAGGTTGGCGGGTACCTGAAGGTCACCTACGTCCGGAACGGGCAGAAGAAGCCCGGCAGCAAGGGCAAGCCGCCGAAGGAGTACACGGTGGAGTACCTGCCCCCGGCCAAGAACCCGAACCCGGCCGCACAGTTCCTCGCCGGCGGCGAGGGCGGCGAAGCCCCGAACCCGTTCGGTGACTGAGCGGATCTAAGGCACCATAAGGAAGGCCCCCGGGATGGACGCTCCCGGGGGCCTTCCGCGTTCAGCATCATGTCAGGCCGCAACCCTCCGCCGGCGGCGGGTCTGCTTCGCCGGTGGCGGCGCGAAGACCGGAGCCGGGGCCCCGGGGAGGGTCGGCCAGGCCACCTCGCGCAGGGCGTCCATGTTGGCCTTCGGCACCCGGACCACCGGCTCGCCGTAGGCGGCGTGACCGGCCGCCCGCAGCCACCACGCGTCGCACTGGTCGCCGCCCTTGTCGCCGGTGAACTCCCGGCCCGCGTAGGTGAGCGCGGCCACGGCCATGGACGCCTTGTCGGCCCCGCCGTGGCCGGTGGCGTACAGCTTCAGCGTCTTCGTGTTGACCAGGACGAACGGGACGCCTGAACGCATGAGAACGAGTCGGACGGTGGCGTGGACCATCGGGATGACCTTGGCAGACGCTCCACGGAAGAGTCCGGGGTCATCCTCGATGACGGCGAGCTGTGGGCGGGCCACGCGCAGGGCCGCCGTCATGCGCTCCTCGATGCTCAGCAGGCGCCGGTCGCCGTCCCCGCGCGGTTTGATGAGCGCCGTGGAGTCGTCCGGGAAGCACACCCCCGTGCACTTCATCGACAGGTCCAGCCCCATGATGCGCATTCCTTGGTCCTCCATCCTGGGCGCACTCATTTCGTTAAATCACACATACCCGATACGCTGGCCGGCCACGCTCCCGACGCGGCCTGGACTCGGCTACGCGCACGTTTACCCAGTGGGTACGCTCGGAGCAGGACCACGGACTGAGGAGAGCAGACCAATGACGAGCCCTACACCCCTGCCCGGACTGGAGTCTGTCGGCAAGCCGGGGACCTGGACGATCACCAACCAGCATGGCCAGTCGGTCACCATTACCGGGGAGCTGCTGGGCCTCGGCTCCAGCTACCGGCCCCGGCACCAGAACCACCCGGACAGCGAGTTCGCCCCGCCGCGCACGCACTGCTCCACCTGCCGCTGGACAGAGATCCGCGTCTTCGCTGTGGACGAGCAGGACGGCAATTCCAGCCCGCTGCCGTACATGGTCGTCAAGCGCGGCGCCTCCGTCGTTCCCGGGGAGAAGGACTTCGTGGAGTGGGAGGGCCTGGTCACCGGGGATGAAGTGCTGGAGCTGCTCACCACCCGTCGGGGCGGCCAGGCGACCCTCACCGCGCCGGCCTCCCGGGCACTCTCGCAAGCCGCCTCGTTCGACTCGGCGATGCGCGACGCATGGCAGAACCGCGCGGTGAAGTAGGCGTTCGGCGCCACCGCGACTCGCTGGTACCGTCCCCGGCTTTGACCGAGCCGTACGACAAGGACGGACTGCATGGGCAAGCACAGCGCGGAACACATCCCCACCCGGGACCTGCGCCGTTCGTACATCAGGCTGCGCGAGGCGTACGAGCGGCTGCTGCGAGATCATCTGGAACTGAAGAACGCAACCCACGGCCTGCCGGCCATCGCGTCCGGTGGGCCGTCGTCGTACGGGACTGAGGTAGTGCTGTGGAAGCCGGCTTCACACCTGGCCATGGGCCGGGAGCCGCTGGACGTAGACGCCGCCTGTGAGCTGGTGCGGTCCTCGGGCCTGCTGACGTCGCCGGGGCTTGAGGCGTGACAGCAGGGGGTATATCGATTAAGGTAAATCATCGACACCCTGATCACCGAGGAAGGAACCATGACCGTGACCGCGCCGCAGCGCCCCCCGCGTGGACGCCCGAGGCCCGCAGAGACCATCGAACGGGACCGCAAGATCCTGGACCTGCTCAAGGCCAACCCGGACGGGATGGCCCGCAACGTCATCGCCCAGGAGATGGGTCTGAACAAGTCCGTCACCTACCTGTCCCTGGACCGCCTGCGCCGGCAGGGTCTGGCCGAGAAGATCAGCCCCGAAGGATCCCAGGCCGACAAGGACACCCTGTGGGTCGCCACCCCCGGGGAGTCATGATGCAGCAGCCCGGAGACACCGTCCGGGACGACGAGCCCCCACGGAGCAGCCGTGGGGGCTCCGTGGTTTCCCGGGGCCTCATGCAGACGACCCCGCCGAGTTTCGATCAAGCACGGCTGCGCGGATCCGTCCAGGACACTGCCGGGGGTCGTCGGATTGACTCTGCGACCTGGGTGGCCAGACTGTACGGTCTGCCGACGGATACGACATCCGGATCATCCACGCCGGGATCCGGAGACGCGATGCGCTGGTACCCGCTGGCCGAAGGAGAAGAGGTACCGTCATGCCCCGCATGACCGTTGCCGTCGTCGTCCCCACCATCCCCGGGCGCGAGGCGATGCTGGAGCGCGCACTGGCGTCCGTACGCGCGCAGCGGCGCCGGCCGGACCAGGTCGTCGTCGAACGGGACTCCCTGCGCACCGGGGCGGACCAGGCGCGTAACCGGGCGCTGGAGCGGGTCACCACGGACGTGGTTGCCTGGCTGGACGATGACGACGAGCTGAAGCCGAACCACCTCATGGCCTGCATGCGCGTGATGGAGCAGTCATCCGAGAAGCCGGACCTGGTGTACCCGGCGCCGGTGGTGCGCGGCGGCGAGGATCCCACGGCCGTGTCCGTTCAGGGCAGATGGGTGCTCCCGTGGGGCGTCCGCTTCGGACCGGAGCAGGAGACCCATCTGCGCCGGTTCGGGTCGTTCATCCCGATGACTCACGTTGTGCGGACCGAGCGGGTCCGGGCCATCGGCGGATTCCGCCCTGGCGAAGAAGTGACGACAGAAGGCCTAGGCCGCCGCTACCGTGGCGAAGACGAGGATTATCTGGTGCGTCTGCTTGACATAGGGGCCACATTCGAGCACTTGAGTGCTCGGACGTGGGTCTGGCACGTGCACCGTGGGAACACCGCCGGGCGAGCGCTCGCCAGGTAGACATCTGAACACGGAAGAGGAGGAGTCGTGCCGACCACCACAGCCACGACTGGACCACCCCCCACCCTCGCCGATGCGGTCCGGGGACGCATCGGCGAACTCAGCGACCGCAACAAAAAGACGTTCACTGTCGCGGACTTCCCGGGCGTTGCTGGCCGCGCCGGCCGGCCGGACTCCTGGCTGGAGGACCACCTGCTGGTCCTGGAAGGCATCGGGATCCTGAAGCGCGTCCGTCGCCCCGGGGCCCGCACGTGGACCGTCAGCCCGGGCTCGGAGTATCTGAGGTGACGCGGCGAGTGGAGCAGTTCGGATACGTCTACGGCGGAACAGCCCTCATCAAAGGGAAGCCGCACGAGCTGGAGGGAACGGCCTGGTCCCTGGGCCGGTGCGACGAGGTGCGGCTGCGCGCGGCAGCCGTACGCGAACTGACTCAGTCGCAGAACGTCCCGCTTGAGGGAATCGAGATCACCGACTTCTGGTTCAGCGAGATCTTCACTGAGAGCGAAGTCAGGCAGAGTACGGAGAGCGCCGACCCTTTCCGTCCTCACGCCGGCCCTGACCCCTTCCGCCCGTGCGGCGGGGACATCTGACGGAGGGACAGCGGACAGCGAGCCCCTGCGGGAGATCGCAGGGGCTTTGTCGTGCCCCGGGGTTGCGCCTCACGGGCCCGGGTAGGATGATTTAAGGAAATCATCGCGACCAAGGAACGAGGAGACCATGACCGAGCTCAAGACTTCCACCGGCCCCGAGGACCACGCCCTGAGCGCCCTCAACGCGATCACCCGCGACGACCCCGAGGCGGCCCGGGAGCACATCCGCGCCCTGTCCTTCCGGGACCGCGCCCTGATCACCGCGTGGGCCGGGGAGTTGTCCAGGCTTGTCCAGGACGAACAGGACAACTACGAGATCTCCGAGCGACGGGCCGCTCGCGATCGACACGCGGCTGAAGATCGCGCGGCTACGAGCCGCAAAGTTCTGCGCACACGCATCAGCCTCATGTTCGAGGAGTCCGGCGCTGACGCTCCCGCCGTGCGCGTGACCGACTTCGCCGACCTCCGGCAGAGCCGGCCCTGGATCGTCGGCGAACTGAAGCAGCTCACCGACGAGGGCGTGCTGGAGCCGGTCCCCGACTACCCGGGGCGGTACGTCGTCCTCAAGGCGCCTGACGGGGACAGCGTCTGACGGGACAGTGGGACAGGGACAAGAGACGCCGAGGGGCTCCGGGACACCGGGGCCCCTTCGTCGTGTCCCGGGACAACCGGCCGTCGGGACAGAGCGAGCGTGTCCCCGGAGGGACACGGGACAAGGGGACAGATCGGCCCGTGTCCCGCCGGGGACATGTCCCGGGACAAATGTTTGCCGGGGCACGGGACAAGGGGACAGATCAGGTGTACGATGATTTAAGAAAATCAGCACCGACCAAGGAATCGTGACCAAGGAAGAGAGGACAGACGATGTCCCGCATGTCCCGTCAGACGGCCGCCACCGTCGGGCTCCTTGTCCCGGCCGCACTGGCCCTGACCATGTCCGCCGACACCTCGTACCGCTTCATGGAGACGGCGCTTCAGATCACCGACGAGAACGAGCGGATGGCCCTGTGCGGCGTCGCCGAGGCGGCCATCATCGCCCTCACGGTCTACTCCTGGGCTACCCGGACCAAGGGCCCTGCGTACCTCGCCTACGCCGCCGTCCTCGTGCAGGCCCTCCCTGCCTTCACGGTCTCCGGCAGCGTCGGCGGCCCGGTGCGTGTCGTCCTCGGCCCCGTGCTCCTGGCCGTCCTCCTGCACCTGCTCCTGGGCCTTGAGCTGCGGATGTCCGGCGAGAAGTCGACCGGCATCCTGGCCTCCGCCCTGCGTGAGATGCGGGAACGTCTCGTCGCATTCCTCGGCATCGGCCGGCGCGGCGCCGACAGCGCGGCTATCGCCCGCAGCCGGGCCGCTGACCGTGCCGTAGACCTCGCGGACCGCCTGGAGGGCGCTGAGCCTGGCAAGCGCAGGCACACCCGCCTGACGGCCAAGCTGGCCGCCCAGATCGATGCGGCCCGCCACGGGCTGGACGCGGACGAGGCCGCAGCCGCCGAAGCAGCGATCGTCGCGCGGGTGGTCCGGCGCAAGTCGGTCAAGTCCCTCGCCAACATCAAGTCGCGGCACGACTGGACGTTGTCCCTTGTCCCGGCTGAGGGCGGAGCCCGGGACAAGGGACACAGCGATGTCCCCGGGGACATGTCCCCAGCGCCGGTTGTCCCGGTGTCCCCTGTCCCCCAGGACGGTGTCCCAGCCGCCGTGTCCCCCGCGCCGGTTGTCCCCGCGCGTGTCCCGGCGGTCGTGTCCCGTCCTCGCTCGGCTGTCCCCGCCGTGTCCCCCTCGCGTCCCTCGGTCCACGTGTCCCTGGACAAGGTCTCCGAGTCTGTCCCGGCCGACCGGGACATGTCCCGGGACAGCGCGCGCTACGAGGTGAAGTCGTTCGGGGACATCACGGCCGAAGCGCGCGGCGAGTCCCCGGACACGGGACAGGCCGTGGTCGATGTCCCCGAGGACCGGCTGGGCAGCGTGGCCTCCGTCGTCCGGTTCCTGACCGAGACGGGACACAGCCGGGACGAGATCCGGAGGATTGTCCCGACCCTGCCTCTGGAGAAGCCTGCGGGTGAGGAGGCCTTGAAGAAGGCGATCCAGCGGTGCGGGCCCAAGGCGTAGAACGGCCTTGCGGTCGGCAGCCGACCGCGAGACGCTTGATTTAGGTAAAGCCCTACCGGGGACAACCTCGGTAGGGCTTTCGCCCATCAGGAACCAGGAATCAGGAAGAGAGGCGGCCATGAGCCGTATCGGAGAGAACCACCCGGACAACCCGTTCAGCGCGGCCGGCCGCGCCAACGGACAGACCAACGACCAGCTCCGCAACCGGGGACTGGACGGCCAGGGCAACCCCCTGCCGAACAAGAACTTCGCAGGTCAGAAGTCGTTCCGGTCGGGCGGTTCGAGGAACCAGGGCATCGCCCAGCTCGCCCAATCCATCGGCGACATGGACCTGGCCAACCAGGAAGACCTCCACGCCTTCTGTGACGCGATCAGGAAGATCCTGAACTATTTCGCGATCTCCGTGGAATTGGCAAAGGGCCAGCTCAAGGCAGCTTCCCGGCAGATGGCGAAGGAGTCTGTTGACGGGCGGCTGACGATGACGCAGCGCGCCGAACTGGCCAGGGCGCTGTCCATGATGAGCCGCGACCTGGACGCGGTCTCGCGCGCGTGCATCGCCGGAGCGGTCGGCGCGGTCAAGGCCTGGCGCAGGTTCGACTCGTTCCTGGGCGACCTGGACAAGGGCAACGACTCCAAGTTCACCCGCCCCGGGGGCCGTGGTCGCGGCCCCTTCACCGTGGTGTAGGGGCGGTGGACAACGTGTCGAACAGTCACCGCGTGCGCGGATACGCCCTGTTCAGGGTGCCTGAGCGCATCGTCTCGTACGTCCTGCCGTGGGCCATCGTCGTGGCCGTGTGGCCGCTGACCCTGGTACTCCACCTCGCCATCGGCGACAGCCCGTTGTGGGTGGGCCTGCTCGCCGTCGGGTTCACCTACCTCGCGCATCAGACATGGAAGATCTGGACGGTGCGCCGCCAGGAGACCCGGAACATGGCGACGGTCTTCGTCGTTGCCGTCCTGACCTGGGCACTCTTCGCCGTGGCGATCCGTCCCTGGCAAGCCGACATCGTCAAGGCGTGGGCCATCGGCGGCCTCGTCATGTCGGTCGCCTGGTGCATCCGGCACGCGGCCCTGTCGGGCATCCGGGACACCGACAAGTCCCCGGAGACCAGCGGAAACGACGGCCTGCTGAGCAAGATCCGGGCGTTCAAGGACGCCAAGGTTGGCAAGGTGACGGAGACCGCCGACGAGCTGCGCGTCCCGGTCCACCTGGACGCGCCGACCACGGCGAAGGAGGCGCAGGACGCCCGTGAGCAGATCGCGGCCGTCGCCGGTGTGGGCGCTGACCAGGTGAAAGTCCTCAAGGTCAAAGGCGACGAGAGCAAGGTCAACGTGGCGTTCACCCGGGACACCAGCGACGCCAAGCCGGTCATCTGGAAGGGCCCGAGGCACCTCGGCAAGTCCATCGCGGACGCGCCGATCTGGCTCGGCGGACGCACCGACGGCTCCGACATCAACTGGTGGATCGTCGGCTCTGAGGACGACGAAAACCCCAGGCCACTGGCTCACACGAAGTGCACAGGCATGACCGGCGCGGGCAAGACGGAGACCATCTGCACCGCCATCCTCCAGATGCGCGAGCGCACCGACGTCGTCCCGGTCGTGGGCGACCCTGCCAAGTTCCAGCAGTCGTTCGGCGACATCGAGGAGGTGCTGGGCCTGGCCGCGAAGACCCGGGAGGACACCGAGCAACTGGTGCGCAACCTCATCCCGCTCATCGAGTACCGAGCCGGCTTGTTCGGCACGCTGACCAGGGCAGACGGCGGCAAGGGCTACAAGCAGTGGGTGCCTGAGATGTACACGCTGCACGGCATCCCGGCCATCTTCCTGGACATCGAGGAGGCCGCCGACGTGCTGATGGTCGTGGACGAGGAGGCCGACGAGGCTCTGCGCAAGCTGCGCTCCATCGGCGTGCACTTCTGCGCGTCGATGCAGACCATGCCGCACGACAACATCCCCCGGAAAACCCGAGGTCAGTTCGCCCAGAGCCTGGCCCACGGGCAGAAGGAGTTCCAGGACGCAAAGTACAGCCTGGAGGCCGAGACGCTGGAGGCAGGGGCCGACCCGACCAAGTGGGCCAACAACGCGCCCGGCAGCCTGTATGCCGAGGTCACGGGCACGGACAAGGCTCATTGGCCTGTCGACGGCCGGGCGCCGCGCGTGAAGGCGGCCGACCGTGAGGAGATGATCCGGGTCACCCGTCCGTACTGGGCGGAACTGGACGAGGGCAGCTACCGCATCCTCTCCCGGGGTATCGCGGACGAGCACGACGGGGCCGCGCCGGCGGCCGTGGACCAGCCCTTGGAGGGCACCGTGGACGACGACTTCGCCGAGGTCAGCGGCCTGGATCTGACCAGCGACGGAATCGACACGAGCGAGCCGCTGGCCGCGCCGAGCGGCCCGGAGGTCACGTTCGCCGCGCCGCTGAACACGAGCCGGATGACCGACGAGGACGCTCGCGCGGAGCTGCTGAACCGCATCGGGATCCTGGCCGCCGGACCGAGGACCGAGGTCACGTTCGAGGCTCTGGAGGACATCCCGGAGCTGGTCGGCAGGCCCCGTGGATGGGTGTACGGCGAGCTGGAGCAGCTCGCTGATGACGGCGTGCTGCGCCGGCTCAACCCGCCCACCGAGAAGGCCGTCTACGAGATCACCGGCAGCCTGTACGCGGAGGCCGCCGCCGGGTGAGACCCACGGTTCGCACCCCCTCAGGGCGGGCATCCCCAGTGTCAGGGGTGCCCGCCCTGACACGTCTCTGACGGGCCGTGGTGGCACCGCTGACGCGTCAGCAGACGCCGCCTGACTGTCCGTGACTCCAGCGATTACACGGGTCTGACAGGGGCCCTGACAGCCTCGGCAGCGCTGCGACCTAAGACTCTTCCCCGCCCGGCCCGGCCGGAGCGGACAACCACCGATGACGCAAGGACTGATGACACATGACCAAGGAACTCAACTGCACCGGATGCGGCCTCCAGGCGGTCCACACCCAGACGGTCCCGCTGTGCCCCCGGTGCGCCCTGGCCGTCGCCGAGGAAGCGTTGGGCGTCGTGTTCGCCGGGCTGCGCAGCGACGACGGGGTGATCAAGTTGCCCGCTGCGCCGGAGGACCGTATGAGCCCTGCGGAGGCGGACGACGTGACATACCAGCGGCTGTCCGCGCTGCGCCGGAAGGGCGTGAAGCGGGTGACCTACGAGGACTTCAAGGACTTGCGGGAGATCACAGGCCGGTCCCGGCCGTGGGTCTACCGCTGGCTGGACAGCCGGGTGAAGGACGGCGATCTGATCAAGGACACGTCGCAGGACCGGGTGGGCTACACCTTCGCGTACTGATCGCCGGGGTTGTGCGGACCGCCGGACCTGTGGTTTAATTAATTCATCGGGACCGACCGGGAGGCATACATGAACCGCGATGACATCGTCTACTCCGTACCCAGCTACGAGAACGAGGCGGACCGCTACGCAATGGACGAGTCCCCGCTGCGTCTGGGCGAACTCGGCGCCGGCCTCGGCCTGGGCGAGCCGGTTGCGACGCCCAAGGCTCGCGACCTGACCAACCCTCGGTTCCCGAACGGCTGCCTCACCGCACAGACCGAAGGCACCCGGTGCGGCTACGGTCACGACTGCCGCCCCGCCTGATCAACTGAGACGCCCCGCCGACAGCCCCGGAGCCGCAACGGCCCGGGGCTTCGTCGTTCCCGCAGGTGGTTGGCGGGGCCGCCGTCGTGGTACACCTAATTCAGGGTCGCAGCGGCGGCCAAGACCTAGGAATCAAGGAATCGTGACCATGGAGATAGAGCGGAGGCATGCGCCGGTCACCGGCGAGCTGCTGGAGTACCTGCGGGCGAATCCGATGACGGCGGAGCCGGTCGGCGAGGGCGGCAAGCAGGAAGTCCACGTCCACGTGCATCACCACTACGAGGCCCCGCCGGCCGTCCCCGCCGGGCACATCATGCACCAGGGCCCGGAGAAGACGGTGGCGGAGAAGGTGATCCCGTGGCTCTACACCGCGCTGGTCGCCTGCATCGTCCTGACCCTCTGTGCGGTGGCCCTCGCCACGGTGATGATCGTCGCCGTGGTGGTGCTGGCGGCGCTGGTGCTGCTCGGCCTGGTGGTCGCGCACATCATCAACTCCCACGCCGGCGCCGCAGAGGCGAAGGCCAAGGCCGAGGCGATGCTGGACAAGGGCAAGCACAAGAGGCGGTGAGGCTCATGGCACCGCCGACCCGGAGAACCCCGGACCCGACGAGGGCCGGGGTTCTTTGCGTTGCGGGGGTTGTGCTCCGTCCCGAGTGATGGTTTAATTAAATCAGTCGGGGAGAACGAGCCCGGCGGACAACTCAACAGGGAGCGGCAACAACAAGGCGAGAACGACTCTGGTGGAGTCAAGAGGCGCAAAGCGTCGCAACGGCGAGCGGGTGAGAACCGGGCAGCCACGCGAACCCGTAGCCCATACGGTAGGGCAGGGTGTGGTTGGCGGGATGGATGCTCCAAACCAGGCTGAGGATATGAATCGCATGAGCACCGCCGCTCCCTGTTGAGGTCCACAGACCACGACGGAGGGAGCCGGGGATGAGCCACCAGCGGACGCACCGCTACTGCGGCGGTAAGGGTGAAGTCCCCCGCACGTCGGGTATGCCCGGCTACTGCTTCGGCTGCGAAGGCACCGGCAAGATCACCGTTTACACCGCTGCGGAGAAGGCGGCCCGGCAGGCCAAGCGTGAACGGTGGGAGTCCGCCCGCGCCCTGGTCGAGAAGCACGCCCGCACGGTTCAGGCCCCGGAGGGTGTGCGGGCTCTGGTGTTCCGGCACGAAGTCGTCGCAGGGTTCGACACGCTCGGAGAGCGCGAGCCCCAGCGGATGGAAAAGCTGTACGCCTCGCTGGACGCGGGCCGGATCGACGACGTCGTGTATGCCCTGTACGAGTACCGGCAGTCCACCGCTGCCTGACCCGCACCACCAACCAAGGAACGAGGAACCCTGTGAGCACCGACTACCCGAAGGATCCGCATCCTCGCCGTCGCCGGTGAACTGGCCTTACGGCTTCACCTGGACGGAGGCGAGGTGGCCGACCTCGCCGGGCTGCCGAACGGCACGCACTCGGCCACCTGCGACTTCAACTGACCGACCACGAAACGAGGAACCCGCCATGGCCGTTATCGCCCTCATCGCCATCATGTCCCCGCTCATCGCCGCCACACTGTGGCTCGTCTTCGCGCCCGTGACGAGCAGCACCGACGACTGACCGGACCGACCCTCCGCAGCACCGACCAAGGAACGAGGAGACACGTCATGGGCTGGAACCCATTCGCCCCGAAGCACCCGGCGTCCGACACCCCAGACGCCACGAGCGCTCCGCGCCCCAGGCAGTCCCGGCGCAGATCCCGCAACTCAGCCCCGGCCTCGTCGGGCCTGACGACGGAACAACTGCGCGGCCTGGCCGTGCACGAGGGCGGCACCGCCGACATTCGCGGGAACACCGCCATCGTCCGCGTGGACCGCTGGGACGAGGAGGCCCGCATCGCCACCCAGCGGTACGTGCGGCGATCCGACGGCACTTGGGTCGCCGGCTGACCGCCGCACCCTGACCACGGAACGAGGAAGCGATGACCACGAAGCACAACCACGCCCCGCGCTTCGGCCAGAAGTTCGACGGCTGTCCGCGCTGCGACGAGCTGAAGGCGGGAGCCGCGCCGGTCACCTGGGGCAAGTCCCGAAAGCAGCAGGACGCGGAGCGCGCGGCCGAGATCCGGGCGCACGACTGCAATGCGGCCGGTTGTTCCATCGTCTGCACCTTCGGGGACTGGTGACCATGACCGCAGCGAACCCCGCGCCCGTGCGGATCGTCTCCTTCGGCTACGGCCACGGCGACGCCCCGGCCGCCCACCTGACCCTGGATCTGCGCCACCACTTCCGGGACCCGCACGTGCGCCCGGAGATGCGCGAGCTGACCGCTGTTCACCGCAAGGTGCGCCGCGCCGTCCTCGGCACCCCGGGCGTCAAGGCCCTGCTGACCGCCGCCGTGCGGATGGTCCAGGCGTACGACGCCGGGCCGTCTGCTCAGGGCACGGTCGTCGCGGTCGGCTGCGTCGGTGGCCGTCACCGCTCCGCAGTCGCGGCCGATGCCCTCGCGCGCCGACTGCGCCGGCGGGGCCATCGCGTGATCGTGGAGCACCGGGACCTGCACCGCCCCGTCATCATCCGCTGACTCACCCAGGGCTTCGTCGACCAAGGAACGAGGAATCACAGGATCATGACCGACGCCGCTGGCACGTTCGCTGCCGCCTTCGGCGCCCTGTTCGTCGCCCACTCCGTTGGGGACCACTGGGTGCAAACGTCTTGGCAGGCGGCCCGCAAGGGCGACCGTTCGCGCACCGGGCTCGTCGCCTGCGGGCGGCACGTCCTCGGCCTGACCGCGACCAAGATCGTTCTGCTGCTCGTTGCCGTGGCCGTCCTCGGCCTGGACGTGAGTGTCACCGGCGTGGCAGTCGGCCTCGGCCTGGACGCGGCGACGCACTACTGGGCGGACCGCCGGCACACGCTCGCGGGCCTCTCCAAGGTCTGCCGCAAGACAGAGTTCCACGTCCTCGGCACCCCGGCGCACGAGCACCACCCGGTGGACGCCGGGGGCAAGTTCGCCCCGACGCTCGGCACGGGGGCCTACGCGCTGGACCAGTCGTTCCATCACCTCTGGTTGTTTGTCGCGGCGCTCATCATCGCCGCCGTCTGACCGCAGGTCATCCAAGCCCCGGAGCCCCACGGTTCCGGGGCTTCGTCATGCTCCGGTCGGTGATTCAGCGAATCGGCGCTACCGTTCCGGCGCTCGACTGGATCACGGAACGGAGGCACCGTGACAGCACCCCTGCTGGTCATCGTCCCGACGAGGGGCCGCCCGCAGAACGCGGCCCGGCTGGTGTACGCATTCGCGGAGACCGAGTCGCTCAACGCGGACCTGGTGTTCGTCGCCGACCACGACGACCCGGAACTCCCCGCCTACCACGTCGCGGCGCCCCGGCTGCTGATCCACCGGGGCGAGACCGGGACGGGCATGGTCGCCGGCCTCAACTGGGCGGCCAGCCTCTACACCGACATCTACGATCACATCGGGTTCATGGGCGACGACCATCTGCCGCGCACGCCCGGCTGGGACGCCCACGTGCTCGGCGCGCTGAATTCGCCGTGGCCGCAGGTGGTCTACGGCAACGATCTGTTCCAGGGTGAGCGGCTGCCGACGGCCGCCTTCCTCCCGTCCCGGATCGTGCGGGCGCTGGGTTACATGGCGCCGCCGGTGCTGCGGCACCTGTACGTGGACGACTTCTGGCTGGAGCTGGGCCGCCGGCTCGGCGGGCTCAAGTACCTGCCGGACGTCGTCATCGAGCATCTGCACCCGGCGGCCGGGAAAACGGTGATGGACGAACGGTACGCGGCCGTCAACGCTCCCGAGGCGGACGTGGCCGACCGGCTCGCCTGGCTGGAGTTCCGGGACGGCGAGGGGTTCGCGGCAGCCCTCCGTCGCGTGCGCGAGGAGTACAGCGTGAAGGGGCTGAGCCCGTGAGGGCGTTGGTCACCGGGGACCGGGGCTTCCTCGGACGGCACTTCAAAGCGGAGCTGCTCCGGCGCGGGTACGACGTCACCGGCCTGGACGTGAAGGCCTCCCCAGCGCAGGACTGCCGGAACTACTTCCGCGAGTGCCTGAGCAAGGGTGCGGTGCCCGGCATGTGGGACCTCGTCGTGCACTGCGCGGCCGTGGTCGGCGGCCGGGCGACGATCGACGGTGACCCGCTCGCCACGGCGGAGTCGCTGAGCATCGACGCTGAGATGTTCCGCTGGGCGGCCGTCGCGCGGCCGGGCCGGGTGCTCTACTTCAGCTCCAGCGCGGCGTACCCGGTGACACACCAGACCGGTGACTTGCCCGCCCGGCTGTACGAGGAGTTGACGGACCCGGTCGCGTATTCGGTCGACCGGCCGGACCAGGTGTACGGCTGGAGCAAGGTCACGGGCGAACTCCTCGCGGCCCGGCTGCGCGAGACTGGCGTCCCCGTGACCGTGGTCCGGCCGTTCAGCGGGTACGGCGAGGACCAGGACGAGACGTACCCGTTCCGGGCGATCCTCGGTCGCGTCCAGCGCCGGGAAGACCCGCTGGAAGTCTGGGGGTCCGGTGAGCAGGTGCGCGACTGGATCCACGTGGACGACGTCGTCGCCGGGGCCCTGGCCGTCGCGGAGTCGGGCACCGAGGACCCGGTGAACCTCTGCACCGGTCGGCCGACGTCGTTCCTAGAGCTGGCCCGGATGATGGCGGCGGTCGCGGAGTACGAGCCGGAGATCAAGCCGTTGCCGGGCAAGCCGGCCGGCGTGGCGTACCGGGTCGGCGACCCGGCGCGGATGCGCCGCTTCTACGAGCCCCGGGTGGACTTGATGGACGGGGTCCTGCGGGCGTTGAACGTGATCTGAGATCAGGGGTTGTCCCGTCACCAGACCTATGATTTAATTAAGTCATCGAGAGGGACCGACCAAGGAAAGCAGGCCACCATGACCGACGTCATCATCAGCCGCCAGGGTTTCGGCGAGAACGATGAGCTGCCCGCCACGGTCACCGAGGCTGCGCCCGGTCAGGTTGTCGTCGTCCCGGACGGCCGGATGAAGCACGTTGTCTTCGTGGACGGCGAGCAGGCTGGCGTGGTGTTCGACGAGTCGGCCGCCAGGCTGGAGCGCGGCGCCTTCGCCGTGTGGGCCCCGAAGCAGAGCAAGCGCCGGGACGGCACAGCCGGCTTCTACCCCACTTTGGAGGACGCGGCCCTGGCCGCCGTTGGCCGCACCGCGAAGCCGGCCGAGACGGACAGCAAGGGCCGCCGGATCGTCACCGTCAAGGGCAAGCGGTACATCGTCAGCGCCGTCACCCCGGCCCGGCCCAAGACCGAAGGCGCCGTTAGCTGGATCCCCGAGGCGTACGCCTGCTACTGGTCCGAGCGGAACGGCGAGACCTTCGGCCCCATGCAGCGCGCCCTCGCGAGCCGGAGGCCGGGCACCGTCGGCCGCGCCATCTGGGACGCGATCAGCCAGTGACCCGCCGGCCCGGGAGCCGTGCGGCTCCCGGGCCCGACCAAGGAACGAGGAACCCATGACGGACACAAACCCCCGGCCGATGCTGGCGAACGCGCACGAGGCCGCCGAGGAGTACCTGATGCGCAAGGTGGCAGCCGGCGACATGGAGCCCGACGTCGCCAAGGCCCTGGCCACTACGGGCTTCACCGCCGCGACCCGGATCCTCTCCGAGCTGCGCAAGCAGGGTGTGGGCGAGCAGAGCATCACGGAGTCCTTCCAGCGGCAGCTCGACCGGGCCCGCGCCGACGGTGACGTCCAGCGCGTCATCGCGGCGGAGTTCACCCTGGCCGTCTGGGACGGGATGCAGCGCGACCTCGCCGAGTACCTGAGCAACGCGGGCTGACGGCCCGGCCACCCTTGCGACCACGGAACGAGGAACCGATGAACGAACCGAGGGCAAGCGTCCGGGAGATCAGCCACCGGGTGTACGTCAACCTGCCGGACCGGCCCATCGTCAAGACGCTCAGCGGGAGCCGCCGGAAGGTGTACGGCCTGCGCCTCGAATACGGAATCCGCCGGGACATCTCCCGCGTGGACATCACCCTGGAGTTCCACAACGCGGCGGAGCACTTCCCGCCCGTCATGGAGATGCCCGAGTGGATGCGCCGGATCGTGGAGGCCAATCGGCCGGCCGACGTCGACAACCCCGACCCGAACCGCCGCACCGGCATGGGTGGCTGGCCGCTCCCGGCGCCGACCCTGCCCGCACACCCGGATGCATACGCCAAGCACGACCCAGACGCGATGCACGCGGCCGTCATCCGGGGCCTGCGGGCCATCGGCCTGAACCCGGAGGAGGCGAGCGCATGGGCCACGGCTCATCAGCAGGACGTGCTGGACCGCGCTGGGGACGCCATCGACGATGAGGCGTGGCCGCACGAGAAGCCCGAGCACGAGAACGAGGAGCTGTACCGTCTGGCCGACAAGGTCCGGAAGCTGCTGGCCACTGAGACGCCGTGAGGCGCTGCCGCCCCGATCCTCTGCGATCAAGGAATGAGGAACGCATGACGTACACCCTGACCCGAACCCTGCCCGACGGCACGGTGAAGACCAGCCCGACCGCGATGGGCACCCTGCCCGACGGCACGGTGAAGACCAGCCCGACCGCGATGGGCACCCTGCCCGACGGCACGGTGAAGACCAGCCCGACCGCGATGGGCACCCTGCGCGCGGTGGAGATTGCCATCGCGTACTGCCTGATGGACAACTCCAACGTGCCGCGCGGGGAGGCCCGCCGGTTCGCCGCCGACGTGGTCAGCCGGCCGATCGGCGCGGAGGTCGAGCACGAGTCGTCTGGCTACGCCTTCCGCGTGGAGCGTGCCCGGTGAGCCGCGCCCTGTTCCGGGCCCTGGCCCTGCCGATGATCGTCGCGGAGTGCGTCGCCCAGTTCGTCCTGCACGACCAGCAGTGGACGGTCCTGTTCGCGGTTCTGATCCTCGGCGTCTGCACCGTCGGAATGATCGTAAAGGTGCGCCCGTAGCGGACCGCGTGTCGAAAATTTTAGACATGGAACCCCGACGCCCTCTGGCCTCGGGGTTTTGTCGTGCCCGGGGTTGTCCCGTCGTCCGACCTATGATTTAATTAAGTCATCGGGTCGCCAGCCAGGCGGCTCTAGGGTCAAGGAGACGTAATGATCGACTACGCCGCGCTGGTCGCCGACCTCTACGACGAGGACGTCGTGGACTACGACGAGATCCTTGAGCTGGACGCCTAGGCCAGCGACTGACGCCTGCCCCACCCTGACCACGGAACTAAGGAAACGAGGACGACATGGCCCGCAGGAACCGTACCGGGACCCGGTTGACGGCGCGTGAGGTCCGGAGCATGTACCCGACGCTGGACCCCGGATTCTTCGGGATCGTGTCCGACGAGGACGTCTACGACCACAACGAGATCGTGGCCCCGGAGTACACCAGTCGCTCGTGCGGTTGCGTCACCGCCGCGTGCCCGACGTGCAAGCCCTTCTGGTTCGACGCGGACGGCAACTTCACCGGACAGCGGATGTCGCGCTTCTTGTGACCACCCCGGGCCCCGGCGCCAGTTGGCGATACCGGGGCCCTGCTCCACCCTGACCAAGGAACTGAGGAATCGAGGGCGTCATGGACCGGATCATCATCGACCAGGCAAAGATCAAGGTGGACGAGAACCTGGTCCGCCGGGGCGCGCCGCCTTTCCCGCGTCCGCTGACCTGGTGGCAGCGCACAGTGCCGATCTGGGTTGATGTCTCTGAAGCCGAAGACGGCCGCATCGTCCTGACTCCCAACGGCAAGAGGGCTGACGGGTACCAGTACGAACTCACCCCGGCCGTTGTCCACCAGGAGATCAAGGCCATCGTGAAGTACCTCGGCGACCGCCGGTACCTGGACTTCTCCGACGCCTGCTCAATGACCAGGGGCTGAGAGACCATGGACCGGATCTGGCGGGACGCGCGCAGCATCGGGGACCTCGGCGGCGCGATGGCCGGGTGGCTGGAGGGCCGCATCGCCTCGCAGCCGGGTTGCCCGGCCGGGCCGGACGACGAGACGCTGCCGCTCGTGCCGGTGCTCGCGCGGCTGAACCGGCGGGGCTGGGTCACCACGTGCTCGCAGCCCGGCGAGACCGGCACGGCGTACGACGGCCGTCGGTGGGAGCAGCGCGCGGCCGTGGAGGGATGGATCTCCTGCCGGAATCCCCTGCTCGGCACGCTCATCCGCCAGGCGCGAGCGACCGGGCTCATCGTCTCCGCGTACGGCCCGGGACGCGCTGTGGGCCCGTCTCGCGGCCTCGTGGTGACCCGATGGGGCGACGAGCCGCACACCGGCTTCGGAGGGCGCCCCAGGCGCTTCCAGCGCCGCGCGGAGCTGCCGGGCATCGGTCGCCAGGCCCGGCAGGAACTCGCCCGCCACGGCGTCGCCCTCGCCGTCATCGACCCCGTCTGGGGCCGGGACTCCGTGCTCTGGGACGCCCTGGACCAGGCCATCGGGCACCGCGCGGACGACACCGCACCGACCAAGGAAATGAGGACCCTGTGACCACTGCCGCACAGCACCCCGCCAACCTCCGTCGCCGGGTGCACGACAGGATCTCCGCTGCCCGGTACGCCGGCGACCGCGACGCCTGCGAGGCCGCTCAGGCCGACCTGGTGAGGGTGAATCTGTACGAGGCTGACTACCTCGGCATCCCGCCGCAGTACGTCGACCAGGAGACGGGCCGGTGGGGGATCCCGGAGAACGTCTGCCGCGCCTGCTGGCAGGAGATCGGGGGGCCCGTGTTCGCCGTCGGGGTGGACGGCTCGTGCATGCATTACCACCCCGACTGCCGCCCCCAGTACGCCGATCTGCCGCCGCGTCCGCTGGACCTGCTGTACCCGGCCGGCTGGCAGCACCCTCGGCGGTCGTGCCGGTCGCAACTCCCCTACTACCTCGGCTGACCCACCGCAGAGCCCCGAACCCTCACCGGTTCGGGGCTCTTTCGCGTTTGGGGGTTGTGTCCTCAGCCCAACTATGGTTTAATTAAATCATCGACAGGGCGGGATAAGGGAGACGGCGATGATGACGACTCAGAAGACCAAGGCCAGCACTTGGGTTCGCGTCTTCGCCGGCTTCTACGAGCGCATCGGCAGCGACGGCGTCACCGTCCTGGCGGAGATCAGTCGGGACGAGGACGGCACCTGGAGCTACATGGTGAAGCCCTTCGGCAAGGCAGGGCTGGCCTGGCAGGTGACCGGCAAGGCGACCCTGGCCGATGCCAAGCGCGGCGCTGAGGCCGCGTACCGCCGGTACATGCAACAGCACTGCGCCATGAACGCCCGCAGCAACTGACCAAAGAAGGGGGCCCGACATGGCCGTCAACTACTCCACCGTGCGGAACTACCTCGGCAAGGAGTTCAAGCTGAGCCGGACGTCCACCGGCCGCCGGTCCGGGCAGCGCTGGTCCGAGGGCGTCCAGGTCCGCACCTCGCACACCCTCGGCGTGGTCGTGGACTACGTCGAATCACACGCCGCGTGGGGCTCCGACGGATCCCTGCGGAGGGCCGAGCTGCGCGCGGTTCGGGAGTACCTGGAGCAGCGCTTCACCGTGGAGGACCACCCGGCCCGCGATGGCCGCATGGTCGTCTCCGACTGACGAGGACTGAGGAGCGCATCGGGTTCTGCCGTGTTCGTTGGGTCGTCGAGGCGACTCACTAGACCGGGCGGCCTGAACACCACTGAGCCCCGGAGCCACCGCGCTCTGGGGCTTCTTCGTTTCCGGGGTTGTGTCCGTCGGGCAGTCATGGTTTAATTAATTCATCGGGGCCGGTAGGGCCCGACAGACCAAGGAAAGAGGAACCGACCATGATCAAGGCCTCCCGCCTCCGCCGCCGGATCGTCCGTGAGCGCGCCGCCGCCCGCCGCTTCGTCCGCTCCCTGTACCGGGGCCGCTCCCTCGCGACGCACCTGGCCTTCGCCGGTGTGGAGGACGCCGAGGTCATCAAGGGCGCCGCGAGCGGCCTGCGCTCGGCGGCCAAGCGGATCGGAGTGGGGCCTGCCAAGGTCGCCCGTACGCACCGCACCGCCGACGGCCGCTCGCCCCGGCTGCGCAAGGTGAACCACTACACCCCGGCGCAGATCGCCCGGATCGCCGCCGCATACAAGCCCCGCAAGGCGGAATACAAGGCAGCCCTGGTCCTGCTCGTCCTGGCCTACGGCGCCCCGGTGACGGTCCGCCAGACGGCCCGTCCCGTCCAGGCCCCGGCCACCCGCGAACTGGTCAGCGCCTGACCGACAGACTTCCGGGGCCGTCGACCGGCGGCCCCGGCCCACCGCAGAGAGGAACCGACACGATGGCTACCGGACCCGAGCACTACCGCGAGGCCGAGCGACTCATCGAGCAGTCCAAGACGTGGGCGAACGCGGACACAGGGTGGAAGGCTCATCTGTCCCCCGAGGTGCGCCGGGCCTACCGCATGGCCGACCTCGCCGAGGCGCAGGTGCACGCGGACCTCGCGAAGGCCGCCGCCACGGCGATGGGCGCTCTGTCGGGCGGCATGGCCGGCGAGGACTACTCGGCATGGGACAAGGTCGCCGGCGAGCACTGAGCCCTACGTGGACGTCATCGGCCCCGCGCCGGTGGCGCCCGCGAGGCGGCTCAGCCTCACCGACCAAGGAATGAGGAACCGATCATGGCAGTTGTGTTCTCGGTCCCGGATGCCGGTCTTCTGCGCAACCTCAAGCGGGCCGACGAGGTGGCCGCCGAGTACGGCGGGGACGCCACCGTGAAGCAGGACCCCGCCACCGACACCTGGAACGTGCACGTCCCGGACGGGGACGACCGCTGACACACTGAGGCCCCGCCACCCGGCGGGGTCTTTCTCTTTGACCACGGAAGGAACTGACCGTGACGAGCACCGGAGGCTCGGTCGTACCGACCAACGACCACGGCCCGGACGGCCTGACGTCTTGTGGTGGCGGGTGCTGCGACGGATTCGGACCGGCCGGCACACGACCGGGCGACGAGATGCGTTGCCCCTGCGGCCACGCAGCCCGCACGGTGAGGATCTGCCGAGAGTGCGGCCACAAGGGGCACCGTGCGGCTGCGTGCCGCGAGACCGTAATCCGAGACTAGTGGGAGGGCTGACCCGCCGTCACCGCTGAATCTGTGCCCCGGGGGTTGTCCTAGCCCCGTGGCACAGGTATGATTTAGCTAAATCGACCTGTTAGGTCGTAGACCAAGGAACCAGGAAAGTGGTGCCCCATGACCAGCTACTCGGTGGAGAGGCCGGCGCGCTCGCGCGGCTCCCGTCCGTCCAGCGTCAGTCCCGGACTGGTCCACCTGCGCCCCGGCCAGGCGACCATCGGCCAGCCGGTGACCGTCCGCACGTTCGACGAGGGCGGCGACGAGATCGAATTCCCGGCCGTCTACGTACGCATGGACCGCAACGGTCTGCACCTGCGCTGCGCCCGCGAGGACGAGACCCGGACCCACAAGTACCGGCCGTCGCAGGTCTTCCCGCGCCGCGTGGAGTACCGCCGGTGGACCGTCACGCTCAAGCACAAGGACGTGGCCCCCGACGGCAGCGGAGACGAACTGCTGCCGGTGTTCGTCAACGCCCGTACGGAACTGGAGGCGCGGTATCAGGCCCTTCAGCAGGTGCGCGCCGAGAGCGGCCCGCGCGCCAACTGGTCGTTCACGCTTCACTCCGTCAAGCGGGACCGGTGAGTCGTGGCCGTCGACACACTCTCGCGCCGGGCCCTGCTGGAGGCGAAGCGGGACAACGACTACGCGCCCCGGGTGAAGGTCTGGCCGCCGGACGGCTACGCCCCACCGACGGAGGACGAGTTCGCGGAGCTGCGGCGGGCCGCCCGCCGGTACTTCGGTCAGCACGCGTATCCGCCGAAGCACTGGGACTTCATGAACGACGGCCAGGTGCTGCGCCATGTGCAGCTCGCCGAGCTGGCCGGCTCGATGCACGGTCACGCGGAAGCCGAGCTGTACGCATACACCCGGGCCCTGCGCGATGAGCTGCACCGCCGGGGCGTGACGTTCCAGTCCCTCGCCGTCCTGCGGTGTGAAGCCTGTTCGCATGCTTCTGAGCGGCTGTTCGAGGTGACGCAGGATACCCACCCTGGGCTGAGGAGCCAGCGCGGCCCGGTGACGTCCGGCTGGTACTGCGCGCGGTGCTGGAGCGGTGATGACGTCGCCGACGAAGACGAGCTGGAGGACGCGGGATGAGCGCTTCCACGGGCGGACACACATCGGTCCACTTCTTCAACGGCGGGTGCGGGAGCCTGCGCGGCTTCACCGGTGCGGGCCTGACCCCGCTGTTCGGCGCCAACCACCACCCGGCATCCGTGAAGACGGCCCGGCTCAACTGGCCCGGACTGTACGTGCGAGAGGCCGAGGTGCAGAACCTCGACATGAACTCGGTACCGGCGGCCGACGTCCTGGAGGCATCCCCCATCTGCACTGAAGCCGCACCGTCTGGGGGCAAGTCGGCTCCCCGCAAACCCGTACAACTGGACGCCTTCGGGCGGGTGGTGGGGATGACCGAGTGGCCGATGACTCGCGTCACCATGTTCGAGCCCATCCGCTACGCCTCGGTCCACCGGCCGATGGTATACGCCGGGGAGAACGTCCCCGAGTTCGGGTTCTCCCCGCTGTTCCGTCCGTGGGTCAAGTTCTGGGAGGGGATCGACTACACCGCAGTCGTCGCGTCGGTCAACGCGGCCCACCTCCGGGTCAACGGGGTGGAGCCGCTCCCTCAGTCCCGGAACCGGATGGTGTGGGCGTTCGTGCGCAACGACGTCGTTGCGGAGAACGGGCTGCCCGACCTCAACCCGACCTGTGCGGCCGTTTGCCAGGGGTGCGGGCCCGTGCAGGGCATCCAGTTCTGGAAGGAAGAACCTGAGTTCCGGATCGGCTCCTACGGTCGCCGCCGTCAGTACATCTACGTGTGTCCCGCATGCGGGGACGAGGTCGATCCTGTCACTCGGGGCATCGACAGCGTCATCGAATCCGACGTGCGCGGCGAGCCGTTCGGGCTCGGGTACCTCCGCTCACCGAACGGCAAGAAGCGCACGCCTTACCGGCAGGGCACCCGTGACCGTGTGGCCGCCGGGCTGGAGCGGTACCGGGGCGAGCCGTTCATCGTGACCCTACGGAACCACTGCGACGCCTCGCCGCTGAGTGAGCCGATCGGGACCCTGTCGGCGCAGGGCGGCGGGCACCACTACCTGGCCCGGCCCACGGAGGAGATGACGGTGGACTCCGTGGAGTACCGGCCGTTGACCAACCTGGAGAAGGCCCGGTGCCAGGGGTTCCCGGATGAGCACGTGTTCGCCGGGACCCCTGCGGACCGGCGTCTCCAGATCGGCAACGCGGTGCCGGTGAACGTGGCCACCTGGCAGGCCGGAAGCATCCGGAGCGTGCTGCCACCGCACCGGGCGAGCCTCGGTGCGGTGGACCTCCGCGTCCTGCGGCCGGTGCCCGACAGCGAGGCAGCGGCCTGACCCATCTTCACCCGAGCCCCGGAGTCCCAGACTCCGGGGCTTCGTCGTGTCCTGGGGCCGGCGGCATTCGGTTACGGAGCGCCGGCTAATTCGCCGCCGGCGGGCGTGAATAGGCGGTTTTCGTAACGCTGCGCCGGCCATTTGGGGCCGATGAATTCGCCGGCTATCTTGCCCGCACCGCAGCCGGCTGACCAGCGACTTTATCCATCTGAGGGGTTGTCCGCTCGTGAAATCCTTGGTTTAATTAAATCAGTCCGGGGTGCTTCCGGACTGACCAAGGAATCAGGAACGAGGAACCGACCGTGATTGAAAACGAGGAAGCGACCGACCTATTCGGCGGTCCCGGCGGCTGGGATCTCCCCGCCAGGAAGCGGGGCCTGATCGTCACGGGCATAGAGAAGAGCCGTCCCGCGTGCGAGACGCGCCGGGCGGCCGGGCTGGGCACCGTTGAGGGCGACGTCCGGGACTTCGGCCCGGCGGACTTCCCCAAGGCGCGACACCTGATCGGCTCTCCCCCGTGCCAGCCGTTCGCGGTGAACGGACTGGGCAAGGGACGCCGGGCCCTGGACGCGGTGCTCACCTTCGCCGACCGGCTCGCCGCCCGCCAGGACATCCGCCGGGACCTGGCGACGCTGGACGACGAACGCACGGGCCTTGTACTGGAGCCGCTGCGCTGGGCCCTGGAGGCGATCGACCTCGGACGGCCGTACGAGACGGTGATGCTGGAGCAGGTCTCGCCCGTGCTGCCCGTATGGGAGGCAGTCGCGCGCATCCTCCGGGCCGAGGGCTACGGCGTGGCCACGGGGCGGCTGTCCTCGGAGCGCTACGGCGTTCCGCAGACCCGCGTGCGGGCCATCCTCGCGGCCCGGCTGGGCGGCGAGGCGGCGCTGCCGGAGCCGACCCACCGCAAGTACCGCAAGAACGTTCCGCAGGACGAGGGCGAGCCGGAGCTGCTGCCGTGGCTGTCCATGGCGGAGGGCTGCGGCTGGGGCATGACCCACCGGCCCGCGCTGACCATCACCGTGGGCACGGCGGCGGGCGGTGCGGACCCGTCCTGCGTCGGCGGCTCAGGGGCCAGGAAAACTCTGTACGGCGAGCGGGACGAGGGGCGTTGGATCGCGGACACCCGGCTGACTCCGGCGGACGAGCTGCCTGCGTACCGGGGTGGGCGCCGGGACACCATCCGGGTCCGCGTGGAGGACGCGGCCCGGCTCCAGTCCTTCCCCGAGGGCCATCCGTTCCAGGGCAGCCGGACCCAGCAGTACCAGCAGGTCGGTGACGCGTTCCCACCGAAGATGGCAGACGCGATCATCCGGAGGATGATGCAGGCCGAACTCGGTTCCCTGGCCGAGGCCGCCTGACCGCGCGAGGCCCTGGGGTTGTCCGACCCCAGGGCCTCATGATTTAATTAAGTCAGCAACACCGACCAAGGAACGAGGAGATCAGCATGGCGGATTGGACCGAAGCAACGGCGGACGACCTGCGGGCGGGCGATGTGTTCCGCTTCGTCGGGGAGCCTGAGAGGAAGCGCAGCGTCGTCACCGCCCGTTGGGACGAGGGTGGCGAGGTGAAGCTGTTCAGTCGGAACGCGGTCAGCGACCGCGCCGACGGCCCCTCCGCCCTGCCGCCTGACCACTCGGTGCTGATCCTGAAGTGACCCATCTTCCACCCGAGCCCCGGAGTCCAGGACTCCGGGGCTTCGTCGTGTCTGGGGGTTGACCCGTAGCCGGATCCATGGTTTAATTAATTCATCGGGACACCGGCCGGGTGAACCGGGCCGCGACCGCCGCCGAGGCGGGGAAGCCCACCCGGCCGGTGTCCCGGACAGACGGACCGCAGACCAGGGGAACGAGGAACCGACCATGGCCGAGCACTTCACCGCCACCGGCTCACCCATGAACAACGCTGCTGAGGTCACGAGTCTGGCCCGCTGCAGCCGGTGCGGGGACGACAGGCTTGCCTGGAAGAAGTCGGCTCGCACCGGCAAGTGGTACCTCTGCGACGTCCAAGCCTGTGGCCGCTACGCGACCCGCGAGAACCCGACGTTCCGTCGCTACTACGTCCTCGCGCGGCTGCCGCACAAGTGCCCGGCCCGCAACGCCTGACTCACCTGGCCCCCGGCCACCGCGCCGGGGCCCTGCACCGCTGACCAAGGAATCAAGGAACGCGATTCGCCGCTGCGGCCGTATGATCCGGCCCGGCGCGCGGGGCGCCAAGGGGAGGACCGACCGTGACGACTGCACAGGACCGTATCAGCGACCCCGGTTTCACCAGCGCGATGAGCGCGACCGACGCCGCGATAGCCGAGCTGATCGGCGAGGGTGTGTCGGTGGACCGCGCCGTCGTCATCGTGCAGCGGGTCTACAGCGCCGGCCGCGACCGGGGCCTGCACCTCGGCCTGCGGCGCCTCACCGCCGACGAGCCGGCCGTCACGTCCTGACCCGTACGACGATCAAGGAACGAGGAACCGACCGTGAGCAACCTGGACATCCACTCTGAGAAGCGCGGGGAGTGGCACGTCGTCACCGTGCCCGCCGGCATCCGCGTCACCGTCTACTCACTGCCCAACAAGAAGGCGGCGGTCGCTGCCCGGGACGCCATCGCGGCCGGGGTGCCGGACTTCCCGTGGGGCGTCGACAAGGACGGCCTCAAGGCCGCCGTGGGCGCCTTCGTGGAGTCCCAGGGCATGCCGCTGGGCGAGGCCGTGACGCGGGCCCTGGCGGCTGTGCCCGCCGCCGACCCGGGCGGCTGGAACCGGATCAGCATCGAGTCCATGGACGCCTCGCGGGCGGCCCACCGGGCGTTCATCGAACGGGAGAACGCCGACGGGTACACCGAGCTGGTGAAGGTCAGCGACATCGAGACCGGCGACGAGATCAGTTTCAAGTACACCGTCACCCGGACCCGGTACGGCTTCACCGGCATGGCCCCGCTCGGCAAGGGCCCCGGGTCCGCCCGTACGGTCGTCGTGCGTGCCACCGTGACCGGCGAGGGCCGGGTGATGACCCGGTCCGGCAACAACTACGACGAGGGCGTGTCCGGCCTGCGCTTCCCGCTCACAGACGCGACGTGGACCGACGAGAACGGCAGCTCCGGCCCGCTGGAGGCGGCGGTCACTGTGGACTGGCTGGCCGGGGTCCGGCGCCGGCCGCGCAAGGGGTGACGGAGAATCCGAGCCCCGGGGTTGTGCTCCCCGGGGCTTTCTGATTTAATTAAATCAGTGGCCGGACGGACCGGCCGGAAACGAGGAACCGACCATGACTCAGTACCGCGTCAACTTCGCCCGCATCGGCCAGGACTTCAACGTGGCGCCGTTCGTCACCGAGGCGGAGGACCGGACGGAGCTGGAGCTGAACATCGGCGAGTACGTCAACAGCAGCCGCACCGCCCAGCTCAACCGCGAAGTCATCGGCGGAGGTCTGGACGACAACGGACTCGGCGGGCGCCTGTTTGGCGAGTCGGGCGAGGACTACGGCACCTTCACCGTCATCAGCCTCTGACCTGAGCACCGCTCGGGTCTACGGTCCGGACACTCCGGCCCGCAGACCCTGTGAGACAGCTCAGCCCAGGATCACAGAAACGAGGAACCGACCATGAGCAAAGGCGGAGGCCACAGCAAGGGCCAGACGATGCCGTACGCCGTGGTGTACGCGTGGGACGGCGGCAAGCCGGCCCGGAACGCGAAGTGGAGCCTCGGCGCGGCCGAGGCAGCCATGCTCGACACGCTGCGCGCCTCGAACGCACGCGGCGGAAAGCTGGAGATCCGGATCATTGACCGGGCGACCGACGAGACCGTGGCCGAGCCGCAGCGCTGCGCCGTGTGCGGCGACAACTGGGCCACCGAGGCGCGTGACTCCGGCCAGCCGACCGTGTGCCGCGACTGCGAGCACGACGTGGAGGACGGCCCGCAGCTCGACGCGAGCGACCGCGCTGCCTTCCGCAGCCTGGCCGCGCGAGCCGGCCTGGTCAAAGCCCCGGCTGAGTCGGCGCCGCTCGTCGCGGCCCTCCAGGCTAGGAAGCTGCACCCCGTCGCGCAGCCGAACGGCACGGTGACCGTCACGGTGAACGGCATCGAATGGACGCTGGAGCCGGTCCCGCACGCGGTCACGGGCGAGCCGTGCGGCGTGTGGTCGGCCGTCGGTCCCGCCGGCTCGCGCGGCCAGTTCGTGGCGCTCAACGCGGCCGAGTTCGTCGCCCAGCGCCGCGTCCCGTAGAACCCGTACATCCGAGACTGAGGAAACGAGGAACCGACCATGACCCGGCAGACCGCCGCCCCGCTGGAACACACCAGCCTGAACCCGGCGTACCGCGAAGCATGGGGCCAGGTCCAGAACATCAAGGACGGGTCCCTGCTGCTGGACCCGTCGTACCAGCGCGGCAGCGTGTGGACGCTGGACCAGCGCATCGCGCTCGTGGAATCGTGGCTGCGCGGCCTGCCCGCCGGCGTCGTCATCCTCTCCAACCGGGGTACCAACCTCTGGCGCAGCGGCGACCCGTACGAGACTGGCCTGGGCATCTGGGCCGTGGTCGACGGCAAGCAGCGCCTGACCACCGCCATTCAGTGGTTCGCCGGCGAGTTCGCCGTCCCCGCCTCGTGGATGCCCGACGACTACGTGGCTGAGACCGAGGACACCGACGACGGCCCGTACGTCCGGTTCACAGGCCTGACCCGGAAGGGCTCGATCTTCGTGAAGCGCCGGTGTGGGTTCATGGTTGCCGAGATCAGCGACTGCGCGACCGAGGCTGATGAAGCCCGGTTCTACCTGCTCGTCAACGGCGGCGGCACGCAGCAGACCGAGGACGACATGGTCAACGCGGCCCGCGTCGCCGGGGCGTGACCGCGATGGACGACGGCTGGCACTACGGCCCCGACGGCGAACCGGTGCGGGGCTTCCTGGAGGGCACGGCCTTCCAGCCGGACGACACCCGCGACCACATGGACGCGTGGGGCAGCGTGCACCCGGAGAACCTCAAGGACTGCGGCCCGTGCCGCAGCTCCGCAGCACTGACCGACTGACCACGGAAGCGAGGAAGAGACGATGAACCGAGCGACGCTCAAGGCCCTGGCCGAGATGGGGCCGGGCGACGACCGGCCCGGCGTCAAGGCCATCACGCGAGGTGACATCCGCGAGTGGGCCGAGGGCGACGGCGGCCTCCCGGCCGTGAGCGCCCGCCCGTTCGCCGCCTGGCTGGACGAGGAGGCGTTCTACGACTTCAACGAGGACGGCGACAAGACCAACGAGGAAGTGCTGAAGGGCGCGCGGGCCCACTGGGTCGGCGGAGCGTGACGGCCGGCCGGGAGCCGTGATCCCGGCAACGAGGGCCTATAGCTCAGTCAGGCAGAGCACCCGTAGAGCGCGAGCCTTGGTCGGTTCCCACGCGCTCCGGGAGACCCCGGTTCGAATCCGGGCGGGCCCGCCACCAACAGACGACCGACGACCACGGAAGCGAGGAAGCGTGACCATCGACTTTCTGCCCGACGAGTACAGCCGGGTGACACAGACCACGGTGGTTGTCCCGGTGTCCGGCTGGGAGCCGCTCACCGACCCGTCCAACGGCTACGTCGTTCTCCCGTCCCGCGTGGAGATCACACTGCGGCTCGACGTGGGCACCCCGCGCGGGGACCGCACTTCGGCGCACGTCGCCGTGGTCGGACCGCGACGGCTGAAGTCCGGGGCGGCTGGCCAGCCCATCATCGCCACCGGGTGGGAGAAGGCGCGCAACAAGGGCCCGCGTGGCTACGTCGCCCGGCCGGATCAGCTCACGGACCTGCTCGCCGAGAACCTGCCGGACGGCTGGGATCCGGCTCTGCTGGAGCTGCCGAAGCCCGTGCGGTACGGCGACACCGGCCACCGGATCCGCGCGCACGTCGTGAACGAGGAATGGGTAGCGCCGTACGCCGCCGAGGGCGTGGCCCTGTGCGGGGTCACGCTCTACAAAATCCTGGGTCCGACGCCGGACGGTATCGCCGTCTGTGAGGAGTGCCTGGCCGTGCAGGCCGGACAGACCGACGACCACGGAAGCGAGGAATCGTGAGCAACACACTGCCGGAGTGGTTAGTGGACTACGTGCTGAAGCGAGACCAGCAGCGGGCCGACGAGGTGAACGCCGTGCTCGCCGCCATGAGCGAGCGGGAGCGGCGACTGGTCCGTGAGGCCTCCGTCATGGGTTACGTCCACGGCCGCCAGCACCCGAAAGGTGCCGACCATCCGAAGGACAGCACCGTCGTGGCCAACGTGATCGGGGCGTGCCTGGCGAACGCTGATCTCTACCCGGTGACCAACGCCATCGCCGAGGCCGGCCCGCCCATCGCCTTGACGCCGTGCGTGCACGTGAAGTCTCTGCACGACACGGAGCACACCGGGCTGATCGTGGAGGGGTGCTCGTGGTGCGCCGGCCGCGAGCAGCTCAGGACGCCAGAGGACAGCAAGCCGCTGGTCCGTGTGACGTCCGGCGGGGTCCGGCCCATCGAGCTGAACTCCGCTGAGCGAGCGATGCTGCGCTACGCCCTGGAGCTGGTGGACGACCGGATCGCTTCCGAGGGTGACGAGTTCGCCGCCGTGGACCGTGCGGCCGTGGAGTCCCTGCGGCGCCTGGCCGGGACGGATGAGGGATCCGAGCGATGACGGCCGCCCGGACCAAGTGGGCCGCTGCCGGGCACCTTCAGCAGGCAGCCGATCAGTTGCGGGAGCCCGACCCCAACCTGGACCCCGATCGGAAGTTCTACACCGAGCCCCTCGGGGACTGGCTCGACAAGGCGGCCAACGAGCTGGCGTGGCTCGCCCCGTACCGCGAGCACGAGGGTGGTTACCACCCCTGGCGCACGGCTACGCGGACCGCACACGGCGTTCTCGGCCTGCCTGACGCGGACGAGTGCGCCGTGTGTCACCCACCTCGTCGTTGACCCCGCCCAACGCGAGGCCCCGGAGCCCTCACGGCTCCGGGGCCTCGTCGTGCCGTCACGGCGTGAGGCGGCCGATCTTCGCGGCGATGGAGGCCACCTGCCGGGCCAGCTCCAGGCCGCGCTCCCGGTCGGCGGCCAGAGCGTCGGTGACGACCGTGCCGCGCAGGGCCTTGTGCGCGACGCGCAGCGCGGCCAGGCCCTGCTCCAGCCGGACGATGGCACGGGCCTGCTCGGGCGTGTGCTCCGTCGGCGGGTCGGTCGGTTCGTCCTCGGGCTCGCCGTCCGACTGGCTGGGGATGTAGCGCAGGCGCAAGGCCGCCGCCTTGAGCGTGGCCGCCGTGACCTTCGGCCCGGCCTGCTTCGCCGCGACGACGACCTCCCGCACGGCCTCCTCGCCGTGGGCGTCCAGGACCGGGCCGAGCATGCGGGCCTGTGACTCCACCGGCGGCGTGTCGAAAATTTTAGACATGACGAGCATGGCCGGGGCCGCGTCGATGAGCTGATAGGCCCGGCTACGGTCCATATCCCACCGGCCGGCGATGTACTCGTCGAACGTCTCGTGGGACAGCTTGAACAGCCCCTCGTCGCGGATTGCGCGCAGAGCCGTCCCCGCCTCCACGACGAACCGCGCACGCGCTGCCTTCAGCGACCGGCCAGCGGTCTCCTGAGCCTGGTCGATGGCCTGCTCGAACGCGGCCAGGCGTTCCTCGGCCGTGCCGGTGACGGCGGCCGGGTCGAGCGGCTTCGGGGCGAATGGGTCATCCCGCTCCACGGGCAGCAGGGGATTGATCGCGTCGTCATCTTCGGCTTTCGCCCGGTCACCCAGAAGCAGGCTGGTTCGGCTGACACGCTGAGCGGTAGGGCTCACCGGGTCACCTCCCGCAGGAGTTCGTCACCGAGCCGGGCCATGGGGCTGCCAGGCCGCACGTCTGGCTTGGTACCGAAGGATTGGGCGTAGCTGCCTCGGCCGTCCTTGCGGGGGATCGTGGTGGTCAGTACCTGGAAGTTGTCGGCCACCAGGTCGTCCCGGGTCTCTTTGGTCGATGCCGTGTTGGGGTTCGGGTTGACCAGGGTGAGCAGGAACACCGTGCGCGGCGGGGTGAGGCCGAAGTCCCGCATCTGCTTGTACGCCCGCAGTACAGAACCTGCGCGCTCCATCTCCATCGGCGTCGGCGGCAGGGCGAATACGCACAGATCGATGTTGGCCAGGACAGCGAAGTGGGTGTTACCGCTGCGGCGGTCCCACGCCCCGGTGTCGATGAGGCAGAGTCCGTGTGGCGGGGTCAGCCGCCGTGCCTCCTCGCCGATCCTCGGTGCGGCCGGAGCGCGGTAGACCGGTGCGCCGATGTCCACCTTTTCGCTCCAGGTTAGAAGGCTCCCCTTCTCCTTCTCGCCGGGCTCGTCGGCGTCCTGGCCAATGGCCGGTACGCCGATGGACGCGTAGTAGGCGAGCACGTGCGCCCACGCTGTGGACTTGCCGCTGCCGCCCTTGCCGATGATGCCGATGCGCTTGCCCTCGGCCGGTAGTCGCGCCATGCCGTATCTCCCTGTTCCTCGGTCGGTGGTCCGAGCCAGAGCGTAGCGACCGCCGGCCGGGCTGTGCCCGAAGGGTCGCGGGTATTGCCCCGACCGGGGACCTATGATTTAATTAAGTCATCCCCGGCTGATCGGGGTCTGACCAAGGAATCGAGGAGCCATGCGGACCACGTGGGCGAGCTGGACCCCAGGCGACATGCAGGAAGCCGCCGAGCTGGAGGGCTGGGTGGGCCTGACCGCGTTGAAGGTCCCCGAGCAGAAGTTGGTGGAGACGTTGCCGTACTACGGCGGACTCACGGACTACCAGGCCCACGTCACCGCCTGCGCCGACTGCCGCCGCGACGACCGTCCGGACTGCGCCGAGGGCGAGATGCTGCTGACCGTCTCCCGCATCGGCGTGGAGGAGCAGCACCGCCTCGCCGCATCCAACTGACCGCACCGCCCCGGGGCCGTTCGGCCCCAACCCGCTCCCGTGGGATAACGGATGTCCGTCGGGCCCTCAACCCGGAAGTGCCGGATCGTGACCGGCCGGGAGCACGCCACCCCTCACCCGCATCGCTGACCAAGGAAAGCAGGGCACATGGACGCACTCACGACACCTGGCAACGTCCGGGAGACCGCGTTGAGGATCACCCCGGCGGACGGCAAGCTGCTCATGACCGTGGTGGGCCCCTTCGCCGGTGGACACAGCGGCGTGCTGCTGTCGCCCGACTGGGTGCTCCCGCTCGCGGCGTGGTTCGCCGGCGAGGCGCAGCCGGTCGCTCTCGGGGACAGGCCGGGGACGCTGTACAGCCGCCGCCTGGACGTGTCCGGCGATGAGTACTCCGTCGTCTGGAACACGCACACATGGGCCCGCCTGGACTGCCTGCTGCCGTTCGGTACCGCCCGCGTGCAGACCGGCCCACGCGGCAAGGCGTACGGCTCCACGGTGATGCTCTCGCCCGAGGCGCGGCAGGACGTCGCCGCGTGGCTGCGCCGGGCCGACGCCGAGGGCTGGACGCGGCGCGAACTGACGGCCTGAGCTGGCCGTTCGGCGATCGCAGTACTCACTGGCACACTCCGTGCCCACGCCGTGGCTCACCCCCTGCCGGGTCACGGCCCTGGTGCCCCGTCCACCCCATGGGCGGGGCACCCGCAACTGGACCAAGGAACAAGGGGAGGCGGCCCGCCATGGGCATAGATCACTCCGAGACGTACACGCCCCGGCAACCTGCTGGCGGACTCCTTCAGGACCCCGTCGCGGCCCTGCGCCGTATCGAGAAGCTGGAGACCGAGCGGCGCCGCGTGCGGCGCTCCCGGGACCGGTGCCGCGAGGGCTCGGACTACGCCCGAGAGCTGGACCAGCAACTCGTGGAGCTGGAGGAGCGGATAGAGCACTGGGGCAAGCTGCTCGCCCGCGCCGAGGCCGAGGGCTTCAAGGTCTGGACCCCTGCGGACTTCGCCAAGGGCGACTTCGTCCGGTACAGGGGCACGTGGTACGAGGTGCTGCGGGTCAACGCCAAGAGCCTGACCATCCCGCACGCTCCCGCTGTGGGACGGGACGTCGTTCTCGGGGGCGACGGCGGCCGGCTGGGCGGCGGGACGTGGACGGCGCCGTACAGCGACGGCGTGACAGGACGGATGGGCCCCGAGGAGATGCACGCGTATCTGGCCGCCCGGGACGGCGGAGAGAACCGAGAGTGAAAGCGCTCCCCAGAGCTTAGGTGAGCTTTATACCGGGTGACTGACCGGTATAGCGAGGGCCCTTCTCCGAACGCCCGGAGTGGGGCCCTCCGCGTTGCCCGCCGCAACTCCGTTGTGAATATGCCGAGTTGGTACGTAGGCTCGCCAATCGTGGACGATTGGTGAAAGCGACCGCTCCTGAGCTGGGGTAACTCACAATCGGAAACGTGTCTCTTACTTAGAGCGAGGATCGTATTTATGCACGTGTGCGCCGTTCCAAACGTCGGTGCACACAGCAATGATGCGGTCTGAAGGTGTCACTGCGTCCGAGGAGTCGATAAGTGATACAGCGACAGGGCAGCGGCTACGCTGCTTCTGAGGTTCGTTGGCAAGACGACGCACTGTGCAACGGTCTCCCGTTGGAAGCGTTCGTCCCCGACAAGGAGGACGAAGCGGGTCTGGAAGAGGCCCGTACGCACTGCAACCCGTGCTCCGTTCGAGGGACATGCCTGCGGTACGCGCTTACCTACGGGCTGCGCGGGTATTGGGGCGGGACCGACACGGCAGAGCGTCGGCGTCTCAAGGCGAAGAAGGACAGAGCCAAGTGCCCGAGCTGCTTGTCAGCTCGTGTCGTCGACATGGAGAACTGCGACGACGCGCTGTGCCTGGCCTGCGGTCTGTCATGGCTGAGGGAGTCGGCCGCGCAGCCGCGTACCCGTACCACGGTGCGCGCCATAGCCTGACGGCCCTCCCCGATGTCAGCGGGGAGGGCCGTCAGTAAGGAACAACGTAGCGGCCGGGACGCCCCTCAGTGAGAGGCGTCCCGGCCCTCTTTGGTTCAGATATTGCTCTCCCTGACGGGCTGTATCACGCTGCGCACGCCTTGTGCCCGTTCTGCACCTCGCGCGCCCTCTCCCACGCCTCCCACCACCGCCACACGTTGTCGGACAGCCGCAGGCCCTCGGCCACGGCCCGGCCCGCCTCCGCCCGCTCCGCGCGCAGGGACGGTGAGTCAACCAGGCGCTTCATCTCGCGGTACCAGCGCCGGGGGCTGTCGGCGAGAGCGCCCGCGACACCGGCGCCGAGCTTGTGCAGCCGGACGTACTCCTCACGGGGCGAGGCCACCCATGGGACCCCGAGCGCGCTCATCTCCAGCGGCTTGAGCCACGACTTGGCCCGGTTGAACGCGGTGTCCGCCAGTGGCGCGATCCCTACGCCGACGTCCCCCGCCACGGCCGCCGGCCAGCCGGCCACGTCCACCCCGGTACGCCCCTGCGGGTCACGGAAGAGCCCGAACGCCCGCCCCACGCCGGTCGGATCCCCGACGACACGGAAGTCCGCACCCTCGGAGACCAGGCGTGCGACGGCGCCGCCGAGCACCGCTGGGTCGTCCGGGTGTGACGCGAGCGCGGCAGGCCAGCCGATGACGTCCCGGTCCACGCGCGGGACGTCGTAGTAGGTGTCGGGCAGGTGGTTGTAGAGGACGTGGCCGCGCCCGTGCCGGGCGTAGCGCTCCAGCAGCGCCGGCGTGGACACTGTCACCAGCGTGGCGTCCCGGCACGCGGCGGCGAGGTGCTGCCAGGAGTGCCGGTGGACCGTACCGCCCCGGCCCGTCTTGCCGGCGCCGCGCGGGTGCATCGACTCGTAGGCCGGGTTACGCGGGTGGACGGTGGACAGGTCGTCGTCCACGTCCACGACGACGGCTATGCCCTTGGCCCGCAGCAGCGGCACGGCCTCGGCCATCCACTGGTGGGTGAGGCGCTGGAAGACGAAAACGTCCACGCCGTCCACGTCCAGGACGTCCTCCACGTGGTCGTCGGCGCCGATCTGAAGCCGCAGTCCCCGGTTGGCGGGCGGCCGGATCTCCACGTCGTGCCCGGCCGCCGCGAGCAGCTCCGCAGCCCAGATGATCCGGAAGTATCCACACCCGCCGGTGTCGGCCGGGTAGGTGACGACTCGCACTCCCTGGTCTCCGTTCCCTGGTCGCCCGCCGGCCTAGCGGCCGGCCGTAGCGGCTTCGCCGGCCTTACCCTCCGACGGCCCTCTGCCCCTGGCTGTACGGCCCGCAGACGGCCGCTTCGGCGGCTCGGCAGGCGACGGACCGCCGGACTCCTCCACGGCCCGCAGACGGCTCTCCAGCTCCTCCACACGGTCCTTCAGCGGCGCGACGGCCTGCTCCACCGCGTCGTCGATGACCGCGCGCATCCTCGCGTCCTGGGACATCCTCACGCCCCCAGCTTGGACTTGATCGCGTCCACGGCCTGCTTCAGCTCGGTGATCTGCTCGCCGTTGGAGCGAACCTGCGCCCGCACCTCGCGCACCGCCGTGGTGGTGGACTGCACGTGCGTGGCGAACGTCCAGTGCTTGTTCGTCGCGTAGTCCGAGGAGTCGGCGGGAGCGGTGAGGATCTCGTCCGTGGTGAAGAACCGCCGGATGTCACCACCCTCCAGCGCACCGCCGCCGGCGAGCAGCTTGGCCACCACCCGGTCGGCGATCTTGTCTATGTCCGTGCTGCTCAGTGCCATGTCCTCGTCCTCTCCGGGGCCCCAGCCGGGCTCGTGGCGCAGACGCTCGGCGACGTCCGCGCGGAACTGCTTCGGGGTGTACTCGAACCGGCCGCGCGAGCCGTAGCCCTCCACCGGGCCGCGCGGGTCGACTTTGCCCTCTACGCTCGTCTCCTTGTGGCAGGCGACCGACTCGGCCGACCAGCCGTAGTGACGGCAGACGGCGGCGTTGATGCGCACCCACGCGTCGTACTGAACGCGCGGGTAGACGTCCGTTCCGTTGCCCAGGTTCTCCGTCTCGACGCCGTAGGAGACGTCGTTGCCGTCGATGGTGCCCGAGGCGCGGGACGGCGCCGGGTGCGTGGACGACTCGTCGCGGAACGACTGGTAGGCGTTGACGCCCATCGGCCCGGCGTGGTTCGCGCGGCCCGCGCTGCACATCGTGGCCAGACCCGACTTCGCGAGGTGGATGTGAGCGAGCGGCGCGGGCAGCCCGGGGACGCCGTTCTTGGCGACGATGTCCCGGCTGTTCGAGCCGGCGGTGTGGTGGTTGAGGATCATCCGCACCGGGCCGAAGGTCAGGCCCGTAGCCGCGTCGCGCGAGCGGGTGCGCCAGCCCGGGTATTCGGAGACCTTCACGCCCTCCTCGCGGAGGATGCGTATGAACGTGTCAGGTGTCATCGGCGACGCCACGGCGCGCTCCCTTGATCTGCGTGTGGCCCACGAGCCACGCCTGATAGATCATCAGCGCCCCGAACAGGGCCGCGAGGATGCCGCGCACGAAGCGCAGCACCGCGACGTCGGCTCCGAGCGCGGTGACGCAGATGGAGATGGCCATGAAGGCGGCGATGGCAAGAGCCTTGATGACGAGCAGCCGGCCGACCGGGTCCCGCCACCACCGGGCGAGCAGGCTGTAGACGGCGACGAAGGAGAGGCAGCCGACCAGAGCGATCGCACTGCCCCACAGGTTCACCGTCTCCCCTGACGTCATCGGAACTTGCCCCCAAGTGCGTCCTTGATCAACGGGGCGAAGTGGTTGCGCTCGCCCAGCCGCCGCAGGGTACGTGAAATCTCCGAAATCACCGCCGTACGGGCACGGGCCTGGGCAAGATCCCGCTCCAGCGATTGCAGCGCCTCCTGGACGGCCTGTACCTCGTCGGCTGCCTGCTCGTGGGCCGTCTCACCCTTCCTGCGCCTGATCCAGGGCACGGCCGCCACCTCCCCGGTTGAGCCGGGCCGCTTCGCCGACGGCGTCCAGAACGCGGTTGGTGGTCTGTGCGGTGCCCATCAGCATGTCGAGTTGGGCCTGCTGAATGTCGATCATCTCCTGGCGGCCGTCGGCGAGGGCCTGCAACATCTCTATCTGCCGGTCCTTCGCCTGCACCACCATGTCGACAGTGGGCCGGGGTACGAGCGCGCCGCGCAGCACCATGAGCACGACGAGGATGATGACGCCCCCGGCGCCGAGGGTAGGGGTGAGGAACGCGGTGAAGCCGTCCATGGCGCCCTACAGTCCGCTCAGCCAGGAGAAGTCGGCGGCCTGGACGGCGCTGCACGCGGCGGCTATGTCGTCGTCCGTCAGGGAGCCCTCGTCCACCAGGGTGCGCACCAGCCCGACGAGCATCACGTCCTGGCTGAAGAGCAGAGCGCGCTGGGCGGCGGGCAGGGCGGGAACGTTGACGCCCAGCTTGCCGAGCAGCTCCCGGTGGGTGGTCCAGAACAGGGCGAGGACGGACTTGACGGCGTCGCTGGACCCGGCGCGGGCGAACACGGCGCGGCTGCCGCTCTCGTCGTCACCCATGTAGGTCCACGAGCCGACGGGGCTCAGCCCCAGCGCGGCCAGCTTCGTGGCTGCCTCGGTCTCGGCCGCCGCGCGGCTGGAGGCCGTCAGCGGCCGGGCGCGGACCTCGGAACGGTCGCCGGAGGCGTACCAGGCGTCCGTGTCGTGCTCGTAGTAGACCCGGACGGTGACGTATCCAGCGGGCACGGCGCCTCCTAGAGCGGCAGGACGGTGATACGACGAGAGGTGAAGCTGCCCGTTCCGCCGGCCACGCGGTACTTCGCGGTGAACGTGTTGCTGCCCGCCGTCAGGTCGTTGTGGAAGAGCACGTTCGCGGCGACGATGCCCACGCCGGCCACCCCGAACGTGGCCACGCCCCGGTTGTCCGCCGGGGCGATGGCTGACGCCCCGCTCACCTCGTACGCCATGCGCGCGGACACGTTCGCTGTGTTGCTTATCGAGGCGGAGATGATGACCACGGCGCAGTTGCTGGTGGCCACGGTGAGGGACGGGCCGGTGGTGGTGTCCAGGTCGGTGTAGGACGTGGACGTCGTGCTGTCGTTGGTGAGCTGAGTAGCGATCGCACCGGAGCGCTCGGCGATCTGGTTCGTGGCCGTGGTGACGAAGTAGCCGCCGGGCGTGGTCGCCTTGGCGGGCGCGGTCTCGGCGAGGTTGTCGCGGACGAACTGGTTGAACTGGGCCGCCGTGAAGACGGAGCCCGCGATGGCGGTCATGGGTGCTGTCCATGCCATGGCCAGTCTCCTCCCCTACAGCGGCAGGACCGCGATCTCGCGGTCCCGGAACGATGCCGTGCCTGTTGCCCCGACGCGGTACTTCATGGTGAAGGTGTTGCTGCCGACGGCGAGGCCGGTGAAGACGTGGAAGCTGCCGCCGCGCACGAAGTTCGTCGCTGTGATGCCGTCGACACTGTGCTGCCACGCGTTGCTCGCCGCCACGGTGGAGGCGCCGGACACGGCGACGGAGCAGGCCGTTTCGTTGTTGTCCATGCTGTGGGCGTGGCTGGCGGCGAACCAGACCAGCGCGATGGTGCCGGTGTCGACGGTGACCCGGGGGCCCACGGTGGTGAGGTCCACGAAGCTGGACGAGGTCGTGGACTGGAGGGTGGCGACGGACGCCGTTGACGGGACCCGGGTGGTGATCGCGTTCGGACCCGTGGAGACGAAGAGCTGGGACGCGGCGGTCGCCTTGGCCGGCGCCGTCTCGGCGAGGTTGTCGCGGACGAACTGGTTGAACTGAGCCGCCGTGAAGGTCGCCCCGGCGACGGCGGTCATAGGTGCGCTCCAGGCCATCGTTCAGGCCACCTCCGAAGCCCGGTTATCGAAACGAATCAGTTTCTGTACCCGCTGTACCCTCTGCTCCCTATAACGCTTACGTGAGGCCATTCTTAGCGTTAACAGACGGAGAGGGTACAGCGGGTACACGTTCATGGTGCAGGGTCTGACCTGCATACTTTCAGCCTTAACCCTTACTGTGCCTAACGTTTCCGCGTGGTCCCCACGGCGCCTTGACGCCTCATCAACGCACACCGTGGGCCTCGTTCTCGTCCTCCAGATCGCGCACGCTCTGCCCATGCGGGAGGCTGAATCGGACCGCCACGGGGTGGTCGCTCGGGTACCAGTTGCGCGTCCCCGGCACCGGCCGCCGGCCGAGCACCGCGAGGATGGCGTGCTGGTTGTCCGGCCACACCACGGGCGCCTGCATCCCGCAGTGCGAGCACATGAAGAACTCCACCGGCCGGTCCCTCGGGCCGCCCATGCGCGAAGGCCGGTACAGGAACTCCGCGTTGCCGCATCCCGCCCGACCCGGCTCCGGGCCCGGCCTCGGGCAGTCGGCCACCCACTCCCCGCCGTAGACGTACGCGCGAGCCACCGGCGTTCGCTCGTGCGGTACTTCCATCCCCATCGCTGTCTCCTCATCACGTACCGAGCCGGCCACGGTCGAACTGGCCCTGGACCGGGTCGTCGAACACGAACACCTCGCCAGGGGCATCGGCCACCGTCAGGTCGAACACGCCCTGGTCGAACCCGGCGCCGCGCACGTCGAACGTGAACACATTCGACGGCGTCACCAGGTCCCGCTCACACCCGAGGACCACCGAATGCACCGGGGCCCGGCCCGGCTGGCCGGTGCGCTGGATCGTGTGCGTCACCCGCTCCACGAAGAAGTCGCTGTCCAGCCCCATCTCCTCGTTGACGATGCGGATGCGGTCGCTCACGGTGCGCTGGAGCACCTGCATGAAGTGCGCGGGATCCTGGCTGGTGACACGGAGCTGGACGGTGGGCCGCCGGTGCCCGTAGTGCAGCAGGATCATGTTGGCGATGGCCTCGGCGTCCTCCGGGCCCGCCCACGGCGCACTGTCCGGGTAGGACCGCTCCCCGTGCCGGGTGACAGAGCCGGGGTCGGTCAGCGACACCTTCACCGTGCGCTGCACGGCCAGTGGCCGGGCCCGGAGCTGGACGGCGGTGACCGTCACCGGGCCGCCCACGGCCCGCAGCGTCAGCGTGGCCGATGCCCCCGACCTCCGGCTCAGCAGCGCCCACACCCACGCCGCGCCGGACGCGCTGTAGGTGATGTCCGTCCCGCTCAGCGGGATGACGGCGTCCACGAACGGGTCGGAAGAGGTGACCTCTATCTGCACGGACTGCCCGGCCGCCAGGGCGTAGGTGGACTCGTCCGTCCACACCGCCTCCAGCGACGCCGCCGGGGTGCGCTCCTCCACATCGAACGTCACCGCGTTGACGATGTCGCGCCAGCCGTGGGAGTAGGTGAACGGCTTGGTGAAGTCGTAGCCCGTCGCGGCCGGAGCCCCGGCCGTGCAGTCCTCCAGCCGGCCGCCGGTGAACGTCGCGCGGGTCTCCCGGGACTGCGTGCGCAGCAGCCGGTGGTGCCGGTCACGGAAGGTGAACGTGCCGTCCGGCGCGACGTAGGCGACCGCCGGCGGGCCCTCGCTCTTCACCAGGTCGTTGATGGCGCTCAGGGCGTCGGCGCCCTCCGCCCACCAGTACCGCACCACCGTGGCGCCCTGGTCGATGTCCCTCCCGGCCGTCCACCCGGCCAGATCCAGGATCGTGTTGACCAGCTCGCCGGTGCGCATGGACGCGTAGACGCCGGTGGACAGCTTGATGCCGGACAGGTCGTTCAACGCGTCGAGGAAGGTGAACTCCGCAGTCCTGTCGGCGTAGTCGGCGTGCACGTTGTAGTCGTCGATGCGGCCGTTGAACAGGTCGGTGGTCTGGCCGTTGAAGTCCACGCTCGTGCGCATCAGCCTCGCCGGGTCCAGATCCCCGTACAACGGACTCGCCGTGTTCTCCGGGCTGTACTTCCGGGTCGAGTTGTTCAGCGTGAGAGCGGCCGAGCCGACGGCCGCCGGGCTGAGCTGGCGTTCCTGGTCCCGCCCGTAGGTGATGGAGATCTCGCTGATGATGTCCTCGGTGACGTCCTCGGGGTCGGCCGGGTCGGACGCCCGGAAGTTGTCGAACGAGAACGTCACCGGGAGCGCGCTGGACGATGTGTAGGAGATCACCCCGACACGCCCCGCGTCTGTGAGCAGTGACCCGGAGGAGGCTGTGGCGGTCGCCTGCCAGTCGGGCTCGGCTCCCGAGGGGTTCCAGACCTTGGCGCGCAGGGTCTGGCCGGTGAGCCGGAAGCGGAACCGGTACGACGTCCCCGGGGACAGCGTCATCGGGTACGCGGTCGCCAGCGCCGGCTCGTTCCCACCGGCGACGATCTTGCGCAGGCTGAGGCTGGTCAGGTCCTCGCCGGAAGGGATCTGGAGACGGGCGTAGTAGAAACTGCCGGATGCCTCGCGGGCGAACAGGAACACGTAATGGACCTGGCCTGCGGCAGCCGGCCGCTGGTCCATGGAGAAGTCGACGGCCAGGTCCACGTCCTCCCGGTCGGACGGCAGCAGGGTGTAGCGGGTGACGTTGTTGGTGGCATGCAGGTGCCGGCCGGTCCCCGAGGAGACCGCGTAGTCCGACACCAGCCCGCCGTCGGTCGCCCATGCCTGCCCGCTGTCAGCAGTGCCCCAGCCGTCCGTCGCCGTGCGGCTGAAGGAGTCCGTGGCCCACGTGTCCGCCAGTTCCTCGACGCCCTCAGGGATGCCGTCCGCGTTCCAGTCGATGCCGACCCGGTAGCGCGGCAGGCCCTGCTCCCCGCACAGCTCCCACCCGCCCGGAGCGGTAGCCACTGCCGGGTTGTAGGCCGTGGCCGTCACGGACGCGGTGCCTGGAAGGGCGACGGTGGCGGCAGCGGCTGTGACCGGCTTGAGCGCCAGGGACCACATCGTCGAGCCGCCCTGGCACACGGCGTCCCCGCCGGCCGAGGTCGTGGAGCGCTGCGTCTGCGCGCCCGGGTTGAGCGCTGCCCCGGAGTCGTACAGTGCGGCGAACAGTTCTCCGAAGCCGTCGGTGTCGTCGACCCGCTCAGTGTTCGTGCCACCCGTGACGGTGACGGTCCGGGCCTGCCAGGCGGAGCCCGTGCGCAGAGTCAGCAGCCAGTCCCCGCTCACCACGGTGGTGAGCTGAGGATGGACCTGCGTCGCGGCCGTGTTCGCGGTGCCGACGGCACCCCACTTCTCGATGGGGCCCGCAGTGTCCACGCCGGTGTACGCGGCGATGAAGGCCAGTACGTACGGCGAGCCGGCGGGCCAGGGGCTGGTGTTGAAGTCCACCGTGACGTATGACCCGAGAGCGCCCGTGTCGCGCCGGTAATACACACGGGTCTGCACCTTGGCCAGGGTCGACGTGGATGACCCCGCATCCGCCTTGCCGAGGTACAGCCAGTTCGACGACAACGACGGCGCGGCGTCATCGTCGGTGACAACCACCATCAGCAGGAAGTCGTCGGTCGTGTGACCGGGAGGCAGCGGCACCCGTTGGGATGCACCCGATACGGCTACATCAGCCTTGAGCCGGGTACCGACGGAGCGGAAGGCGATAGGCATCTACGCGGTCCCCCTCAGTCCTCGGGGCAGCCGGTTGCGGCGGCTGAGCTGATCCAGGGAGGCCACCAGCCAGTTCAGCACTTCCTGCTGAGAGCCGATCACCCCGTGGTTCTCCACGGTCAGGTGGACCACGGCGGGGGCGACGGATGTAGCGGCCTGGCGCACGGAGGCGCGGTGACTGCGCACGCGGGCCCCGGCGGGAAGCTTCAGCAACTCGGGGCCCGTCTCGCCGACCCAGTGCCATCCGGTCGACGCACCGTCGGTGCCGGTCGCGTAGCCGCCGGGCCGGTTGTAGGCACGTGAGAGGTTGCCGTAGGCCGACAACGCGTAGCGCATCGAGGCGTACACGTTGGCGAGCGGGTTGATAGACGTGCCGTACATGAACGGCCCGGTCTTCCGGAACCGGCCGGCGTGGGCCTGGAAGGTGGGCCGGATGACCTGCATGAGACCGACCGACGGATAGCCGCGCTTGGCGTTGATGTCCCGGAGGTTGACGGCGCGCGGATTGCCGCCCGACTCCTGGTTCATACGGCGCAGCGTGGTGTTCGTCAGGGACAGCGGCTGGCCGACGAGCCCGAGCGCCTGCCGCACGACGCCCGTCCAGCGCTTCACACCGGAACCGCCGATGTCGACCGGGCCACCGCCGCCGAGGCCGAGAAGGTCCGAACCAACCGACTTCACGGCCCGGATGAGGCCGTCCACGGCCATGCGCGGCAGCCTGGCCGCCATCTTCGCCCACGCGCTGGAACCGATGGCCCTGGTCATGCCCTTCAGCGGGCCCATCAGCATGTCCTTGGCCTTGTCCACCGGGTCGGACAGGAAGGACAGGGCTACCTTGCTGAGGGACTTACCGGTGTCGAACACGCTGCCGATGGCGCCCTTGATGGTGCCGAGGATGCCGCCCTCCGCGTAGAAGTGCGCGCCAGCCGCCTCCCACAGACCGCGCGCCCGCGTGGCGTACCGGGGATCGGTGGGGATCACGAATTCCGGATACCGGGGGTTGCCCTCGCCGACAATCGCCGTCGGCTTGCTGAACACCCCCGGCTCGGCCCGACGGGGGCCGACTGTGCCGCCGGCCGCCAGCATCTTGACCTTCTTCAGGCTGTTCTTCAGCCCGACCCACCCGGCGATCTTGCCCCAGACGCTGACCAGGCCACGGTTCCACACATGATCCAAAACCCAGTTGATGGGCGATTTCGTCTTGGACTTGATCCCGTTCCAGATGGTGCCGATGCCGTCGCGCATGGACCGGAAGAAGCCGTGCACCTTGTCCCGCAAGGTCTTCGCCCAGCCCGGGATGGTCCGTGTGAAGAAGTTGCCGATGGGGGTGAAGACCCTGGACTTGATGGAGCCGTAGACACCGACGAGGCTGTTACGCAGCCCGTTCCAGGTTCCGGACACCCGGTTGCGCACCGTGCCCGCCCAGCCGGGGATGGTCCGGGTGAAGAAGTTGCCGATGGGGGTGAAGACCTTGGAGCGGACGGAGCTGTAGACGCCGGCGAGCCGGTCGCGCAGTCCGTTCCAGGCGCCCACCACCCGATCGCGTACGGTGCCCGCCCAGCCGGGGACCACCTTGGTGAAGAAGTTGCCGATGGGCGTGAAGAACCTGTTCTTCAGCCCCTGGTACACGGTACTGAGCCGCTCCAGGATGACGTTCCAGGTGTGCACGACGAAGTCCCGCACGTACGCGGCCCAGCTCGGGATGGTCTTAGTGAAGAAGTTCCCGATGGGGTTGAGGACGTTGGAGCGGATCGCGCCCCAGACGGCGGACATTCCGGCCCGCAGGATCTCCCACCGGTCCAGGATGTACCGCACGCCCATCTGCACCGGCAGAGACATCAGGCTGACGAGGGCGGTCCACTTGGTCTGCACCCAGTTGAGCAGGGCCTGGAAGGCGCCGGGGATCTTCTCCGTGAAGAACCGGACGAACGGTCCGGCGAACCAGCCGCCGACCGCGATGCCGACGTCCTTGGCCCCGTTGAGGACGGCCTTTACGCCGTCGCGGAACGCCTCCGACTTCTTCCACGCGATGAAGAACGCGGCGCCGAGCGCGATCAGGGCGGTGATGATGATGCCGACAGGGTTGGTCAGCATGGCGATCGCGAGGGCGCGCATGGCGCCCGCCGTCAGCAGCACAGCCACGCGGGCGACACGCAGCACGCCGGTGAGCAGCCGCAGGCCCAGCGCCGCTGCTCGGGAGGCCATGTTGGCGGTCCAGGTGGCTGCGGCCCATACGCGGGTGGCCACCGTGGAGGCCGTGGTGGCGATGCGGTTGCCGATCAGGGCGAGCCGGTGGCCGACGAGGGCCAGGCGGTTGGCGTAGACGGCGCCGGTAGACGTGGTGACCGAGGTGGTGAAGAGCCACGATGCCGTCGCTGCCGCTGCCTGGTAGATCCGGTACAGCTTCATGCCCGCGTTGACGGCGAGGATCGCCGGGACGAGCAGCTTCAGCGCCGGCGTGGGGATGGCCGACACGAGCTGTGAGAAGACCTGGAGCATGAGCAGGCCGAAGCCGCTCATCGGCCCGGCGGCGGAGACGACGTCGGCGATGGCCGAACCGATGTCCTTCAGGGCCGGGACGGCCCCGCGCGCCCGCTCCAGAAACGTCGCGAACCCCTCGCTCTGCCCGAGGTTCGCGCCGAAGGTAGCGAACCTGTCCGTCAGCTCGACCAGCCCGCCGGACATGTCCGACTGCACCGGCATGAAGGCATTGATCATGCCGACGACGCCCACCGTCACGTTCCGGATGGTGTCGAGGAGGTTGCCCAGGGCGCTGCCCGCGTTGCCCTGGAGGTTCCGGCCGAACTCGGAGAAGACGCGGCCCGCCTGGCCGAAGCTGAACGACGAAACGAATTCCTTGATCTCCCGGGAGGCGATCTTCACGAACGGGGTCAGCTTGGGCAACAGCTCCCGAACCTTGTTGATCCCGGCGGTGAAGATCGGCATCGTGGTCGACGACAGGCTGTCCGACCACTTGTCTATGTCGTCCTTCAGGTTCTGGAACGCCTTGGCCGTGTCTCTGGTGGCCGGCGTCATCGCCTTCATCTTCTCGTCGTAGATGGCCTGCGACTTGCGGGCGACGTTGGTAGCGGTGGCGACCTCGCGCACCGCTTTGTTGTACTCCTGCGCCTTGGCCTTGGACTCCTCCGACATCTTGGAGGTGATCTTGATCTGCTGGCCGTACTTGACGCCCATCTCCTTGGCCAGCCGTTGGGCGTGGGCCTTGGCGATGGTGGCTTTCTCGTTGTTCTCCTCAGCCGTTTCCAGCTTCTCGCTGGCCTCGGTGATCTTCTTGAACTGAGGAGCGACGGCCGCCGCGAAGGCGCCGCCAGCCGCGCCGGCGGAAGCCAGGGATGCGGTCATGGCGCCGACGCCAGCCGTCACGGCTGCCGTCATGGGCAGGAGCGACGTGGACAGGGCGCTCGCCGCGATGGAGCCCAGCCCCTTGACCGCCTTCATGGCCGGGGACGTGTCGGCGTCGATGCGGACGAAGCCGGTCCCGATCAGCACTCCGGCCATCTACAACACCACCCCTTGAGCTGCGAGGAACTGCTGCGAGGCGTCCTCCTCGCCGTTCCACCACCAGGGAGCGCCTTCCTCGATCTCCACCGGCTTGGGCGCTTCCTGCCCCGGGACGCGCCACAGGTGGACACTCAGCTCGGAGTCGAGCCGCTTCTGCGCGGCCTCCTCGGGCTCCCCCTCGCGCGGCTCGGTTCGCTGGCTCATCTCGTAGTAGACGAGGTTCAGGAAGCGATCGACGGGGAGCTGGCGGAGATCGATACCTCGGCCGGTGTACTGGCCATCGAGGTAATGCCAGGTACCGGGTCGGGCGGCCCATCCTGCGAGGAGGAGGGCAGTTCGGTAGGGCGGAGCCCGTACTGCTCCATCAGCCAGGTGACGATGTCCTCCACCTGGTCGATCTCGATAGGGTTTGCCCGGTCGCGCATCCTCTCGTTGAACCGCGCGAGCGAATCGGGCAGCAGCACGACGTCCAGCATCGAGCGGAACGCCTCAAGCTGCTGGTCCACGGTGGCGTTCGTGTCCATGCTGGAGAACTTGGAGGCGAACGCCATCAGCACCTCGGCCGGAATGCCCCGCGCGGCGTGGAACACGTCCTCATCGACGCGGAAGGAGATGTCCTTCCGCTGCTTGCTGAAGTCCCGGATCTCGGTCATGGCGCGCACGGTAAGCCCACAGCACACCATGATCGTTCCGGAGTCTCTTGGACCGGTGAACGGCTGCGCCGATACGCTCGTGCCATGACCAAGGAATCCGCCCCGGCGCCCGTTGTCCAGGCCACCGACGAGCGGGGCATCGTCCTCGCGGCCCCTCTGTCGTACGCAGCCCTCCTCGGAGCTGTGCAGTGCCTCAGCCTCGCCCGGAACACACGCGGCGAAGCCGAGCCCCTGCGGGCACGCCTGTGGCCGTACATGAACGCGGCTGGAATCGCGGATCCGCAAGAGGCCCGAGTTCCCTGCGACGTGCTCCGGGCTGTCACCCACTGCTTGCGCAAGTGGAGAGTCGCGACCGGCACCACGCTGTGGGACGACACCGACGACGCGGAGCTGACCGCCGCGTGGCGGGACGGATTGAACGCCGTCAGACCTAGCCCATCCGCAGAGCCTTTGTCATAAAATCATTCGGTTTATTTCCCGGGTGGTTGACCACGCGGGCGAACACCGTGCCTCGCTTCGTCGTGAACTTCAGCACCTGCCGGGTGCGCGGGCGGATCTGGTGCGGCCTCGTGCCCTTGATGACGTACATCGTGGCGGGGTGGTTGGACTCCACGCGCACGTGGCGGCCGACGACCACCGCCTTCACCCGGCGGCCCATCTTCCCCGGAGCCATGCGCCGGGCGTTGCGCTGTACCCGGCGGGCCTTGCGGACCAGCTCCTTCATCACCGGCGAGTCCGGCGCCAGCAGCAGCTCGTTGACACCGCCGGCCCGGATCTCGATGCGCGCGGCCGGCATCAGAGCGCCAGACCGATGCGCACGGTCATGTTGACCCCGACGCACCCGCCCTCGGGGCCGACCGGCTCCACCGGTGTCACCAGGTAGTCCAGCACCTCGTCGTCCTCCTTCAGGCGACACAGCGCGGCGGACACGGCGCCCAGCATCTCGGTGGCGTCCTGGAGCAGCAGCCCCGCCGCCGTGTCCAGCTCGTCGGCCGGCGGGGCGGCCTCCACGCCGTCCGGGTTCGGTGCGCAGCGCACCACCGCCACGGTGAACTGCCCGACCTCGTACGGCGGCTGGCAGGCGCCGTTCACCGCCTCGGACTCCTCGGGGAACGTCTCAGAGAGGTACAGCCTGGACAGGGATACGGCGAGCATCCCGCCACAGTCGCAGGAGTCCCAGGCGATCTCGCCGGGGACCTGCCCCGAGCGATTCGGCTTGGACGACAGGCCGTCGCGGACAGCGGTCACCAGGTAAGTGCCCAGGGTGTACCAGCGCGCAGGGCCGTCGATCACAGTCGCCTCCTCAGCATCCGGTCCACGTCGTAGACACGGGCCCGGCGGCGTAGGCCGTCCGGGTTCTCGGAGGCCAGGAACAGGTCCACGAGGTACAAGCCGGTACGGCCGTCCTTGAGAAGCTGACCCATGTCCGGGTACTGGATCGTGACGCCCTGGCGGACGAGCTGCGTCACGCCCGGGGGCAGACGGCAGTCGACGCCGGAGCCGGCCTTGAGGATCTCGCAGGCGAGTTCGCCCATCGCGAGGCGGCCGGAGTCCGGCACATCCTCGCCGAACACAGCCGTCACCGACCAGGTGCCCGGTTGACTGTCGTCCAGGGCGAGATTGTTGCAGCGCGGCCACGGCTCGCCATCGGTCCGCATCAACGCCGCGCCGTCCAGCCGGTAAGAGCCAGTCACCATCGGCGCGCCGTCCAGCCGCACTTCCACGACGCGGCTCACACTGTCGGGCAGCCGGACGGTAGGGATGTGCCTGCACGAGCAGCCGGACGAACAACCGCCGGCGCAGTACGGCGTGCGGTAGAAGTCCCACGGAGGCATCGAGTAGCCGGCCCGCCAGTCCCACAGCGGGATGGACGTCCAGTCGCCGCAGTCGTCCGCGCACGGCCGCAGAGTCGCCTCACACTGCCCGAAACGGCGCCCGGACAACGCCCACAGCACCCGCGTGGCAGCGGACACCGCGTACCCGGTCAGCTCAGGTGAGTAGGCCGAGACGTCGCACGTCCAGTAGATCGGCCACGCCTCGCACGGCCCGAGTTCAGCCACGGTGCCCTCCCTGTCAGGCTGCGAACCGCGCGATGCCGTTGCTCGACCAGACCACAGTGAACGAGCCCGAGACAACCGGCTGCGGGCCGCCGAAGTAGAGGTAGGCCACGCCCTGATCGGCGACCGTGCCGCCAACGATGGAGTCGTCGTAGATGAGGCAGCCGTACGCGTCGGACAGGGTGACGGTGCCTGCGGCGGGGAGGTCGGCCGCGTCGAACATCACCACCCCCGCCTCTGGGGTGGTGAAGGTCTTGGAGGTCAGGGCCCGGCCGCCGGCGGGCCAGTTGGTACCGCCGGAGATCTCGCGCGCCGTCGTCCAGGTGCCCGTGCCGTACCCGGTCTCGGCGGTCACCGCGTCCCGGTCCGGGGTGACGGTGTTGTCGAACAGGGCGACCTTGACGGTGTCGGAGTCTAGGCCCGTGTAGCCGGTCCCGGAGGCCTGCATCATCGGGCCCTGGACCCACGACCGGAAGGCCCTGCTGTCCGTCCACGCCATCGCTCAGACCTTCCTCACGTGCGCGGTGGGGGCGAAGGCCACGCAGTCCCGTCCGTCGTCCCGCTCCGTGACCACGGACATCACCGGCCGCCCTTCGTCGTCGTACCGCACGTCCTCGCCGCCGACGTAGTCCTCCCGAACCACGGCCCGCACGCGGGCCCGCACCCCCTCCAGGACCATCGGGGCGAGCAGGCCGGCGAGGCCGGGACATGTGTGGAAACGGTTGTCTGCCCCGACTGTCACGGCTGTGGCCGGGCAGTTGGGGCAGACCCAGTGCTGCTCGCTGGTCAGGATCACGTCAGCGTCAGCGGGTTGACCTGCGGCGCCGGTGGCGGAGTAGTCGTGATGTTCCACAGCCAGTGCTCGCCGGCTCGGGCCGACTCCCCCACCGGGAGCCAGGACGTGGACCCCGGCCCGTCACCCCACCCGATGGTCGGTGTCGTGGAAACCGCCTGTGTCTCGGACTGGATCTGGAGGGTGGACCGTCCGTTCTCCACGGTGTACGTGCCGATGCGGGAGGCGCCGACGTTGGGCCACGCGTTGTAGATGTAGCGCTGCGCTCCGGACGGGTCGCACGAGCCGGACCCGGCGACGCGCTGCCAGACCTCCAGCGAGTACCGGTTGGACGGCGAACCCTCTGCGAATG
>NZ_MUKA01000454.1:0-5717 GCF_002150735.1 Streptomyces africanus
GGGGCGCGGGGAACTGCGCGCTCAGCCATATACAGACCCGCAGTCGCAGACCCCGGCAAGCCCGAACGGCGCTGAACGCCTAGCTGACCTTCTTGGCGGTCTCGATGGCCTTGGCAAGGTTCTCCACCAGCGGCACACACTTGTCGTAAGACAAGATCGGCTCGGCCGAACGCGAGATGACCTGCCCGGCCTTCACCGCGGGCAGCTTCTTCCACGTCGCCTCGGTGATGTTCGCCGGCTGGATCGCCGAGGACCGGTCGTCCATCATGATGATGTCGGCCGCGTACTTGTCGACGTTCTCCCAGCTCAGGCTCTCGAACCAGCCGCCTCCCTTCGCCTTGGCCTTCTCCGGCGGCTCGACGAAGTTCACGCCGAGGGCCTTGAAGTACTCCAGGTCGACGGAGAGGTTGGTGCCGGAGACGTAGAAGAGCTCCTGGCTCGCGGAACCAGCCATCACCTTGATGTCGGGGTGTGCCTTGGCGGCCTTGCGCAGCCGCTCGGAGGCCTCCTCGAACCGCTTCTTGGCGTCGGTGACCTTCGCGGCCTTCATGTCGCCGCCGAGGGACTCGGCCAGCTCCCACATGCGCTGGAGCGGGGCGGTGAGCTGGCGGTCGTAGACGGAGATGCCGACGCTCGGGGCGAGCTTGGCGATCTTGTCCTTGGAGGCCTCGGGGACGTACCAGAGGGTGCCGGCGGAGTCGAACATGGTGCTGATCAGCACGTCGGGGGCGAGGGCGGCGTACTTCTCGACGTTGAACTGGTCCCAGGAGTTGCCGAGGATGGTCACCTTGCTGATGTCCATGTCGCCGGCCTGGACGTCGGGCTTGCCGTCCTGCGTCTTGGTGGGACCGAAGACGCCCTTCACGGAGACGCCGTAGTCGTACAGGGCGGCGGCGACGCCGGTGAAGGCGACGATGTTCGCGGGGACCTTGTCGAGCTGCACGTTCTTGCCGCGGTCGTCCTTGAAGGACCACGGGCCGGACTTGGCGGACGCCTTCGAGTCCGAGCCGCCGTCCGTCGAGTCCTCACTGCCGCACGCGGTCACGAGCGCACCGAGTCCGAGGGCACCGCCGGCGGCGAGGATGCCGCGGCGGGAGAAGCGGGCGGTTCTGGCGTTCGACATCGCTGGGTCTGCTTTCGTGCGTACGGAGCCACTGCGGGCACGGCTGACAGCCAGTTGGCTGGATTCAGGCTTAGGTTAGCCTAACCTCATGCCGTGTCCAGGGGAGCCCTGGTACCTGTGCCCGAGGGAGGGGGCGGGGATGCCCTCGGGGGCAGTGATCCGGATCACGAAGACGAAGTTCGCAAGGCCTGCGTCGGGGGTGACGACGCAGGCCCGGGTGGGTCTCTCAGCCCACGAGCCCCAACTCCCGTGCGATCAGCATCCGCTGGACCTCGCTCGTGCCCTCGCCGATTTCCAGGATCTTGGAGTCGCGCCACATGCGGGCGACCGGGTACTCGTTCATGAAGCCGTAGCCGCCGTGGATCTGGGTGGCTTCGCGGGCGTTGTCCACGGCGATGGTGGAGGAGTGGAGCTTGGCCAGGGCCGCTTCCTTCTTGAAGGGGGCGCCGGTCACCAGGCGGACTGCCGCGTCGCGCCAGGCGAGGCGGGCCGTGTGGGCCTTCATCTCCATGTCGGCGATCTTGAACTGGATCGCCTGGTTGGCGGCGATCGGCTTGCCGAAGGCGTGGCGTTCCTTGGCGTACTTGACCGACTCGTCGACGCAGCCTTGGGCCAGGCCCGTCGCGAGGGCCGCGATGGCGATCCTGCCCTCGTCGAGGATGCGCAGGAACTGGGCGTAGCCGCGGCCCTCCTCGCCCAGGAGGTTCGCCGCCGGGACCCGCACGTCCGAGAAGGACAGCTCGCGGGTGTCCGAGGCGTTCCAGCCGACCTTCGAGTAGGGGGCCGCGATCGAGAAGCCCGGGGTGCCGGACGGGACGATGATCGAGGAGATCTGCGGCTTGCCCTCCGGGGTGCGGCCCGTGACCGCCGTGACCGTCACCAGGCCCGTGATGTCCGTGCCCGAGTTGGTGATGAAGCACTTGGTGCCGTTGATCACCCACTCGTTCGTCGAGGGGTCCAGGCGGGCCGTCGTGCGGGTCGCGCCCGCGTCGCTGCCGCCGTCCGGTTCCGTCAGGCCGAACGCGCCCAGGAGTTCGCCGGAGCAGAGGCGGGGGAGCCACTCCCGCTTCTGGGCCTCCGTGCCGTAGCGGAACACCGGCATCGCGCCGAGCGAGACGCCGGCTTCGAGCGTGATCGCCACCGAGGAGTCGACCCGTGCCAGTTCCTCCAGGACCACCCCCAGGGCCAGGTAGTCGCCGCCCATCCCGCCGTACTCCTCGGGGAACGGCAGCCCGAACAGGCCCATGCGGCCCATCTCCCGGACGATCTCGTACGGGAACTCGTGCCGCTCGTAGAAGTCGCCGATCTTCGGCGCCACGACCTCGTGCGCGAACTCCTCGACCGTGCGGCGGAGTTCCTCCAACTCGGGGGAGAGGCGGTAGTCCATGGTGATCATCGCTCCTCGGTGTCCTCGTGGGACAGGGCTCGGACGGTGCGGGAGGGGCTGGGTCGGCCCAGGTGGGTGGCCATCCACGCGCTCGTGGCGACGAGGCGGCCGAGGTCGATTCCGGTGTCGATGCCGAGGCCCCGCAGCATCCACACGAGGTCTTCGGTGGCGAGGTTGCCGGTCGCCGACTTGGCGTACGGGCAGCCGCCCAGGCCGCCCGCGGAGGCGTCGACCGTCGTGACGCCCTGCTGGAGGGCCGCGAGTGTGTTGGCGAGGGCCTGGCCGTAGGTGTCGTGGAAGTGGACGCCGAGGGCGGACGGCGGGATTCCTGCTTCGTCGAGGGCCGCGAGGAGCGCGACCACATGGCCCGGGGTCGCCACGCCGATCGTGTCGCCCAGGCTCAGCTCGTCGCAGCCCATGTCCAGGAGCGCCTTGCAGACCCTGACCACCTGGGGGACCGGGACCGCGCCTTCCCAGGGATCGCCGAAGCACATGGAGAGGTAGCCGCGGACGTGGACGTCGTCCGCCTTCGCCCGGGCCACCACCGGGTCGAACATCGCCAGAGCCTCGTCCACCGTGCGGTTGAGGTTGGCCTTGGCGAAGGACTCCGTGGCACTGGCGAAGACCGCGACCCGCCGGGCGCCGAGCGTCAGGGCGCGGTCCAGGCCCCTTTCGTTCGGGACGAGCACCGGCAGGGCCACCGGGAGGTCGCTGACCAGGGGGTAGAGCTCTTCCGCGTCCGCCAGTTGGGGGACCCACTTGGGGTGGACGAAGCTCGTCGCCTCGATCGTCGTCAGGCCCGCTTCGGCCAGGCGGCGGATGAACTCCGCCTTGATCCGCGTCGGGACCGTCGCCTTCTCGTTCTGCAGGCCGTCGCGTGCGCCGACCTCGTGGATGCGGACGCGGGTGGGCAGGTCCGTGGTCGGGACCACCATCGGGAGACCGTCGACTGTCATTCCTCCGCCTCCTCCTGTGCCTCCTCGTGCGGTGCGATGACCGCCAGCACCTGGTCCATGGCGACCGTCGAACCCGGGGTCACGTCCAGTTCGGTGACCTTGCCGGCGTGCGGGGCGGAGATGACGTGCTCCATCTTCATCGCCTCCACCACCAGCAGGCTCTGGCCCGCGGTCACCTCGTCGCCGACGGCGACCTTCACCACTGTCACCGTGCCCGGCATGGGCGCGGTCAGCGAGTCGGCGCCCGCGTGGGCCGCGCGGCTCAGGGAGGCGGCCACCGGGTCGTGGTCGCGTACGTGCCAGGCGTCGCCGTCGCGGCCGAGCCAGTCGGCGGCGCGGTGGAAGGTGTGCCGGACGCCGTCCAGCGTGACGGAGACCCGGTCGTCGGTGACCGTGGCGGTGCCGCGCGGGGTGTACTCCACCGGGTCCTGCACCCGCAGGTGGAAGGCGGGCGGCTTCCGGGCCCCGCCGAGCCGCCAGCCGCTCGGGACCGAGAAGGGGTCGGTCCAGCCGCCGGGTTCGGGCCGGAGCGCCTCCAGACGTAGGGCGGCTGCCGCCTCGTAGACCTCCTCGGGTACGTCCGTGGGGACCAGGCCCTCCACCTCCCGCTCGACCAGGCCGGTGTCCAGGTCGCCGGTGACCACCGCCGGGTGGGCGAGCAGCCGGCGCAGGAAGCCGGCGTTGGTCTGCACCCCGAGCGTGACCGTCTCCGCCAGGGCCGAGCGGAGCTTGCGCAGGGCGGTCGCGCGGTCGGGGCCGTACGCGATGACCTTCGAGAGCATCGGGTCGTAGAGGCTGCCGACCTCCGTGCCCTCCGTGAGGCCCGAGTCGGTGCGGATGCCGTCGCCCTGCGGCTCGCTCAGCTTCAGGACCGTGCCGCCGGAGGGGAGGAAGCCGCGGGCCGGGTCCTCGGCGCAGATGCGGGCCTCCACCGCGTGGCCCGTCAGCCGTACGTCCTCCTGGGTGAAGCCGAGGGGCTCCCCGGCCGCCACCCGCAGCTGCCACTCGACCAGGTCCAGGCCGGTGATCAGCTCCGTGACCGGATGCTCCACCTGGAGGCGGGTGTTCATCTCCATGAAGTAGTACGACGACGGGTCGGTGCCGGGGACGATGAACTCCACCGTGCCCGCGCCCCGGTAGCCACAGGAGCGGGCCGCCTGGACCGCCGCCTCGCCCATCGCGGAGCGCGTCCGTCCGTCGAGGAGCACGCTCGGCGCCTCCTCGATGATCTTCTGGTGACGGCGCTGCAGGGAGCACTCGCGCTCCCCGAGGTGGACGACGTTTCCGTGGCCGTCGGCCAGGACCTGGATCTCGATGTGGCGGGGGCGGTCGATCCAGCGCTCCACCAGGAGCGTGTCGTCGCCGAAGGAGGCGCGGGCCTCGCGGCGGGCCGCGGCGATCTCCTCCTCCAGCCGGGTCAGGTCCCGCACCAGGCGCATGCCCTTGCCGCCGCCGCCCGCGCTCGGCTTCAGCAGCACGGGCGCGCCCAGCTCGCGGGCCGCCTCGGCCAGGTCCGGGTCGCGTCCGCCGGGGACGACCGGCACTCCGGCCGCCTCGACCGTCTCCTTGGCGCGGATCTTGTCGCCCATGAGGGAGATCGCGTCCGCCGCGGGGCCGATGAAGACCAGGCCCGCCTCGGCGCAGGCGCGCGCGAAGGCGGCGTTCTCGGCGAGGAAGCCGTAGCCGGGGTGGACGGCCTCGGCGCCGGTGCGGGCCGCGGCATCCAGCAGGCGCTCCACCGACAAGTAGCTCTCGGACGCCGGGGCCGGGCCGATCCGGACCGCCGTGTCCGCCTCGCGGACATGCCGGGCGTCGGCGTCCGCGTCGGAGAAGACGGCCACCGAGCGCACGCCCATCGACCGCAGCGTACGGATCACCCGTACGGCGATCTCGCCCCGGTTGGCCACCAGCACTGTCTCGAACATCGTCGTCCGTCCCCTCACATCCGGAAGACGCCGAACTGGGGGTCGCCCAGGGGCGCGTTGGCGCACGCGGTCAGGGCCAGGCCCAGGACCTGGCGGGTGTCCAGCGGGTCGATCACTCCGTCGTCCCAGAGGCGGGCCGTCGCGTAGTAGGCGCTGCCCTGGCGCTCGTACTGGGCGCGGATCGGGGCCTTGAAGGCGTCCTCGTCCTCGGCCGGCCAGGACTCGCCGCGCGCCTCCAGCTGGTCCCGCTTGACGGTCGCGAGGACCGACGCGGCCTGCTCGCCGCCCATGACGGAGATCTTGGCGTTCGGCCACATCCACAGGAA
>NZ_MUKA01000454.1:5780-6311 GCF_002150735.1 Streptomyces africanus
CCAGCGGGATGCCGCGCTGGTCGCACAGCTCGATGAAGTGGGCGCCCTTCTGGGCGGACTCGGAGAACAGGATGCCGTTGTTGGCGACGATGCCCACCGGGTGGCCGTGGATCCGGGCGAAGCCCGTGACCAGGGTCTGGCCGAACTCGGACTTGAACTCGGCGAAACGGGAGCCGTCGACGACCCGGGCGATGATCTCGCGCACGTCGTAGGGGGTGCGGGAGTCGACCGGGACCGCGCCGTAGAGGCCGTGCGGGTCGACCTTGGGCTCTGTGGGTTCCGTGACCTCCCAGGGGAGGGGGCCGCGGGCGGGGAGGGTGGAGACGATCGTGCGGACGATGCGCAGGGCGTGCGCGTCGTTCTCCGCGAGGTGGTCCGTGACGCCCGAGACGCGGGAGTGGACCTCGCCGCCGCCGAGCTCCTCCGCCGTGACGACCTCGCCCGTGGCCGCCTTCACCAGGGGCGGGCCGCCCAGGAAGATCGTGCCCTGGTTGCGGACGATCACCGCCTCGTCGCTCATGGCCGGGACGT
>NZ_MUKA01000455.1 GCF_002150735.1 Streptomyces africanus
GTCACCCGGCCCCGGGGCCGGTCGCCTCGCGGAACACGTCGTAGACCAGCTTGGGACGCTCCTCGCCGAAGGTGAGCAGGCCCATGACCGAGATGCCGTTGTAGGACTGGTTGTACCCGGCCCGCTGCTTGTAGTCCTTGAGGACCCAGTAGGTGAACCCGGCGACGAAGTCGCCGCGTTCGACGACCTGTGTCCAGTGGGCGGTGAAGCGGGCCGCCTGCCACTCCTCCGTGCCCTCCGTGGTGTCGGGGCCGTGGTTGCCGGCCAGGGACCAGGTGCCGTTCTCGGTGATCAGGACCGGCTTGCCCGGATACTTCGCGTGCACCGCGTCCAGGGTGGGACCGAGGTCGGCGTCCTCGCCGTAGAAGTAGCCGAAGTACTCGTTGAATCCGATCACGTCGGCGAGGTCGAAGGCGGGGTCGTCGCTGGTGTTCGAAGCCCAGGTCACCGGGCGGGCGGTGAGGTCGACCGCCTTCACGGCCGCCTTCAGATCGGCGAGCCAGGCGCGGTAGACGGGAGCGCCGTCGCCGTCGATCTCCGACTCGTTCTGCAGGCCCCACAGGATCACCGACGGGTGGTTGTGCTGGTTCCACGCCATGGTCAGGGCCAGAGCCCGGGCGAGGCCGTAGCGCTCGGTCTGGAGCTTCTCCTGGGCGGTGTTGAGCCACATGGTGTCGATGTCGTCCATCACCAGCACGCCGTGCTCGTCCGCCCAGTCGTAGACGTACGGGTGGCGGTTGTAGACGCAGTTGCGGATGAAGTTGACGCCCAGGTCGGTGATGTGGCCGAGCTCCCGGTCGTACTCGGCGGGCGTCATCGCCCTGCCGTGCGCGGCCGTCTCCTCGTGCCAGTTGAGGCCCTTGAGGAAGAGAGTCTTGCCGTTGAGCCGCAACTGCGCGTCACGGATGGTCAGTTCACGCACGCCGTAGACGGTGGACAGCGTGTCCACCCGCGGGCCCGAGGTCCTTCCGGCGGTCAGGGTGGCGCGGGCGGTCAGCGTGTGCGGCGTGGCCGGGCTCCACCTGGGGGCGTGGGGCACACGGACCGCGACGCGGACGACGCCGGCCGACCGGGCCGGGATCCGGGCCGCGACCGAGGCGGGCAGGCCGCCGCTCCCCCGGCCGGGGTCCAGGGTGAGCCGGCCGTCGAAGTCCAAGGCCCCGTGGTTCTCCACGACCGCGTGTGCCTCGACGCGGCCGTTCGCGGCGGCCACGAGCAGTTTGGCGATGGTGACCTGTGGGACCGCCTCGATCCAGGCCGACCGGGTCAGCCCCGCGTAGGGCCAGTAGTCGACGGGCTTGTACGGGATCTCGTGGTCGTCGGTGACCGGCTGCGGAGCGGGGGCCGTGTAGTCGGTGTAGCTCGCGCGGCGGAAGACCCGTACGGCGATCGTCTGGCGCGTGCCCGGCCGGAGCGCGCCCGCCACCGGCAGCGCGAAGGGCGAGTTGGCGCCCTCGTGCTTGCCGAGTCGCACGCCGTCGAGCCAGACCTCGGCGCTGTAGCCGGCGGCCAGGAAGGCGATGCGCACGTGCCGGGCCCGCCAGGATCCGGGGACGTCGACGACGGTGCGGTACCAGGCGTAGCCGTCGGCGAAGGCCGTGCCCTTGCCGAAGGGGCTGGTCTCCGAGCCGAATCCGGGCGTGTCCAGCAGGTCCCAGGCCGACGGTACGTCGATGAGGTCCCACGACCGGTCGTCGAGGTCCGGGGACTGCCAGCCGTCGTCGAGTCCCTGGTTGCCGGGGTCGAAGCGGAAGCGCCACGTGCGGTCCAGGGAGAGGTACTCGCGGGTGGGCTCCCGGGTGCGCCAGCCGTCGAAGGCGGGGAGCACGGCGCCGTACTGGAAGACGACCTTGGTGCCGCCGACCTCGCGCACATGGGTGCCGGAAGGTTCGGTGGCCGGGTGGGCGTCGAGCACCGGGCCGTCCGCGGCTTGTGCCGGGCCGTCCACGGCTCGTGCCGTGTCCGGCCAGGCCGGAAGAGCGGTGAAGCCGGCCGCGCCGAGTGCCGTGACGACGGTGCGCCGGGAGAGGTGGAGGGGTTCGGTCATGGCAGAAGCCTGGGGAGCCGTCCTCACCCTGTCAAGGATTATTCATAATTAATGAATTGTGGGCTAGCGTGGCCGCATGAGCACACAGCGACAAGCGACGACGGGCGAGCCCACGGTCCGGCTCGCCATCACCCTGTGGGACTTCAGCTGGTACACCCAGGCGGGTCCCGGCGAGCCCTTCGCCGACCTCGACCGGGCCTTCGCCGAGGCCGTGGAGCGGGGCTTCAACACCGTGCGCGTCTGCGCCATGCCCTTCCTGCTGTTCTCCGGGCGGGTGCAGGCCCCGGAGTCCCTGCACATCCGGGGTCTGGGCGGCGAGTTCGGGCAGCGCACCCGCTGGTACAACGTGCGGGGCGGTTATCCGCTGGACGGCCGCCGACGGCTCGTCGAACTGTTCGAGGCGGCCGCCCGGCACGACTGCAAGGTGATCGTGTCCTCGTGGGAGTACCAGCAGTCCCCCAGCTTCGCGGACACCGACGCCTGGCACCGCGCCCTGGCCGCGGTCCCCGGTCCGGACCGGGCCGAGGTGGTGGCCGAGGCGCTCGCCGACCTGCTGGACTTCCTCACCGAGCGCGGGCTCGCCGACCGCGTCGCCTACGTCGAAGTGCACAACGAGGTCGACAACTGCTCCCTCGTACCGGACGACGGCGCCACCCACTACGCCCGGTTGCGCGGCCCCCTCGACCGTGCCGTGAAGCTGCTGCGGTCGCGCCACCCCGGCATCCCGGTCACCTACTCGCTCGGCGAGCCCTGGCCGGACGAACTGGACGACCTGCCCGAGCAGGCGCAGATCGCGCACCTCCACTTCTACGTCTACGGCGTGCTCGGCGCGCTGTACGAGGCGGTGGGACTCGGTCACGGCACGGAACCCGCGCCCCGGACGGCCGCGTGGCCCACTCCCGAACTGGCCGGCATGCTCCGCCCCGACGCGCCCGCCTTCGCCGACCACCAGCCGGACGAACCCTGGCGGCTGGCGGCCACCGGAATCCCGCGCGAACTCTTCTACGCGCACGACTGGGTCGACCCCGACCGCTGGGACCTGTGGCTCTACGAGAACTACGCGGTGCACCGGCAGGACATGCGGGACACCCTGGCCGGGTGGGTCGACTCCGTCGCCGAGTTCGCCCGGCGCCGCGGCATCCCCGCCGTCCTCGGTGAAGGGGTGGTGGGGTACACGCCGCTCCTGACGCGCTTCGAGGAGGACGCGGTCGGCAAGGACATCGCGGAGTTCGTCGTCGACCGCTGCCTCGCGGCGGGTTTCCATGGTGTCGTTCTGACCTCCAACGCCGCACCCCACCACCCCATGTGGCACACCGACGGGGACTGGATGCGGCGGGTGAACACCCGGATCACCTCCTCCTGATGGTGAACCCGCTGCGCTGCCCGACCGGCCGGCCCGGGTCAGCGCAGCGCGGCGGACAGCCGGTACCGTCCGGACGGCAGGCGGTACGAGCAGACCCCGTCCGCGGCTGAGAGGAAACGGACTCCGGGCACCCGGGCCAGCGGGGTGCGTCCCTCGCGGACGGTATCGGCGGAGGTCGCCGGAAGGCGCAGCGTCGCCTCGCTGTTGGCGGGCACGACGGCGTCGTACACCAGGGTCCGGCCCGCCTCGGCGACCTCCCACGCACTTCTGATCTCGCCGTACGGCGACTCGTACGAGCCCGACACCCGCGTGATCCTGCCCGTGGGATCGAGGTGGGGGCGGAGCAGGAAGTGCCGGAAGCCGGGGCTGTCCGGGTCCGGGGCGATGCCGGCCATGTGCGTGTACATCCACTCCATGATCGCGCCGTAGGCGTAGTGGTTGAAGGAGTTCATGCTGACCGGGCCGAAGCCGGCGTCGTCGGAGTAGGAGTTCCAGCGCTCCCAGACCGTGGTGGCGCCGCCTCGCACCGAGTACAGCCAGGACGGCAGGGCGTCCTGGTGCAGCAGTGCGTACGCCAGGTCGGCGCGGCCCTCGTCGGTGAGGACGGGGGCGAGGACGTTGACGCCGAGGAAGCCGACGGACAGGGTGCTCTCGGCGTACCGGACCCGGCTGCTGTCCGGGTGCGCCGCCTTGTAGGCCGCGTCGTTGCGGATGTTGTCGGCCAAGTGCCCGAGCAGGGCGCGGCGTTGTGCCTGCGTCTCGTAGAACCCGAGCTTGAGGACCCACAGCAGCGCTGTCTGGCTGTTGTCCTCCGTCTTCTGGTCGGGGTCGGCGCCCGGCTCGATCGGGGAGGCGTCGCCCAGGCTGGACTTCACCGTGACCTGACCGTCCGAGGTGCTCAGGTAGGTGTTGATGAACGCCCGCCTGATACGCCCGAAGAGGCGCTGGTACTCCTCCGCCTCCGCCGTCCTGCCGATCGCCCGGGCCATCTGGGCCATCAGCCGCGTGGAGTAGCCGTAGTAGACGTCGCTCATGAGCTGGGCGCTGGTCTTCTGCGGTGCCAGCCAGTCGCCGGTGAGGGAGCCCTGTCCGGCGTAGGTGTCGCCGGTCTGCTCGTGGATCCACTCCAGGTAGCGGGTCATCGCGGGCCAGTTGTCCTCGACGATGCTCGCGTCGCCCGTCATCTGCCAGACGGTCCACGGGACGATCACCCCGCAGTCCGCCCAGCCGCTGCCGCCGCCGGGGAAGTTGTACCGTCCGCCGGGGGCCACGCCGGTGAACTGCGCTCCGTCCGTGCCGTAGACGGCCTGGGAGTCGACGACGGTGGTCTGGAAGTGGCCGAGGAAGGCAGCGGCGTCGGCGTTGAACAGGCCGGTCGTGGCGAAGACCTGGGTGTCGCCGGTCCAGCCGAGGCGTTCGTCGCGCTGCGGGCAGTCGGTCGGCACCCAGAGGTAGTTGCCGCGCTGGCCCCAGCGGATGTTGCTCATCAGCCGGTTGATGTCAGGGTCGTCGGTGGTGAGGGTGCCGGTCTCGCGGATCGCGGACGTGGCGACCTTGCCGGTCAGGCCGGTGATCGTGACGGTGTCCGTCGCGGTGACGGAGACGTAGCGGAAGCCGTAGAAGGTCAGGGCGTCCTGATGGGTCTCGCCGTGCCGGTCGCCCTTGAGGATGTAGGTGCTGGTGGCCTTGGCGCTGCGGAGGTTGGCCCGGTAGACGGAACCCTCGGGGCCGTCCGCGCCGGCGCTGTCGTCGTTGAGCATCTCGCCGAACCGGAACTCGACCCGGGTGCCGGCCGGGCCGTGCAGGCCGTAGCGGGCGACGCCGACCATGTTCTGGCCGAGGTCGAAGACGGCGGTCTCGCCGCTGCCGATCGTGACGGCGGCGGAGGCCGCCTGCTCCGGGTCGGTCACCGTCCGGGCGGGGTCCACGACGATGCGCCCCTTGCCGTTCGGGCTGCCGTCCTGGCCGGTCACTCCGGTGGCGACGGTGATCGACCGCGGCCGCCGGTCCCACCGCGGCATGAGGCGTGCCGTCTCGGCCGGGTAGGCGACGAGCCGGGCGTCCGGGTACCTGTCGTCGAAGGCGACGCGTTCCACGTCCGTCCACGCGCTGTCGTCGAATCCGGGCGCCGTCCAGCCGGGCAGTTCCCTGCGGGCGTCGTAGGTCTGGCCGTCGTAGATGTCGTCGGCCCGGTACGGGCCGGTGTCCGTGGCCTTCCAGCCGCCGTCCGGCTCGGTGACGACCGTCTGCGCCGTGCCGTCGGTGTACCGGATGAGCAGCTTGGCCTTCACCGCCAGGGCGTTGCCGTCCTGCGAGTAGTACGTGCTGCCCTCGGAGACACGGCCGTTGTACCAGCCGTTGCCCAGGACGAAGGCGAGGGCGACGGTCCGCTGCCGCGTCACGAGGTGCGTGACGTCGTACGTCAGGTAGGTGACGCGCTGGTCGTAGTTGGTCCAGCCCGGGGGCAGCAGCTCGATCGTGGTACCGCCGTCCTGCGGAACGGTGACGTGCTCCCCGTTGACGTGGGCGTCGTAGACGCCGAGGGCCGACACGTACAGCCGCGCCTCGCGTACCTGTCGCCGGCCGTCGGCCCTGAGGGGCGTCTCTTTGCGCAGCATGGGAGCGCCGGCCGAGCGGGGGGTCTTCCCCTTCATCCCGATCCATTGCGCGCCGTCCCATCCGGCCACGCCGTCGGTGCTCATCAGGCCGGTCTCGAAGGCGGCCGGGGAGGCGACCCCGACGGGACGATCCTCGCTGTCCCAGACGGTGACGGTCCAGTGGTAGCGGGTCGAGGCGCTCAGCGGCTCGCCCTCGTAGCGGACGGCCACCGAGTCGGAGGAGTGGACGCGCCCGCTGTCCCAGAGGTCCGCGCGGGCGGTGGAGAGCTTGTCGGGCGAACTCGCCACGAGGATCCGGTACGACCCCTGGCTCCGGCCGCGGGCCGCCGACCGCATGCGCCACCCGAAGCGCGGCCTGTTCGCGTCCATGCCGAGCGGGTCGGTGCGGTGCTCGACGGTCAGCCCCCACACCGCGGCGCCTTCCGCCGCGCGGGACGGCTCCGCCGCCGTGCTCGTGCCGCCTCCCGCGGCCCCGGCCCCTACCGACATGGCACCGGCCGTCGCGGCGAGCACGGTCCGCCGACGCACCGCCGTCCTGTTCGCGCGGGGAAGCTCTCCCGCGCCGGGCTCTCGGCCGCCGCCGTCCGCACTGCGCTCCTCATGCCTCACACCTGTTTCCCTTCGATGGTTGAATCGATTCAAAAACAGCGGTTTTGGGTAACGTTTTCCAAAGTGGGGTGGGCCGACCTTAGAGAGCAGCCCGAGTGACGTCAAGAGGCCCGGCATACACTCGGCGGCACATGTTTCCCGGAGAGGCAAAGGACCGGATGGAACCGCCGGCACCACGTCGCAGAGTCACCATCGTCGACGTCGCCCGACACGCCCAGGTGTCCACCACCGCCGTGTCCAAGGTGCTGCGCAACGCCTACGGCGCCAGCCCCGCGATGCGCGCCAAGGTGCGCCGGGCGATCGACGAGCTGGGCTACCGGNNCCGGGGCCTGCGCGGGCAGACCTACACGATCGGCGTGATGCTGCCCGACATCCGCAACCCGTTCTTCCCCGAGATCCTCGACGGCATCACCGGCGCGCTGGAGGACACCGAGTACCAGGTACTCCTCGGACCGGGCTGCAACGGCGAGCAGGCGGAGGCCCAGGTCACCGAGGCGATGATCGACCGCGGCATGGACGGCCTCGTCCTGGTCGCCCCCGTATCGTCGCGGGCACGCCTCGAACACGTCGCCTCCGCGGTGCCGACCGTCGTCATCGGC
>NZ_MUKA01000456.1:0-177 GCF_002150735.1 Streptomyces africanus
CCTCGGCGCCCGGGGCGCGGACCAGCCACTCGTTCCACACCAGGCCGTTCGGCGCGGTCAGCACCTCGAAGCGCAGGTCGGGCCAGAGCGGCACGGGCCACAGCCAGGCCTCGCAGTCCAGGTCGCCGATCCGGCGGGGCGTACGGGACTCGGGGTCGCCGAGGACCGAGCGGTAGC
>NZ_MUKA01000456.1:213-3499 GCF_002150735.1 Streptomyces africanus
ACGGCCGCCGCCCGGGCGGCGGCCGTCCGGCAGGAAGAGGACCGAGTTGACGTAGCGCGGGCCCCGCAGGACGTCGTACGGCAGGACGCGGCGCAGCAGGCCGTGCGAGACCACGTAGGAGGCGTGCGCCTGGTGCTCCTCAAGAGGGAACTTCGCCAGCGGCACCCAGCTGTCGCCGGGCAGGACCCAGCCGTCGTAGCCGAGCAGGGCCAGGTAGGTCACCACCGGGGCGATCGGCTGGATGCGGGACTCCAGCTCCACGAACAGGGCCGGGCGGTCGCGGGCCAGCAGGCCCGTCGCCCCGCGCAGGACCGCCGGCTCGTTGCCGTCCACGTCGATCTTGATGAAGCCGACGTCCCGCAGCCCCAGCTCGTCCAGCGTGACGCACGGGACGTCCAGCGCCCGGCCGTGGATGTCGCGCCGGACCAGCGACGACACGCCCCGGTCGCCCGAGTCGTCCGACGGCAGCCACAGGCGGGCGATGCCCGGGCGGTCCGAGGCCGCCGCACGGATCACCCGTACGTTCGGCGGGACGGCGGCCGTCAGCAGACGGGCCAGGTGGGGCACCGGTTCGATCGTCACCACGTGCTCGGCGCGGCCGGACAGCCGGTGCGTCCAGGGCCCGTACCAGCCGCCGACGTCCACCGCCGTACCGCAGTCCGGCGGGCACAGCTCGGGGAGCCGGGCCAGCTCCGGTTCGAACCGGGGGTAGAGCGCCCGGGCCGTCGCGGCCACCAGGCGGGCGGGCAGGAGGGGAGCGAGCCGGGCGGCCAGGCTGGTCATGGCGTCATCCTCTGGAGAAGTTCCTCGTGCTCGTCGTCCGGGACCTGCTCGCCCGAGGACGGCAGCAACTGCGGAATGCCGTCGACGATCGGATAGCGGCGGCGCAGACGCGGGTTGTACAGCGCCTCCTCCCGCCCGGCCTCCTCGGCCAGCAGATGCAGCGGGCCCTTGTCGAGCGGGCACGCCAGGATCTTCAGTATCGGGTCGTCGGGCTTCATGGGGAGGCCAACTCCTTGGCTGGTGCGGGGGGTTGGGGAGCGGGGTCGTGCTTCGGCATGGTCAGCAGCACGGCGACCGCCAGGGCCGTGCCCGCCACCCGCAGCGCGAGCCGCAGCGGCTCGTCCGGCAGGGCCTCGCCGAACGACAGCGTGCCGAGCACCGCCGTGAACAGGGACGTCACGGTCGTGCACACGGGCACGATCAGCGAGGCCCGGCAGCGCTGGAGCGCCGCCTGCGACATCACCAGGCCGAACACACCGGTGAACAGCAGCAGATACGGATACGGGGAGCTCAGCAGGTCCAGCACCGCGCCGCCGATCCCGCTGGTCGTCAGACGGCTCGACACGCCCTTGATCGCCAGCGAACTGACGCCGTACAGCAGGCCCACCGCCACGCCGTACTCGACGCCGGTCGTCGGCCGCCGGTGCCGGTTGCGGGCCCGCCGCTCGGCGGAGCCGTACAGCCACAGCCCCGCCGCCAGCGACGGCACGCACACCAGCAGGATCAACGGGTACGGCGCCTCCTGGCTGACGGTGTCCGAGCCCTCGCGCAGCGACAGCACCACCATCAGCAGCGCGAGCAGGATCGCACCCAGCGCGTACCGCTCCCGGCCGCTCGTCTCCTCCCCGAGCAGCCGGGCCGACAGCAGCACGAGCAGCACCAGGCCGGAGACGAAGATGCCCTGCGCGGCGGCGATCGGGAGGGTGCGGTACACGACGAGCTGGGCGCCGAAACCGGCGGCGAGGGCGAGGGAGCCGCCGATCCACAGGGGACTGCCGATGACCAGGCGCAGCAGCCGGGCCGGCTGCCGGATCGTCACCTCGGGCAGCGCGGTGAGCGCGCGTTTCTCCAGCACGAAACCCAGGCTGTACAGGGTGTTCGCCAGCAGCGCCGCGGCCACTCCCCACCACATGGGCTACGTCCTCCTGGCGTGCAGCAGCAGGATCGACGCCAGCTGCGGCCGGGCACACGCCAGCCGGTCCAGCGGCCGCAGCGGGCGCGGCACGCCGTGGAAGGGAGCGCCTTCGAGCGTCACGACCGTGAATCCGGACGCGGCGACGAACTCCCGCAGCGCGCGGGCGGTGTAGAGGCGCAGATGGCCCACGACCTCCGAGCCCGGGCGGCCGTGGATGCCGCGCAGGCTGACCTCCGAGAAGACCGGCTGGACGCCGGCGAGCAGCAGGGCGCGGTTGTACCAGGCGGCCAGGTTCGGGGTGGACAGCATCAGATGCCCGCCGGGCCGCAGGATCCGGCGGATCTCGTCGAGCGCCGCGTCCGGGTCGACGAGATGCTCGATCACCTCGCTGAACAGCACGGCGTCGGCCGACTCCGGCGCGAACGGCAGTCCGCCGCCGGTGAGTTCGCCGCGGACCGCGTACGGGATGCGGGTGCGGGCGCGCCTGAGGGCGTCCTGGGACCAGTCGACGCCGATGACGCGGTGGCCGGGCAGGAGCGGGGCGGCGGTGGCGGCGGCGGTGCCGTCCCCGCAGCCGATGTCGAGGATCGTCCGGGGCCTTTGGCCCGCCGGGCCGAGGGCCGCGGCCAGCATGCGGGCCTGGCGGAGGCTGCGCGGGGTGCCGGAGGCGACGGGGACGGCCGGGTTCTCGTAGAAGTCCCGCAGGTCGCGGGGCGGGGGGCCGGTGGTGGTCGTCACGGGGTCACCTCCGTGGTGTGCAGATAGTGCTCGAACAGGTCGCGGAGATGGGCTCCGTCGCCGTGGCCGAGCAGGGTCCGGGACCAGCGCAGGGCCAGGTGGAGGCGGCCGGCGGTGGAGGCGGTGGTCACGGTGAGGCCGCGCGGCATCCGGGCCGGCGCCGAGAACCAGACCGCGTGCGCGCGGCCCGCCTCCTCGCCGAAGTCCAGGGGGTACGGGATACGGCCGATGTTGCTGAGCAGGGTCGTCGACGTCCAGGGCGCGGCGGCGCGGCGCAGGGCGCGGGTGAGGGCGGCGCGGGCGGCGACCGGGGCCCAGGGGGCGGTGAGGAGGGCGGCGCCGTGGCCCAGTTGGGGGCGGGGCAGGGACTTCAGCGCACGGGTCCGCTCCGCGGTGCGCCGGAGGAGGGCCGTCATGTCCGGGTGGTCCAACTCGGCCGGGGCGAAGGGGACTTCCACCAGGCGGGTGCCGTTGCCGATGGGCATCGTGGTGTCGCGGGGGCGGTCGTCGACGGGCATCGTGATGCGGAGGGGGCGGGATCGCGTGCCGTGTTCTCTGTTCCAGTGGGCGATGGTCAGGGCCGTGGTGACCATGAGCTGGTCGTTGACGGTGTAGGGGGAGCCCTTGGGG
>NZ_MUKA01000457.1 GCF_002150735.1 Streptomyces africanus
GCCCGGAGCGGCGGGGGCGGTGGCGGCCGGACCAGCGCCCCGCCGCTCCGGGCGCCGAACCGTCCGGACGAGCGACCGCGTGGTCCCCCGACCGGTCCGCGCCGACCCCGTTCGGGCGAATCAGGCGCACGGCCCGCCTGATCGATTCGGCGACGGACAGCCGCGCGGTCCGGCATATTCACGCCCCGGTTCCCGGTTCGTACCGCCTTGTGGGGCTTTTTTCAGCGTCACACTCCGTCGCCGCGGCTGCGCCCGGAAGGTCCTGCCCGGTAGGCTTTCCGTGTGATCTTCAAGCGCATCGGAAACGGCCGGCCGTACCCCGACCACGGCCGGGACAGCACCCGGCAGTGGGCGGACGTCGCGCCGCGCCCGGTCCGCCTCGATCAGCTCGTGACGACCAAGCAGCAGCTCGATCTCGAGACGCTCCTCGCCGAGGACTCGACGTTCTACGGCGACCTCTTCGCGCACGTCGTGAAGTGGCAGGGCGACCTGTACCTGGAGGACGGCCTGCACCGCGCGGTGCGGGCGGCGCTCCAGCAGCGTCAGGTGCTGCACGCGCGCGTGCTCGAACTCGACTGACCCGCGCGCAGGTCACGG
>NZ_MUKA01000458.1 GCF_002150735.1 Streptomyces africanus
GCGTAGTGCGCCTGGGCGACGATGCCTAATAGATGATCATTCGACGTCGCCCAGGCGCACTACGCTGCGCTCATGAGCATGCTGACTCCCCCCGGCATGGGCGGCAAATACCGCATCAAGGGAAACAAGTACCCGCGGATGCGCCGCCCCCGGCGGCGCGGCAGGCTCGTCGTCCTGGTCGTCGCCTCCGCCGCCGTACTCGGCGTGGGCGGCTGGGGCACGTTGCAGCTCATCGACGTCTTCACCGGCGGCGGCAGAGAGGCCTCGGCGGCCGGCAGCGGGACGGACTGCGCCCCCGGCATCAAGGCGAGCCCCTCGCCCCGCGCCAAGGCCCTGCCCGAACCGCGCGCGATCACGGTCAACGTGCTCAACGCCACCACCCGCGGCGGCCTGGCGAAGAAGACCGCCGACGAGCTGAAGAAGCGCGGCTTCAAGATCGGCGACGTGGGCAACGCGCCCCAGCGGTACGACAAGAAGGTCAAGGGCACCGGCGTGCTGCTCGGTCCCGCCTCCGCCCTCGACACCTCGCTGCCGGTGCTCGGCACCCAGCTCCCGGGCGCCGAACGGCGTACCGAGGCGGCCCGCAAGGGCACTGACCTCGACCTCGTCATCGGCGACGGCTTCAAGGAGCTGGCCAAGAAGCCGGACGCCGACCGGGCCCTGACCGAGCTGGACACGCCCGAGCCGGCGCCGTCGTCGAAGAAGGGCTGCTGAGCGGCCCGGGCCGCGGGGCCTACTCGGCCGCGCCGTACATCCGGTCCCCCGCGTCGCCGAGGCCCGGCACGATGTAGCCGTGCTCGTTGAGGCGCTCGTCGACCGACGCCGTCACGACCGTCACCGGGGTGCCCGCCAGCTCGCGCTCCATGACCTCGACACCCTCCGGCGCGGCCAGCAGCACCACGGCGGTCACGTCGTCGGCGCCGCGCCGGATCAGCTCCTGGATCGCCGCGACCAGCGTGCCGCCCGTGGCCAGCATCGGGTCCAGCACATACACCTGACGGCCCGACAGGTCCTCGG
>NZ_MUKA01000459.1 GCF_002150735.1 Streptomyces africanus
GGCCTGCACCAGCGCCCGGTCGACCGACGCCGACAGCATGTTGGACGTGGACAGCCCCCGCTCCGCGGTCAGACCGCTCCCGGACAGGAACGCCCGGGACACCCTCAGCCCGTGCAGGGACTGCTCGGCACCGCTGCCGACCAGGGCGTAGTTCGAGCCCCGGAGCGTCCCCCCGGTCATCACGACCTCGACCCGGTTGGCATGGGCCAGCGCCTGGGCGACCAGCAGTGAGTTGGTGACGACGGTCAGCCCGGGCACCCGGGCGAGCCGGCGGGCCAGCTCCTGCGTCGTCGTACCCGCCCCGACCACGATCGCCTCGCCCTCTTCCACGAGATTCGCGGCGAGGTCGGCGATGGCGGTCTTCTCGGCGGTCGCGAGATGAGACTTCTGCGGAAAGCCGGACTCCCGCGTGAAACCGCCCGGCAGTACCGCACCGCCGTGCCGGCGGTCGAGGAGTCCTTCTGCCTCCAGCGCGCGCACGTCCCGCCGTACGGTCACTTCGGAGGTCTGGACGACGCGGGCGAGCTCACGGAGCGACACGGCCCCGTTCGCTCGCACCATTTCGAGGATCAATTGGCGACGTTCTGCAGCGAACACGAAACTGACAGTAACGCCAGCGACCGTCTGCTTTCAGCAGTTTGCGCTGAATAGCAGAAGATGTTCGCACCGAGCAGCGGGAAGTGGTATAGGGCCTAGTCCCCCCGCCTATGCCGTACGCATGGTCGAACACTCCACGTGACCAGCGAGGACCCGGATCCGGCCTCAGCTCTCGCCGGTCTCCTTACGGGTGTGCAACTGCCGTGCCACCTCGGCGATCGAGCCCGACAGCGAGGGATAGACGGTGAAGGCGTTCGCAATCTGTTCGACGGTCAGATTGTTGTCGACCGCGATCGAGATGGGGTGGATCAGTTCCGAGGCACGCGGCGCCACGACGACACCGCCGACCACGATCCCGGTCCCCGGCCGGCAGAAGATCTTGACGAAGCCGTCACGGATGCCCTGCATCTTCGCGCGCGGGTTGCGCAGCAGCGGCAGCTTCACGACCCGGGCATCGATCTTCCCGCCGTCGACGTCGGCCTGGGTGTAGCCGACGGTGGCGATCTCCGGGTCGGTGAAGACGTTCGACGAGACGGTCTTCAGGTTCAGCGGGGCCACGGCATCGCCCAGGAAGTGGTACATGGCGATGCGCCCCTGCATGGCGGCCACGGACGCGAGGGCGAACACGCCCGTCACGTCACCGGCCGCGTACACGCCCGGAGCGGTCGTACGCGACACCTTGTCGGTCCAGATGTGACCGGACTCGCGCAGCCGGACCCCGGCGTCCTCCAGCCCCATGCCCGAGCTGTTGGGCACGGCACCGACGGCCATGAGGCAGTGCGACCCGGTGATGACCCGCCCGTCGGAGAGGGTCACCTCGACCCGGTCGCCGACCCGCTTGGCGGACTGCGCCCGGGTGCGCCCCATGACGTTCATGCCGCGCCGCCGGAAGACCTCCTCCAGGACCGCCGCCGCGTCCGGGTCCTCACCCGGCAGCACCCGGTCCCGCGACGACACGAGCGTCACCTTCGACCCCAGCGCCTGATAGGCGCCGGCGAACTCGGCACCGGTCACACCCGACCCGACCACGATCAGCTCCTCGGGGAGCTCGTCGAGGTCGTACACCTGGGTCCAGTTCAGGATCCGCTCGCCGTCGGGCTGGGCGTCGGGCAGCTCGCGGGGATGCCCACCGGTGGCGATGAGCACGGCATCCGCCGTAAGGGTCTCCTCGCTCCCGTCGGCGGCGCGCACCACGACCTTGCGCGACCCGTCGAGCGCCTGCATGCCCTCCAGCCGCCCGCGCCCGCGCAGGACACGCGCCCCGGCACGCGTCACGGAGGCCGTGATGTCATGCGACTGGGCGAGCGCGAGCCGCTTCACACGCCGGTTGACCTTCCCCAGGTCGACCCCCACCACCCGGGCGCTCTGCTCCAGCGGCGGGGTGTCGTCCGCGACGATGATCCCCAGCTCCTCGTACGACGAGTCGAAGGTGGTCATCACCTCGGCCGTGGCGATCAGGGTCTTCGACGGCACGCAGTCGGTCAGCACCGACGCACCGCCCAGACCGTCGCAGTCGACGACGGTCACCTCCGCGCCGAGTTGAGCGGCCACCAGCGCCGCTTCGTATCCGCCGGGTCCGCCACCGATGATCACGATCCGAGTCACGTACCCCATTGTCCCGCACCCATCAACATGGCACCGCCCCGGGGCCCGCCGCCGATGCGGCTCCGTTACGCGAGTGACTCCGGGGCACCTGCCGTACCCTCTCCCCATGTCGCTCTACGCCGCGTACGCCGGCAACCTCGACGCGCGGCTGATGTCCCGCCGCGCCCCGCACTCGCCGCTGCGCGCCACCGGCTGGCTGAACGGGTGGCGGCTGACCTTCGGCGGTGAGCACATGGGCTGGGAGGGGGCCCTGCCGACGATCGTCGAGGACCCGGTCTCCCAGGTCTTCGTCGCGCTCTACGAGATCGCCCCCATGGACGAGGAGTCGCTCGACCGCTGGGAGGGCGTGGGGCTCGACATCTACCGCCGCACGCGCGTACGGGTCCACACCCTGGAGGGTGACGAACAGGCGTGGGCCTTCACCCTCAACGCCTACGAGGGCGGCCTGCCCTCCGCCCGCTACCTGGGCGAGATCGCCGACGCGGCCGAGTCGGCCGGCGCCCCGCACGACTACGTGATGGAACTGCGCAAGCGCCCCTGCTGAGCCCGCTTCGTCGGAAACGACAAGGCAACGATCCTCACCCCGTGACCTCTGCCATCTACGCGCGTAGGCAATCAGCGGCTACCCTCGTGCGCGTGAACGCATCTCTTCTTCCGGACGACCTCCAGGGCGACCCCCACGCCGCCGCCGACGCCGCCGCGGCCCGCCTGCGCGAACTCACGGGCGCCGAGACCCACGACGTGGCCCTCGTGATGGGCTCCGGCTGGGCTCCGGCCGTGGACGCCCTCGGTGCCCCCGAGGCCGAGCTCCAGGTCACCGAGCTGCCCGGCTTCCCGCCCCCGGCGGTCGAGGGCCACGGAGGCAAGATCCGCTCCTACCGGATCGGCAACAAGCGCGCCCTGGTCTTCCTGGGGCGTACGCACTACTACGAGGGCCGCGGCGTGGCAGCGGTCGCCCACGGCGTCCGCACCGCGGTCTCGGCCGGCTGCAAGACGATCGTCCTCACGAACGGCTGCGGAGGCCTGCGCGAGGGCATGCGCCCCGGCCAGCCGGTCCTGATCAGCGACCACATCAACCTCACCGCCACCTCCCCCATCATCGGCGCCAACTTCGTCGACCTCACGGACCTCTACTCCCCGCGCCTGCGGGCCCTGTGCAAGGAGGTCGACGCCACGCTGGAGGAGGGCGTCTACGCCCAGTTCCCCGGCCCGCACTATGAGACTCCGGCAGAGATCCGTATGGCCCGGGTCATCGGTGCGGACCTGGTGGGCATGTCGACGGTCCTGGAGGCGATCGCCGCGCGTGAGGCGGGCGCGGAGGTGCTGGGCATCTCCCTGGTGACGAACCTGGCGGCGGGTATGACCGGGGAGCCCCTCAACCACGAGGAGGTCCTCCAGGCCGGCCGCGACTCCGCGACGCGCATGGGTTCACTCCTGGCCCAGGTCCTGGGACGCCTGTAAGCAACCCGAGGTCGCTGCTGAGGCCGGGTGGGTCCGCACCCCGGCGGAGCGAGGTGCCGCTGCGCCCACCCGTGCCGCCTGGGGGCACCTCCCAGGCCCTTAAGGCACTGGGGGAGGCACGACTGCCCGCAGCTGAGGCGAGACGCGCCCGCACCCGCCGACGGCGAGCAGGGGACGTGTCGGGGGGTGTCCGCCCGCAGCGGTTGGCGCGTCAACGGACGGTTAGTCGGTACGCAACCCCATCGCGCCGTTCCGAGGACGGACACCCCCCGACGCGGCCCCGACCCACAAGCCACCCGCAGGCGCTACGCGCACCCCCACCGAAGCAGCCACAGGCCGCCGC
>NZ_MUKA01000460.1 GCF_002150735.1 Streptomyces africanus
AGTTTAACCGGCCCCCTCCGCCCCCCGCCCGGTCCCGCTGCAAGAGGCGCCGTTGGGACGGCTTGTAACGAACTAGTGCCGGTTGGCGTGGCCGCCTGGATCGGGGGTGCGGGGGGGCCGGTTAAACTCGCCCGGCTGTTTGAAAGATCATGTTGACGGGGTGAATTCCATCCGATGAGCGACGCCAGCACCAACCAGCTGCACACAGCCGACGTCCAGGAGACCGCCGCCGGCCACGGCCGGCACCGCGGCGAGATCTCCACGCAGGTCGGCGAGACGGCTCCGCGCGGCCGCCACCGCAAGCCGGTGGCGGAGACCGAGCGGACCGAGCGCACCGAGACGGCGGCCTGACGGAACGTCAGTGCCCGTACGGCGAACGGCCCCACCCCGTCTGTGACGGGTGGGGCCGTTTCCCGTTTCCCAGCCGCGTTTCAGCCCCGGCTCTCAGCCGCGTTTCAGCCCCAGCACCTCCGCCGCGGCGAACGTCTCGCCCGCCGGCCGGTCCGCGTAGTACGGCCCGAGGACGGCCTGAAGTTCCTCGTACGTGAAGGTGTCCTGCTTGCTGTCGAACCGGGCGGCGATGCGCGGCCGTTCGACGACGGCCACCATGCCGCCGTGCACCACGAGGAGCTGTCCGTTCACCTGGGCGGCTGCGGGCGAGGCCAGATAGCCGACGAGCGGGGCGACATGCTCGGGGGCGAGCGGGTCGAGGCCGTTGCCGGGGGGCTGTTCGACGCCCGCGAAGACGTCCTCGGTCATCCGGGTGCGGGCGCGCGGGCAGATCGCGTTGGCGGTGACGCCGTACTTGCCGAGGGCGAGGGCCGTGGACGTGGTCAGGCCGACGATCCCGCCCTTGGCGGCCGCGTAGTTGGGCTGCCCGGCGGAACCGGCGAGGAACGCCTCCGAGGAGGTGTTCACGATCCGCCCGAACACCGGCTGTCCGGCCCGCTTGGACCGCTCCCGCCAGTGGGCGGCGGCGAACCGGATGGTGTTGAAGTGCCCCTTGAGGTGCACGCGGAGCACGGTGTCCCACTCCTCCTCGGCCATCGAGAACACCATGCGGTCGCGCAGGATGCCCGCGTTGTTGACGAGGATGTCGAGCTTGCCGAACGCGTCGACGGCCGACTCGACGAGCCCGCGGGCCTGCTCGAAGTCGGAGACGTCGCCGGTGTGCGCGAGCGCGGTCCCGCCGGCCGCCCGGATCTCGGTGACGACCTCCTCGGCGGGCCCGGCGGAGGCCTCGCCGGTGCCGTCGCGGCCGGGCCGCCCGTAGTCGTTGACGACGACGGCGGCGCCGAGCCGGGCGAGTTCCAGCGCCTCGGCCCGGCCGAGCCCGCGGCCCGCGCCCGTGACGATCGCGGACAGTCCCTTCAGGGGCAGAGGCAGCGGCATGGCGTGTCCTCACATCTCGATGCACGTACGCAGGGCGGTCCCGGTGCGCATCTGGTCCAGGGCCTCGTTGATGTCGGCGAAGGGGACCCGGTGGGTGATCAGGCCCACCAGGTCGACCCGGCCAGCGCGCCACAGGGCGATGGTGCGTTCGTAGGAGCGCAGGATGTCCCCGCCGCCGTACATGGACGGCAGGATCCGCTTCTCGTCGAAGAACAGCTCGAACATGTTCAGCTGGAGGAAGTCGCCCATGGCGCCCGCGCCGACCACGACGAGGGTGCCGCCGCGCCGGGTGTTGTCGTACGCGGCGCGTGCGGTGGCGGACTTGCCGACGACCTCGAAGACGTAGTCGAAGCCCTCGCCGGCGGTGACCTGCTGCTTGGCGTCGGGCAGCTCGTCGGGCGAGACGGCACGCGTGGCCCCGAACCGCAGGGCGGCCTCGCGCCGTGTCACGACCGGGTCGACGGCGACGATCTCCGCGGCCCCGCGCAGCCGGGCCCCCTGGATCACGGAGATGCCGACACCGCCGCACCCGATGACCGCCACCGACGAACCGGCCTCCACCTCGGCCGTGTTGAGCGCGGCGCCCAGTCCGGTCGTCACCCCGCAGCCGATGAGGGCGGCGATGTCGAAGGGAACGTCGTCGGGTATCGGGACCGCGCACCCGGCGCCGACGACGACCTCCTCGGTGAAGGTGCCGGTGCCGGCCATGCCGAAGACGTCCCCGCCGGGCCGCCGGAAGTTGGGGGTGCCGGCGTTCATGAACCCGGCGAGGCACAGCTCGGTCTGTCCGCGCTTGCAGGCGGCGCAGGCGCCGCAGGCGGGGAGCCAGCACACGACCACCCGGTCGCCGGCCGTCAAGTGGCCGACACCTTCGCCGACTTCGAGGATCTCGCCCGCTCCCTCGTGCCCGGGCACGAACGGCCCGGGCTGCGGCAGTACGCCGCTCATCGCGGACAGGTCCGAGTGGCACAGCCCGGCGGCGCGCACCCGGATCCGCACCTTGCCGGGGCCGAACCCCACCGCCTCGACGTCGTCGAGGACCTCCAGCTTGTCCTGGCCGATCTCGTGCAGTACGGCTGCGCGCATGGTGCGGCTCCCCTCGTACGGCGTGTGGGACTCAGGTGTGTGCGACGACGGTGTCGGCGAGGACGGGCGCGTCGTTTCTCTCGACGGCGCTGACGGCGACCCGGACCTCGCCGTCCAGGCGCCACATGCGGATGCGCAGCGTCTCGCCCGGGTAGACGACACCGGCGAAACGGGTGGCGTACGAGCGGACCCGGGTCACGTCCCCGTCGAGCAGCGTGCCGACGACCGCCTTGAGCGTCATGCCGTAGGTGCACAGCCCGTGCAGGATGGGCCGGTCGAATCCGGCGCGCTCGGCGAACTCGGGATCGGCGTGCAGCGGGTTCCGGTCCCCGGACAGCCGGTACAGCAGGGCCTGGTCCTCGCGGACGTGCCGTTCGACGACACGGTCCGGCTCGCCCGCGGGCGGTTCGAGCCGGCTGGACGGTCCCCGGTCACCGCCCCAGCCGCCCTCTCCCCGGACGTAGATCTGCGCGTCGTTGGTCCACAACGGCCCGTCGTCGTCGGCGACGTCGGTGCGCATGACGAGGACGGCCGCCTTGCCCTTGTCGTACACGGCGGCGATCCGGCCGGTGGCGGTCGCGCGGCCCCGGGCCGGGATGGGGCGGTGGATCGTGAGGCTCTGCCCGCCGTGCAGGACGCGGGCGAGGTCGACGTCGACGCCGGGCATCGACAGCCCGCTGATCACGCCGGGGGATCCGGCGCCGGCGACGGTGGCGAAGCTCGGCAGGACGTGCAGCCGGGACTCCAGGGTGTAGCGCAGCTCGTCGGGGTCGGTGGCGGGGACGCCCGCGCCGATGCCGAGGTGGTAGAGCTGCACGTCCTTGTGGTCCCAGGAGAGCTCGCCGGTCCGGGGTTCGGCGGCGATCGCCTTGGCTGCGTCGATGGGCATGGGGCTCCTGATCGCCGTCGGGAAGGGCCACCGCGGGAAAGACCACCGTGGGAAAGACCTCGGCACGGCCGTCCGCACCGTCGGCCGCGCCGAGGCCGTCTGCGGCCGAACTGGAACGCGTTCCAGTCCT
>NZ_MUKA01000006.1 GCF_002150735.1 Streptomyces africanus
CCTGGTCACCCGCACCAGCGGATGGTCCAGCAGGCCGCTGCCGCTGGTGCGGGTGACCAGGTCCTGCGCGGTGCCGTGCCAGTGCCGTTCGTGCTGCCACGCGTAGGCGGGCAGGTCGACCACCCGGCCGGGGCGGGGGAAGTGGTGCCGCCAGTCGGTCGCGGTGTCGGCGGTGAGTACGGCGGCGACGGCCGCCGCGGTCTCGCGGAGGCCGTCCCCGTCGCGGTGCAGGGTGGGGACGCAGATGGCGCCGGTGTGGCGCAGATAGGGGCGCAGCACCGGGTGCGGTCCGATCTCGACCAGGACGCCGGCGTGTTCGGTGGCGAGGTGGGCGGCGGCCTCGGCGAACCGTACGGGCTCACGGACGTTGCGCCACCAGTACGCGGCGTCGAGTTCGGGCCCGTCCAGCGGGGTGCCGGCGACGGTGGAGACGAACGGGATGCGGGCCGGGGCGGGTTGGAGGCCGTCGAGGGCGTCGAGCAGCGGCTTCCTGATGGGGTCCATGACCCGGCTGTGGAAGGCGTAGTCGAGGTCCAGCTCACGGAAGAAGACGCCGCGGCCGGTCAGTTCGGCTCCCCAGGCCGCGAGCGCGTCGGCGTCCCCGGCGACGGTCACGTCCCGGTCGCTGTTGATCCCCGCGATCTCCAGTGCGCCGTCGTGGCGGAGGAGTTCCTCGCGTGCCTGTGCCTCGGGCAGGCCGACGGCGGCCATCCGGCCCCGGCCCGCCGTGGCGCCCTGGGTGCGGCTGCGTTCGGCGATCACCAACGCGGCCTGTTCCAGAGTGAGGACCCCGGCGGCGAGGGCGGCGGCGACCTCGCCGACGCTGTGTCCGGTCACCGCCCGTGGGTGCACCCCGTGCGAGGCCAGCAACGCGGTGAGGCCCACCTGCACGGCGAAGAGGGCGGGCTGGGCCACCTCGGTGCGCTGCCATTTCCGGGGGGAGGGGTGGGCCAGTTCCTTGGCCACCGACCAGCCCAGGTGGGGTGCCAGGGCCGCGTCGGCCTCCTGGACGGCCCCGCGGAAGACCGGTTCGCCCCGCAGCAGGTCGGCGGCCATGCCCGGCCACTGGGAGGCGTTGCCGGAGAACACGAACGCGGTCCCGTCCCGCTCGCCGGCGCGCACGATGGCCCCGCTCGCGGGTTCCGCGGCCGTCAGACGGTCCAACTGCCGGGCGGCCTCTTGCGGGTCGGCGGCCAGTACGGCGGCACGGTGCGGGTGCGCGGTGCGCCGTAGGGTGCTGGTATGGGCCACGTCGTAGAAGTCCGCCGGCTCGGCGTTGCGCAGGCGCTCCGCCATACGGACGGTCATCTGCTTCAGCGCCTTGGCGGACCGGGCGGAGACGACGAGTGGCAGCGGGCGCCCGTCCGGCACCGGGTTCGTCTCGGGCCTGCGGGCGGCGGGCGGCTGGACGACGACGGCGTGGGCGTTGGCTCCGCCGAAGCCGAAGGCGCTCACTCCGACGGCCGCCCTCTGCCCCGGGTCCAGCTGGACGGGGACGGGGGCGACGGCGGGGGCCAGTCCCAGGCCGTCGAAGTCGATGCGGGGGTTGAGGGGAAGGGCGTGCAGGGACGCCGGTACCAGCCGGTGGCGCAGGACCAGGATCGCCTTGAGCAGGCCGGCCATGCCGGCGGCGGGTTCCAGGTGGCCGATGTTCGTCTTCACCGAGCCGATCGGCAGCGGTCCGCGGCTGCGGCGCCGGCCCAGGGCCCGGCCGATGGCCTCGGCCTCCGCCGGGTCACCGGCCTGGGTGCCGGTGCCGTGGGCCTCGACGTACACCAGGTCGTCCGCTTCGATCGCGGCCTCCGCGTAGACCGTGTGCAGCAGCGCCTCCTGGGTCTCGGCGCTGGGCACGATCATTCCGGTGCTGCGGCCGTCGGTGTTGTTGCCGGTGGCGGCCAGTACGGCGTGGACGCGGTCGCCGTCCGCCATCGCGTCCGTGAGGCGCTTGAGGACGAGCACCGCACCGCCCTCCGCGCGGACGAACCCGTCGGCGTCGGCGGAGAACGCCGCGCAGCGTCCGCGGCGCGACAGCATCCCCGCGTAGGAGAATCCGGCGAAGGAGTGGGGGCTGGACAGCACGTTGACGCCGCCGACCAGGGCGACGCGGCCCGGGCCCTCGCGCAGGGTGCGGCAGGCCCGGTCCAGGGCGACCAGGGCGGAGGAGCAGGCCGTGTCCACGGCCATGCTCGGCCCGCGCAGATCGAAGGCGTACGACATCCGGTTCGCGGTGAGGGACAGGGTGGCGCCGGGCATGGTGTGCGGGCTGGTGTGGTCCTGCATCATGGACAGGTTCACGCCGTATCCGGGGTCGGAGACGCCCACATACACGCAGGTGTCCGACCCGGCCAGTGACTCGGCGGGAATGGCGGCGTCGTCCAGTGCCTCGGCGGCCATCTCCAGCAGCAGCCGCTGTTGCGGGTCGATGTGCCGGGCCTCCGCGGGTGACATGCCGAAGTAGGCGGCGTCGAACGAGGCGACGTCCTGGAGAAAGCCGCCGGCGGCGGTGTAGCTGCGGCCTGGCCGCACGCCTCCCGGGTCGACGGTCCGGTCGCGGGGCAGCCGGTCGGCGGGCATCTCACCGACCATGTCGCGCCCGTCGCGCAGCACGGCCCACAGGCCGTCCAGGTCGGTGATGCCTCCGGGAAGCCGGCACCCCACGCCCACGACCGCCACGGCCCGTTCAAGCTGCTGCATCGCCAAGTCTCCGCCCCTTCACGCCGATCACTGGCCTTCGTGCGGATTGAAGAGGACGGAGCGGGCGACGAGTGGAAGAATCCCGGACACAGCACTCGTTATAGTGAATGTCATAACAGATGCGCCATGCCGGTTTCGCAACAGCTACGGTGACCCGGTGCCCGAAGCCATCCGTGCCCGTATCGCCGCCGTCTCCGCTCATCTTCCGTCCCGTTACCGGACCTTGGACGAAACCCGCGTCAAGATCATCGAGACGGGTGGCTACGCCCCGCCGCCTGGTCTGCTGGAGGATCTCACCGGTGTGCGCGGGGTCCATGTCCACGAGGACGGCGAGAACTCCTCCGACCTCGCTGTGGCGGCCGCCCGCAGCGCGCTCGATGAAGCCGGTCTGAAGATCGGCGACGTGGACCTGCTGCTGTTCGCCTCGACCTCGCAGGACCTGATCGAACCCGCGACCGCCCACCTCGTGGCCACCAAACTGGGCGCCTCCTGCCCGGTGTTCGACGTCAAGAACGCCTGCAACAGCTTTCTCAACGGCATGGAGGTGGCCGCGTCGTTCATCGAGACCGGCCGCTACCGCACGGTCCTCATCACCTGCGGTGAACCAGCCACCCTGGCCACCCGCTGGCACCTCCCCGCCCGAGAGGACCTGCTCAGGGCACTGCCCGGCTACACAGCCTCCGACGCCGGTGCCGCGATGGTGCTCACCGCCGGCCCCGCGGGTGACGGGGACCCCGGCATCCTGTCCCTCCGGTTCGTCAGCAACTCCCCCGCCTGGGAGGCCTGCACGGTGGCCGGCGGCGGAAGCATGCACCACCTCTCCGTCCACGACGACCACACCACCCTGCGCCTGAACGGGGACCTGCGGCAGAGCGCGCTCGACGTACTCCCCCGGATCATGGACACCGTTGGGGACGAGCTCCGGGCGGCGCAGGCCGGCGCCTTCTCCTTCATCGCCTTCCACCAGATCGCCATGCCGCAGTACCGCGAGGTGATCGACATCTTCTCCCTGCCCGAGGACCGGTGCATGCCAGCAGTGGCCGAGCACGGGAACTGCGCGGCGGCCTCCCTGCCCCTGCAACTGGCCAAGGCGCGGGAGGCCGACCGCATCGAGAGCGGTGATCTGGTGGCGATGATCGGTCTGGCCAGTGGTTTCAGCTTCGGTCTGGCGCTCGTCCGGTGGTGACCGCACGAGCCGGGCACGCCCCGGCGCCGGATTCCGCCGCACTGGAACGGCTGATGCCGGGCTACCCCGCGCCCCGGCACTGGCGGCGGGTGCCCGTCACCGGCCAGCACTACCTCGACCTCGGCTCCGGGCGGCCGGTGCTGTTCCTGCACGGCAACCCGTCGTGGAGCTACGTCTGGCGCAAGCTGCTGCACCGGCTCGCCCCGCACGCCCGCTGTCTGGCCCCCGACCTGCCGGGCTTCGGGCTGTCCCGGCATCTGCGGCCGGCTGACGGGGTACCCGACCCCTACGAGGCCCAGCTGGACGGCCTGGACAGCCTCCACCGTCACCTGGTGCGGAACGAGGGCCTGCCCGAGCGGGGCTGGACGTTCGTCCTGCACGACTGGGGCGGCCCGCTCGGAACCGCCTGGGCGCTGCGCAATCCGGGCGTCGTGGCCCGGCTGGTCGTCTGCAACACCGTGGCCTTCCCCTTCCCGGACGGTTTCCGGCTGCCGTTCTACCTGCGCTGGATCCGTGACCACCGGCCGGTCGCCGCCCTCGTCCACGCCACCAACGCCTTCGCCCGCGTCGCCGTACGGGCCGGAGTCCACCACCCGCTGCTCCCGGCCGAGCGGCGGGCCTACCTGCGCCCCTACGCCCGCCGCGCGGAGCGCCGGGCGGTCACCGACGCCGTACGCGCGATCCCCCGCGGCCCCGCGGACCCCGCCTGGCACCTGCTCGAACCCCCTGGCACCGGGGCCGGCTTGGCGGACCTGCCCCTGCTCGTCGGGTGGGGCATGCGCGATCCCGTGTTCACTCCGGACCTGCTTCAGGAGTGGACGCGCCGATGCCCGCAAGCCGTCATCCACCGCTTCCCCGGCGCCGGGCACTTCGTCATGGAGGACGCCGCGGCCGAACTGGGCGACCACATCCGTGACTTCCTCCAGGGAGCCCCATGACCACGACCGCCGCGGACATCGCCGGGCGCCTGGCCGAGCGGTCCGACGCCGTCGCCCTCGTGGAAAGCCGCAAGGGAACCTCTCGGACGACCCGTCGCGGCGAGCTGGTGCGCCATTGCCGCCGCATCGCCCAGGACCTGCGCGACGCGGGGGTCCGGCCCGGACACAAGGCCGTCGTGATGACCCGTGACGCCCACGATCTGACCGCTGTCTCGTACGCACTGGTCCTTCTCGGCGCCGTACCCGTGCTCATCGAACCGCGCGCCGAGGTGGGCCGCTGCCTTGAGGACATCGCCCCGGACGTCTTCATCGGGGAGCCGCTGGCCCACCTGGGGCGCCGGGCGCTGGGGTGGGGCCGCCCCCACGTCCGGACTGCCCTGGTCACCGGATCCGCGCCGCTCCCCGCCGGACGGCGGCTGGTCACCCGGACGCCGGCCGGCGGTACCTCGCCCCCGCAGGTGCGTGAGCCCGACGGCAACGAGCCGGCCCTCATCGCCTTCACGTCCGGCTCCACGGGACGGCCGAAGGGCGCGGAGTACCGCCACTCCACCCTGGCCGGGCAGCTCGACGCTCTGGCGACACTGATGGACCCGCGGCCCGAGGACGTGCTCCTCGCCGGATTCCTGCCGGTCGCGCTGCTCGGTCCGCTGCTGGGCCTGGCCACCGTCGCCCCGGCGGTGAACCACCTGGCCCCGGCCCGCACCTCGCCGGAGGAAGTCGTCGGGCCCATCCGGGATCACCGGGCGAGCATCGTCCTGGCCTCCCCCGCCGTCCTCACCCTGATCGCCCGTCACTGCGCCCGCCACGGCGTCACCCTGCCCTCGGTCCGGCAGATCCTGTCCTTCGGAGCCCCGCTGCGCGTGGGTCTCGCCGACGCCCTGCGCAAGGCCGTGCCGGACGACGCCGAGATCCTCAGCGTCTACGGCGCCACGGAGGCCCTGCCCGTGTCCGCGATCGGCGACCACGACCTGCGGGCCTCGCGCACCGCGCCGCCCGCCGGGCACGCGGGCACCTGCCTGGGCCGGCCACTGCCCGGCATCCGCGCGCGGATCCTGGACGCCGACGCCACCGGGCTCGGTGAGATCGCCGTCACCGGCCCCACCGTCAGCCCCGCCTACCACGCGCGTCCCGACGCCGACGCCGTCACCAAGAGCGACACCGACCACGGTGTGCTGCACCGCACCGGGGACCTGGGCCGCCTCGACGACGAGGACCGGCTGTGGTTCCTGGGCCGCAAGGCCCACCTGATCACCGGCACCGGCTTCACCCTGACCACCGAGGACATCGAGGCCGCGTCGGACACCGCCCCCGGCATCCGACGCACCGCCCTCGTCGGCGTGGGCACGGCCGTGTGCCAACTGCCCGTGCTCTGCGTGGAACCCCTGCCCTCCACCCCCCGCGCCCGCGCCCTGGAGGTTGTCCGCGCCGTTCTGAAGGACCACCCGGACGGGCACCGCGTCGGCGCCGTGCTGATCCGTACCGCCTTCCCCACCGACCCCCGGCACAACTCCAAGATCGACCGCATGCGACTGGCCGGCTGGGCCGCCAAGCGCCTGCGCGGGAGGCTCCGATGAAGGTACTGGTCACCGGAGGAAGCGGCTTCCTGGGTCTGGAGATCTGCCGTCGGCTGAACGCACGCGGCGACGTCACCTCCTCTCTCAACCGCCGCCCCAGCAGCGCGCTGCAACGACTGGGCGTCCACCAGCACCTGGGCGACCTCGCCGACGCCGACGCGGTCTCCCGCGCCGTCGCCGGGTGCGACGCCGTCATCCACAACGCCGCCCTGGCCGGCGTCAGCGGCCCTCCGCGGCCCTACTGGGCCACCAATGTCGTCGGCACCCGCCATGTGATCGAGCAGTGCCGCGCCCACGACGTGCACACGCTCCTCTACACCTCGACCGCCAGCGTCGTCTTCCGGCCCGGCGGCCTGGAGGGTGTCACCGAGAGCCTTCCCATCGCTCCCCGTCACCTGGCCGCCTACCCCGCCACCAAGGCCCGCGCCGAGGCCCTGGTGCTGGCGGCCCACGGCCCGGAGCTGGCCACCGTCTCGCTGCGCCCGCACATCATCTGGGGG
>NZ_MUKA01000059.1 GCF_002150735.1 Streptomyces africanus
ACCCGGCCCGGCTCACCGACGACGAGGTCAGGGAGCACCTGCGCCTGGTGCTCTTCGCCGCCTACGAGGCCACCACCAACCTGCTGTCCAACGTGCTGCTCACGGTGCTGATCGACCCGCGCTTCCGGGCCCAGCTCAACGGCGGCCAGATGACGGTGCCGGAGGCGGTGGAGCAGTCGCTGTGGAACGAGCCGCCGTTCAGCACGGTCTTCGCCTACTTCGCCAAGCAGGAGACCGAGCTGGGCGGGCAGCGCATCCGCCGGGGCGACGGGCTGCTGTTCGCCCCGCTGCCGGCCAACGTCGACCCCCGGGTGCGGCCGGACCTGAAGGCCAGCATGCAGGGCAACCGGTCGCACCTCGCGTTCGGCGGCGGCCCGCACGAGTGCCCCGGCCAGGACATCGGCCGCTCCATCGCGGACGTCGGCGTCGACGCGCTGCTGATGCGGCTGCCGGACGTCGAACTCGACTGTGACGAGGACGAGTTGCGCTGGACGGCGTCCATCGCCTCCCGGCACCTCGTGTCACTGCCGGCGGCGTTCGCGCCCAAGCCGCCGCAGGACATCACGGAGACGCCGAACCACAACCACGTCCCCGCCCAGCGCTCCGACTGGCAGATCGGCATCACGCAGCCCCAGCCGCAGCCCGTACCGGTCGCCGCCGCGCAGCCGCAGCCGGTCCCGGCACAACCCCAGCCGGCCCCCGTACCGCCGCAGGACCGGCCGGGCGCGGAGGAGCCGGCCCGGCCCAAGGGCGTCTGGCAGCGCTTCCTGCGCTGGTGGCGCGGTTACTGACCGTCCGACGGGCCGTCGGACACCCCGGCGGCCCACCGGTCGTACGACGCCCAGGCCGCGAGCACCCGGCCGCTGCGCAGCCGGTGCTCCTCGCCCGTGACCGGGTCGGTGAACTCCAGGGCTCGGGCCAGCAGTTGCAGCGGGCGCCGGAAGTCACCGGCCGGCACGGGAGCGGTGACCTCGGGGTAGAGCGGGTCGCCGAGGATCGGCACGCCCAGCGCGGTCATGTGCACGCGCAGCTGGTGGGTCTGCCCGGTGCCGGGCACGAGCCGGTACCGGGCGAGTCCGCCGGCCCTGTCCGGGCGGTGGTCGAGGAGCTCGACGCGGCTGACGGCGTTGGGCTCGCCCGCCACCTCCCGGGCGGTGAGCTCGCCACGCTCCTTCACGATACGGCTGCGCACGGTCCGGGGGAGGGCGAGGCCGGGATCGTACGGGGCGACGGCCTCGTACTCCTTGCGCACGAGCCGGTCGCGGAAGAGTGTCTGGTACGCGCCGCGCTCCTCGGGGCGCACGGTGAACAGCACGAGTCCGGCGGTGAGCCGGTCCAGCCGGTGCGCGGCGGCGAGCGTGGGGATGTCCAGCTCGCGGCGCAGCCGGGCCAGCGCGGTCTCGGCGACATGGCTGCCGCGCGGGGTGGTGGCGAGGAAGTGCGGTTTGTCCACGACGACGATGTGCTCGTCCCGGTGCACGACCTCCAGCGGGAACGGCACCGGCACCTCGTCGGGCAGCTCCCGGTGGAACCACACGAACATCCCGGGCACGTACGGCGCGTCCGCCGGCACGGCCCGTCCGTCCGCCCCGACGACGAGCCCCGCGTCGAACATCCCGTCGACGACCCCGTCACCGGCGCCCGAGAGCCGCTCCACCAGATGCTCACGCACCGTGGCCCACGCCCCCGCGGCGGGCAGCCGTACCCGTACCGGGTCCACCCCGTGGCGCTGCGGCAGGGGAGCGGGCGGGATACGCGTCTTCCGTCTCATCGCGGCCCAGCGTACGAGGCGGCCGGGCACCGGCGGAAAACCACTGGGGCCGCCCACCGCCCCCTTGCCAGGATGGGGCCATGCCCTTCCTGATCAGCCCGGTCCTGACGGCCGAGGTCCTCACCGCCCGGCCGCAGCCCACCCTCACCACCGGCGACGGACTCCTCCTGCGCCCCTGGCGGGCCGGGGACGCGCCCGCGGTGTACGAGGTCTTCCAGGACCCCGTGATGCACCAGTGGCACGCCCGGACCGCCGACTCCGAGGAGGAGGTCGCCGACTGGATCCGCGACTGGCACCAGGCGTGGGAGGAGCAGCGGGAGGCGCAGTGGGCCGTCGTCGACGCGGACTCCGACCGGCTGCTGGGGCGGGTGGCGCTGCGCGAGATACGGCTCGGCGACGGCACGGCGGAGGTGGCGTACTGGACCGTCCCGGCGGCACGCGGCCGGGGCGTCGCGGCCCGGGCCACGACCGCACTCGCCCACTGGGCGCTCGACGAGACCGGTTTCCACCGACTCGAACTGCTGCACGCCGTACGCAACGAGGCCTCCTGCCGGGTCGCCTCACGGACGGGTTTCGCCCTCGAAGGCACGAAGCGCAGCGCCATCCTGCACCCGGACGGCTGGCACGACATGCATCTGCACGCACGCGTGCGGGGCGACTGACTCCGGGGTCCGGGCAGACCGCGGCAGGCCGGAGGCCGTCAGGCGGCCGGGGTGTTCTCCTGCTCCGCCTCGATGCGGGCGTTCCACTCCCGCTTGGACGCCTGCCAGCCGTCCTCGTTGTGGCCGCGGCGCCAGTAGCCGGAGATCGACAGGTCCTCGCGCGCGATGCCACGCTCGACGCGGAGCAGCCGGCGCAGCTCCTTCACGAAGTGCGCCTCGCCGTGGACGAAGGCGTGCACCCGGCCCTCGGGGAACGCGAGGCCCCGCACGGCCTCGACGAGTGCCTCGCCGAGGGGCCGGTCACCGCGGTGCAGCCAGACGACGTCCACGTCGGAGTCGATCTTCTGCTCCTCCTCGGGGCCGGACACCTCGATGAAGGCGTGGACCCTCGCCCCGCGCGGCAGTGCCTCCAGGGAGCGGGCGATCGCGGGCAGTGCGCTCTCGTCGCCGACGAGCAGGTGCCAGTCGGCGTCCGGGTCGGGCGCGTACGCCCCGCCGGGGCCCATGAACCACACGGTCTCGCCCGGCTGGACGCGCGCCGCCCACGGGCCGGCCAGGCCCTCGTCGCCGTGAATGACGAAGTCCAGCGTCAGCTCGCGGTGTTCGGCGTCCCACTGGCGCACCGTGTACGTCCGGGTCACCGGCCACTGGTCGCGCGGCAGCTCGTCGCGGACGCGCTGCATGTCGAAGGGCTCGGGATAGGTCACGCCCTCCGGCGGGAACAGCAGCTTCACATAGTGGTCGGTGCACGCGCCCACTGCGAAGTCGGCGAGGCCCTCGCCACCGAGCACCACGCGCTGCATGTGCGGGGTCAGCCGCTCGGTGCGGACGACCTGAGCGGAGTGGGGCTTGCGCGGCTGGCGTCCCGGTCGCTCTGCCATGGGGACCTCCCTGATTCGCATAGTTAGGCTTACCTAAGCTAGCACCTCGCCCCCACCTGACACCTCTCGGACGTCAAGTTGCCGGGGGCCACCGGTCGCAGGAGAGTCGTCGGCCCCCGCACCGGTCACACCGCGAGCGTCGTCAGCAGGCGCTCCAGTGACCCGCCCAGTCCCCAGCGGGCCGCCAGTGCCTCCAGCTCCGCGGGGTCGCGCGGCGTCCGCGGCACCGCCGTCGTGACGTCCGGCAGCGGCACGTCGGCCGCGACCCGGACCACCTTCGGCGCGACCGCGAGATACGGGCGCGCCTCGTCCAGCCGCCTGCGCTGCGTCGGCGTCAGCTTCGACCCCCGGTCCTCCACCGCCGCCAGGATCCCGGCCAGATCCCCGAACTCCGCCAGGAGCTTGGCGGCCGTCTTCTCGCCGATGCCCGGCACTCCCGGCAGGCCGTCGCTGGGGTCGCCGCGCAGCAGGGCCAGATCCGCGTACCCGCTGCCGTCGACCCCATACTTCCCACGGAGCCATGCCTCATCGGTGAGCTGCAATGTGCCCACGCCCTTCAGCGGGTACAGCACACGCACCCCGCGCGCGTCGTCCACCAGCTGGTACAGGTCGCGGTCGCCCGTGACGATGTCGACCGGGCCCTTCGCCCGCGCCGTGAACGTGCCGATCACGTCGTCGGCCTCGTATCCCGCGACGCCCACACGCGCGATGCCCACCGCGTCCAGCACCGCCTCGATGACCGGGACCTGCGGCGACAGCGTGTCCGGCACCTCCTCCTCGTCCGGGCCGGACGCATGCTCCTCGGCGACGCGGTGGGCCTTGTAGGAGGGGATCAGCTCCACCCGCCAGTGCGGCCGCCAGTCGGCGTCCATGCAGGCCACGAGGTGGTCCGGCCGGTGGTCCCGGACCAGGCGGTCGATGAAGTCGAGCAGCCCGCGCACGGCGTTCACCGGCGTGCCGTCCGGTGCCTTCACCGAGTCCGGGACGCCGAAGTAGGCGCGGAAGTACAACGAGGCGGTGTCGAGGAGCATCAGTCGTCCGGTCACGTCACGCATCATGCCGTACGCCACCGACAGCGACATGCCTCATATGTGACGCGCCCCACTTGTGCGTTTGGGATCCGGAATCGAGGGGAGGTGCCGCCCCGCAGCGAGGCTGGTTGCGTAATTCAACTTTTGCGCCCCGCCCTCGCTCTGTTCCATTGCCGGCCAGATTGAGGTGCACGTGTCAGCAAGGCTTCAGGCGGAGAGCCTGTACAAAGTGTTCGGCAGGAGACCGGATCAGGCGGTCGAGCGGCTCCGCGCCGGGGCCGGCCGGGAGGAGCTGCGCGCCGAGGGCGCGACCGCCGCCGTCATCGACGCGTCCTTCACCGTCGAGCCCGGCCAGATCTTCGTCGTCATGGGCCTGTCCGGATCCGGCAAGTCCACCCTGCTGCGCATGCTGAACGGCCTCCTGGAGCCGACCGCCGGACATGTGCGCTTCGACGGCCAGGACCTGACCACGCTCGGCGACCGCGAGCTGCGCGCCGTCCGCTCCAAGAAGATCAGCATGGTGTTCCAGCACTTCGCGCTCTTCCCGCACCGCAGCGTCCGCGAGAACGCCGCCTACGGTCTGGAAGTGCAGGGCGTGCCCCGCGCCGAGCGCGTACGCCGCGCCGACGAGGCGCTCGCCCTGTGCGGTCTGGCCGGCTGGGAGAAGTCCTGGCCCGACGAGCTGTCCGGCGGCATGCAGCAGCGCGTCGGTCTCGCCCGCGCGCTCGCCACCGACGCCGACCTGCTGCTGATGGACGAGTCCTTCAGCGCCCTGGACCCGCTGATCCGCCGCGACATGCAGGACCAGCTGCTGGAGCTCCAGCAGAAGCTGAAGAAGACGATCGTCTTCATCACCCACGACCTGAACGAGGCCATGCGCCTGGGCGACCGCATCGCCGTCATGCGCGATGGCGAGATCGTGCAGATCGGCACCGCGCAGGACATCCTGCTGCGGCCGGAGAACGACTACGTCGCCTCCTTCACCCAGGACGTCGACCGCTCCCGCGTGCTGACCACCGGCGAGCTCATGGACACCTCGGTCACCGGCGACGACCCCGGCTGCCACTGCGAGACCGCCACGGCCGACACCCCGTTCACGGAGCTGTGCGCGATCAGCGCCCGGCTCTCCCACCCGGTCTCGGTCGTGGACGCGGACAACAAGCTCATCGGCGTCGTCCCCCGGCAGCGCCTGGTCGGCTTCCTCGGCGACGAGCAGGACACCACCCCGGAGCCCTGCGACTCCCCGCGGGACGCGGGCGGAGAGAAGGTGACCGCCCGTGCCTAGGATTCAGCTCGGCACCTGGGTCAACGGCGCGGTCGACTGGCTCACCACTCACATGGGGTGGCTGTTCGACTTCTGCAAGACCGTCTTCCTCGGCCTCTACGACGGCATCAACGCCGTCCTCCAGGCTCCCGAACCGCTGCTCCTCGCGGGCATCTTCGCGGTGATCGCCTTCTGGCTGCGCGGCACCCTCGCCGGTGTCCTCACCTTCGCGGGATTCGCGTTCATCGTCTCCCTCGACCTGTGGGAGAACGCGATGATCACCCTGACGCTCGTCCTCGTGGCGACCGTCATCGCGCTGGTGATCTCCATACCGGTGGGCATCTGGGCGGCCCGCTCGGACCGCGTCAGCGGTCTGGTCCGGCCCGTCCTGGACTTCATGCAGACGCTGCCCGCGATGGTCTACCTCATCCCGGCGATCCTCTTCTTCGGCACCGGCGCCTCCGCCGGTATCGTCGCCACCCTGATCTTCGCGCTCGCCCCGGGCGTGCGCATGACCGAACTCGGCATCCGCCAGGTCGACAGGGAACTGGTCGAGGCCGCCGACGCGTTCGGCACCACACCCCGCAACATCCTGCTGCGCGTCCAGCTGCCCCTCGCCCTGCCCACGGTCATGGCCGGCGTCAACCAGGTCATCATGCTCGGGCTGTCCATGGCCGCCATCGCCGGCATGGTCGGCACCGACGGTCTCGGCGGCGACGTCAACCAGGCCATCGGCCAGCTCAACGTCGGCCTGGGCGCCGAGGCCGGTGTCGGCATCGTGATCCTGGCGATCTACCTCGACCGCATGACCAGCGCGCTGGGCACCCAGGTCTCCCCGCTCGGCCGCCGCGCCGCCGCCCGGCTGCGTGCCGCCCAGGGACTGAAGATCTGGTCGTACCGGCCCCGCCCGGCCGTCGCCGTGATCGGCGTCGTCGTGCTCGCCCTCGTCTCCGGCGGCATGGGCGTCTTCGGCAGTGCCGGCACCGGCTCCACCGCCGCGGCCGGCGGCAAGGACGTCGGCCAGGGCAAGAAGATCAGCATCGGCTACATCCCCTGGGACGAGGGCGTTGCCTCCACCTTCCTCTGGAAGGAGGTCCTGGAGCAGCGCGGCTACCAGGTCGAGGCCAAGCAGCTCGACGCCGGCCCGCTCTACACCTCCCTCGCGCAGGGCGACGTCGACTTCCAGACGGACGGCTGGCTGCCCACGACACACGCGCAGTACTGGAAGAAGTACGGCAAGCAGCTCGACGACCTGGGCGCCTGGTACGACAAGACGTCCCTGGAACTCTCCGTGCCCGCCTACATGAAGGACGTCGACTCCCTGGCGGACCTCAAGGGCAAGGCGTCCGAGTTCGGCGGCAAGATCACCGGCATCGAGTCCAGCGCCGGCGAGATGGCCCTGCTCAAGAGCAAGGTCCTCAAGGAGTACGGCCTGGACAAGGAGTACAAGGTCGTGGACAGCTCCACGCCCGCGATGCTGGCCGAGCTGAAGCGCGCGTACGCCAAGAAGGAACCGATCGTCGTCACGCTCTGGTCGCCGCACTGGGCGTACAACGACTACAAGCTGAAGAAGCTCAAGGACCCCAAGGGCGCCTGGGGCGCGGGCGACGGCGTGCACACGCTGGCCCGCAAGGGCTTCGCGGACGACGACCCGACGGTCGCCGGCTGGCTGAAGAAGTTCAAGATGAGCGAGAAGGAGCTCACCAGCCTCGAAGCCGAGATCAACAAGGCCGGCAAGGGCAACCAGCAACAGGCCGTCCGCGCCTGGCTGAAGCAGCACCCCGGCTACGTCGACAAGCTCGCCCCCGTGAAGGGCGGCGGCGCCACACCCGCCGAGGCGAAGCGGCCGCTGGACGTGGCGTGGTTCCCCTGGGACGAGGACATCGCCGTCACCTACCTGTGGAAGAACGTCCTGGAGCGGCGCGGCTACAAGCTGAACCTCAAGCAGATGGACGTCGGCCCCGTCTACACGGGCCTGGCCTCGGGCGATCTCGACCTGAACTTCGACGCCTGGCTGCCCTACGCCCAGAAGAACTACTGGGACAAGAACAAGGACCGGCTCAAGGACCTCGGCACCTGGTACGAACCGACCTCCCTGGAGATCGCCGTGCCGTCCTACGTCAAGGGCGTCGACTCCCTGGCGGACCTCAAGGGCAAGGCCGGCACCTTCGACGGGAAGATCATCGGCATCGAGCCGGGCACCGGTGAGATGGATCTGGCGAAGAACAAGGTCCTGCCCGGCTACGGCCTCGACAAGGAGTACGAGGTCGTCGACGGCTCCACCCCGGCCATGCTGGCCGAGCTGAAGCGCGCGTACGCCAAGAAGGAGCCGATCGCCGTCACGCTCTGGTCACCCCACTGGGCCTACAGCGACTACAAGCTGACCAAGCTGAAGGACCCCAAGAAGGCCTTCGGCGAGGGCAACACGATCCGCACCATCTCCAACGAGAAGTTCCCCGAGGAGTACCCGCAGCTCACGAAGTGGATCAAGAACTTCAAGATGAGCGAGGACGAGCTCGGCAGCCTGGAGAGCGAGATCAAGAACCGCGGCCAGGGCCATGAGGAAGAGGCCGTCGCCGCGTGGCTGAAGCAGCACCCCGACATGGTGGAGCGCATGACGCCGCAGTGAGACCCGGTACGGGGCGGGACGCGACACACCGCGTCCCGCCCCGTACGCGTACCCTCATCCGTACCCGGACCCCGACCCGGGCCCGGACCCACGAGCAGGATCCGGACAACCACAGAGCGCTACACCACCCCCTGAACCCGTTCTCCCCGCCTGTTCCTCCCGCAGGGGCAACGCGCGCGCCGCCCCCGAGGGCGGTGCAGCCCCTGGCGCGAAGTGTGAGGTCGCACGCCGTCCGTTCCGGCGTCGATGTGACAGGCGCATGCACCGGTTTGCCGAACATGCGTAGGGTGCAGACAACTCAACACAGGCAGTGCGCCGGGCCACCGGCGTACCGGGACCGGATCGACGGGCGAAGGAGGGAGCCGGAGCGATGGGCGACCACAAAGAGCAGCCCCTTCGGGTGGGCGCGGCCGTGCGGCGGCGCCGCCGCGCGCTGGAGCTCACCCTCGCCGTCGTGGCCGAGCGCAGCGGCCTGTCGGTCCCGTTCCTCAGCCAGGTCGAGAACGACCGGGCGCGGCCCAGCACGAGTTCCCTGGAGAAGGTCGCCGACGCCCTGCGCACCACCGCGGTCGAGCTCCTCGCCGCGGCCGACCCGGCGTGCAGCGTGGACGTCGTGCGCGCCGACGACAGCGAACCGCTGCCCCGTCCCCGGACCCGGTCCCTGGTGCGCGGCCACCACCAGATGCACGCCTCCGAGTTCACCGGAGACCACGACGCCGGTCGTGAATTCCAGTACCGCAACGACCAGTTGATGTACGTCGCCGACGGCGCCGTGGAGATCGAGGCGGAGGGCCGCGCCTACCGGCTCGGCCGCGGCGACACGCTGTACCTCACCGGCGGTGTGCGGCACCGCTGGCGGGCGGCGGAGTCCGACACCCGGGTGATCGTCGTCGCCGTGGCCGAACACATCGAGGCGGTCCGGGACCGGCCGCGCCGGTGAGGGTCGTCTCGCTGGTCCCGTCGCTGACCGAGGCCGTGGCCCGGTCGGCGCCCGGCGCCCTGGCCGGCGCCACCGACTGGTGCACGCATCCGCCCGGCCTCGACGTCGTACGCGTCGGCGGCACCAAGAACCCGAAGACCGACCGGATCGTCTCCCTCGCTCCCGACCTGGTGATCGCCAACGAGGAGGAGAACCGCGCACCCGACCTCGCGGCCCTGCGCGCGGCGGGCGTCGAGGTCCTCGTGACAGAGATCCGGGACGTGCCGCAGGCCTTCCGGGAACTGGCCCGGGTCCTGGACGCCTGCGGGGTGGCGGCCCGCCCGCGCTGGCTGGACGAGGCGGAGGAGACCTGGTCGTCCCTGCCGCCGCCCCCGGCCCGTCTGACGGCGGTCGTGCCGATCTGGCGCCGCCCGTGGATGGTGCTGGGCCGTGACACCTTCGCGGGCGACGTCCTGGCCCGTCTCGGCGTCGACCACGTGCACGCGACGCACCCCGACCGCTACCCGCGCGTCCCGCTGGAGGAACTCCGCGCCGCCGCGCCGGACCTGGTGGTCCTTCCTGACGAGCCCTACCGCTTCACCGCGGACGACGGCCCGGAGGCCTTCCCCGGTCTGCCCTGCGCGCTCGTCAGCGGACGGCACCTGACGTGGTACGGACCGTCGCTGGCCGAGGCGCCACGGGTACTGGGCCGGGCCCTGCGAGCAGCTCGCCCCTGAGCAGCCCGCGTACGGTGCCCACGGCGGCCGTGGCCCAGGCGGCGACCAGCAGGGCGTACAGCACGAGAGCCGGCCCCGTGCAGGCCACGAGCCCGGTGTGGCGGCCGAGTGCATCGGCGCCCGTGACACAGGTGCCGACCGGGAAGGTGAACGACCACCAGGTCATGGAGAACCGCATGCCGTGCCGCCGGGCGCGCAGCACATGGGCGGTGGCGAGGCAGAACCACAGCAGCGCGAACCCCGTCACGGGCACGCCGTACAGCACGGCGAGCACACCGAAGCCCTGGCTGTACGGCGCCGGTACGACTCCGGGGGCGGCGTCCGCGAACGCGCCGACGGCGGTCGTGGACTGCCCGAGCGGCCCGAGCACCAGGAACAGCGTCGGGGTGAGGGCGAGCGGCAGCGGCCCGCCGGTGATCAGCCGCCCGAAGACCAGCGGCAGCATGACCAGGGTCGCGAGCAGGCTGAGCCCGAACAGCGCGACGCAGCCGAGGAGCAGCGTCTCCCGGGGCTGACCGGGAGGCAGATGGCGCACCAGTGGCGGCCCGACGGCGGCGGACACCATGGGCGCGACCAGCGGCAGCAGCCACACGGGCGTGGCCTGCCCCGGCTCGGCCCGGTGGCGTACGGCCATCAGATACGGCACCGCGACGGCGGCGGCCAGCCCGAGCGCCGTACCGGCGCCGAACAGGACCGCGTCGAGCGCCACGGCCGCCCGCACGCCGATCCAGTCCCGGCCGACGCCGAGGGCACCCCCGCCGACGGCCAGCAGGGCCATGGCGAGACAGCCGTAGAACGGGGCCGTCGCCGGGTCGAGGAGGTGGACGCGGGCCTGGTCCCGGTGGTGGGCCCAGTGCGCGGCCCGGGCGCAGAGCAGGGTGACGAGGAGGACCAGCGAGAGGGCCCAGACACCGGCCGCCGCGCCGCGCAGCCCGGGGAGGTGCGGCGACAGGGCGGTCCCGGCGGTGGCGACGACTGCGGTGCCCATGACGGTGGCGTACCAGTTGGGCCCGAGGTGACGGACGGAGACGGCGCGCGGAAGGGGCCGGGCCGGCTGGGCTGCGGTGACCATGACTCCCACGGTCGGGCCGTGGGCACCCCACCACCAGGGAGCATGCCTCTATGGCGACATAAGCTGGGTTTATGAGCAGGAGCGAAGAGCAGGGTGAGGTCCCGGCAGGAGGGTCTCTCGCGCACCGGGTGCCGGATCTGGGCGGCCTTGAGCTGCTGCTGGCGGTGGCGCGGCTCGGGAGCCTCGGCGGGGCGGCGCGGGAACTCGGCATCACCCAGCCCGCGGCCAGCAGCCGGATCCGGTCGATGGAGCGGCAGCTCGGCGTGGCGCTGGTCGACCGCTCACCGCGCGGGTCCCGGCTCACGGACGCCGGTGCGCTGGTGACGGACTGGGCGCGGCGGATCGTCGAGGCGGCGGAGGCGTTCGACGTGGGGGCGCAGGCGCTGCGCGACCGGCGCGACTCGCGGTTGCGGGTGGCGGCGAGCATGACGATCGCCGAGTATCTGCTGCCCGGCTGGCTGCTCGCGCTGCGCGCCCAGCGGCCCGACACCGCGGTGTCCCTGCATGCCGGGAACTCGACGGTGGTCGCGGAGCGGCTGCTGGCGGACGAGGCGGACCTGGGGTTCGTCGAGGGGCTGACGGTCCCGACGGGGCTGGACTCGGTGGTCATCGCCCATGACCGGCTGATCGTGGTCACGGCTCCTGCCCATCCGTGGGCCCGGCGGCGGCGTTCCCTGGCCGCGGAGGAACTGGCGTCGACGCCGCTGATCCTGCGCGAGAAGGGCTCCGGCACCCGGCAGGTCCTGGACGCGGCGCTGGGCGGGCTGGCCCGGCCGCTGATCGAGCTGTCGTCCACGACGGCGGTCAAGGCGGCGGCGGTGAGCGGGGCGGGGCCGGCGGTGCTGAGTGAACTGGCGGTGGGGGAGGAGTTGGCGATGCGGCGGCTGGTGCGGGTGCCGGTGGAGGGGGTCGCGCTGGCGCGGGACCTCCGGGCGGTGTGGCCGACGGGCCATCGCCCCACCGGGCCGGCCCGGGATCTGCTGTCGCTGACGCGGGACTAGTTTCCTCGCCCCCGCCGCCCCTCACGCAGGTGCTGCCCCTGCTGTCCATCCACTCACCGTGTCAAGGACAGCGATCGTTCGGCCGTTCGCCCGAAGCTGTCGTTCGCCGCACCGCCGGAACACCGGTCCTTCCCCGGTTCCGGGGTTCCATGGCCGGTATGACCAGGCTGAGCACCTTGGCGCAGTTGCGCCGAATCTCTCACCGCAGCACACGTCACGGAAGCCCGAGGCCGGCAAGACGTCCTCGCCCGGACGACCGTACGGGGAACCGAGTGCCGTGGGTGGTGCTGGTGGCCTCATCGCTACCGGGCATCGCGGCTCTTGCCGCCCTGCTGTTCACCTGGGTTTCGGTCGAGCAGTCGGGAGAGCAGCTGCGGATCGCCGAGCGGGGGCAGGTGACCGGCCGGTTCAACGCAGCAGTCGGCAGCCTCGCCTCACCGGCTGTGGACGTCCGCCTCGGCGGCCTCTACGGCCTGGAGCGCCTCATGCGGGACTCGCCGCCCGACCAGCCCACCATCGTCAGTCTGCTCACGGCATACGTCCGTGGGCACGCCCCAAGGCAGGTGGCCGGCTCAGCCGACGCCCGACCGGCCACGGACGTCCAGGGGGCCATGACGGTGCTGGCCAACCGGGATCCCGCGCGTGACGGCAGGGGCGACTTCAACCTGCGCAACGTCCGCCTTCGCCACTTGGGCTACATGGGGATGTGGGACCGGGCGCGCCAACGCGTCATCGGTATCAGTTTTCCGGAGGCCGACTTCAGTTCCGCGGACCTGAGCGACGCGGACCTGGAGCACGCCCGTCTGACCGGGGCGGTCATGGCGGGCACAGCCTTGCGGGAAGCGACTCTGGATGAAGCACAGTTGGCGGACGCCGTCCTGACCGATGCGGATCTGGCGCGGTCGCACCTCGTGCGAGCCGACCTGAGGCGGATCCAGGCGGCTGGGGCGCACTTCGACAACACGTATCTGACCGGGGCCGAGATGGAGGATGCCGATCTGCAGCGGGCCAGTCTGGTCGGGGCCAGCCTGCCCGGCGCGATCCTGCGCGGAGCGGACTTGAGGCACGCCGATCTCCGTGACGCGGACTTCACCGGAGCGGACCTGACCGGCGCCGACCTCACCGGGGCGAAGAACGTGTCGACAGCGGGATTCGACGGGGCGGTCCTCAAGGACACCCGAGGGTTGCCCTGAAGAGGTCATTCGAGCCGGCAAGGGCCCGCTCAAGACCTCCCTGCCGCCTCCACCAGCGCCCGCATCACCCGTACGTCCTCGCCCATCTCCGGATGCCACTGCACTCCCAGCACCCAGCCCCGGCCGGACGGCAGTTCCAGGGCCTCCACCGTGCCGTCGTCCGCGTAGGCCGACGGCACGAGCCCCTCGCCCAGGCGGTCCACGGCCTGGTGGTGGTACGAGGGCACCGACGTCTCCTCCGGCACGACAGCGGCGTACAGACTCCCCGGCACCGGCTTGACCGCATGGCTGCCGAAGACGCCCACGACCTCCGCATGACCGTCGAGGTGCTGCACCAGCGTCCCGCCCAGGGCGACGTTCAGCAGTTGCATGCCCCGGCAGATGCCGAGCAGCGGAACCCGCGCCGTGAGGGCCGCGTCGATCAGGGCCAGCTCCCAGGCGTCCCGCTCCCGCGCGGGCGGCCCGGTGCGCGGATGCGGCTCGGCGCCGTACCGTACGGGCTCCACATCCGGCCCGCCCGCGATGACCAGCCCGTGCAGCCGGGCCACGGCCTCGGCCGCGCAGGCGGGGTCGTCCGGCGGCAGCATCGCCGCCAGGCCGCCCGCCCGCTGCACGAGCCGGGGATAGCCGGCCGGCAGCAGCGCGGCCTCCAGTTCCCACACCCCCCAGCGCGCACCGGACTCCAGATAGGTGCTGACACCGATCAACGGCCTGGCCACCACAACTCCCTCGACGATCGACGTCTCAGTCCCGTGTCAACTCTGCCTCGGCCGCCGCCAGCGCCGCGAACTCCTCCTCCGGCGCCTTCGCCACCAGCCGCTTCCGGCTGTACAGACCGAAGTACGCGAGGGCCACGACGTACACCGCGAGCGCGATGAACGCCGCCGTCACATCCACCAGGAACGTCGCCACCAGCGCCGCGCAGGCCAGCACCAGGGCGACGGAGGAGGTCAGCACCCCGCCGGGCGTGCGGTACGGCCGCGGCAGCTCCGGCTCGCGGCGGCGCAGCACGATGTGCGACAGCGACATCAGCGCGTAGGAGATGGTCGCGCCGAAGACCGCGATGTTCAGCATCCGGGCGCCGTTCCCGGACACCGCCGCCAGCAGGAAGCCGATCGTGCCGGGCACCAGCAGCCCCAGGTACGGCGCCTTGCGGCGGCTGGTGAGCGACAGGAAGCGCGGCAGATAGCCCGCGCGGGACAGGGCGAACAGCTGGCGCGAGCCCGCGTAGATCAGGGAGAAGAACGACGCCACGAGGCCGGCCAGGCCCGCGTAGTTCACGATCCGGCTCAGTGTCGTCGCCCTGCCGTCCGGCTGGAGCGCCTCGACGAGCGGGTTGCCCGCCTCCTGGATCGCCGCCGAGCCGCGTGCTCCCGCCGCCGCGACGAAGGTCACCACCGCCAGGACCACCAGGATGCCCATCGACCAGCGGATCGCCTTCGGCAGCGTGCGGGCCGGGTCCCTGGTCTCCTCGGCGGCCAGCGGCACGCCCTCGACGCCCAGGAAGAACCACATGCCGAACGGGAACGCCGCCCAGATGCCGAGCAGGCCGAACGGGAGCCAGGAGTTCGACCCCGCGGCGGAGGAGTCGACCGGGATGTCGTCCAGCGAGGCGACCGAGAAGTCGGGCAGCGCCGCCAGCGCGAACACGATCAGGGCGGCCACCGCGATGCCGGTGACGACGAAGCTGAAGCGCAGCGCCTCGCCCACGCCCCACAGGTGGATGCCGAGGAAGATCGCGAAGCAGACCAGGTACATCGGCCAGCCGGACTCCAGGCCGAACAGGCCCAGCGACTCGACGTAGTCGCCGATGAAGATGACGATGGCGGCGGGCGCGAGGACGTACTCGATGAGGATCGCCGTACCGGTCAGGAACCCGCCCCACGGGCCGAGCGCCCGGCGGGCGAAGCCGTAGCCGCCGCCCGCCGTCGGCAGGATCGAGGACAGCTCGGCGAGGGCGAAGACCATGCACGCGTACATGGCGCCCATGAGCACCATGGCGATCGCCAGGCCCCCGAAGCCGCCCTCGGCCAGACCGAAGTTCCAGCCCGAGTAGTCACCGGAGACGACGTAGGCGACGCCGAGTCCGGTCAGCAGCACCCAGCCGGCGCTGCCGCGGCGCAGTGCCCTGCGTTCCAGATAGTCGTCCGCCTGCGCGGCGGCGGGTGGGCTGGTGGATTCCTGGGACATGGGCAGACTCCCGAGCTCCGGCTCAATGGAATGGATCCATACCTTTTCGGTGCCGGGCCGGGGATGGCAAGACCCATGCGTTAATCGCCCGTAAATCCTCACGTCGTCCACGGCCGGGCACGGCTCAGCCGAGGAAGCCGCGCAGCAGCGCCGCCGTCCCCGCGCAGTGCTCGCGCGTGATCTCCCGTGCCTGGTCGGCGTCGCCCTCGATCACGGCCTCCACCAGGGCCGTGTGCTGCCGCTGCGAGTGTTCGAGGTTGCGCACGAGCAGCGGGATGCAGTCGAGCAGGTCGTTCACCGTGGCCCGCACCGCCGCGTACTGCGCGGTCAGGGTCGGCGAGCCGCACAGTTCGGCCAGCGTGAGGTGCAGCAGCGTGTCCAGGCGGCGGTAGTCGGCGAGCGGGGCGTCCTGTGTGCGCGCCAGGGCCTCCCGGAGCCGCCGCGCCTGCTTGTCGTCCAGCCCGTGCACCGCGCACAGCCCGGCCGCGCCCACCTCCAGCACCTCCCGGAACCGCAGCACGTCCTCTATGTCGATCTCGGCGATCCGGCGCCGCAGCTCGTCCTCGCCGCCGGCGTCCGTGCGGGGCAGCACGAACGTGCCGCCGTAGCGGCCCCGCCGCGACTCCACCAGCCCCTGGTCCTGGAGCACCTTCAGCACCTCGCGCAGCGTCACCCGGCTGATCCCCAGCCGCTCCGCCAGCTCCCGCTCGGCCGGCAGCCGCTCGCCCCCCGGCACCAGGCCCAGCCGTACGACCTGGAGGATCTGCTCCAGTGCCTCCTCGAAGCCGTTGCCCGCGCGCACCGGCCGCAGCACCGGCGTCAGCCCGTCCCGCATCTCGCCGCCAGCTTCCTCCGGCATGTGGCCGTACCCCCTTCCCAAGCAATGGTTCTCAGGAATACCTTATGGCTCCCGGCGGACCCAAGGAGCCAAGGAGGCCCTCCCGTGGCAGACCGCACACCCCCGCTGAGCGTCGAGGAACTGCACGCCCTCGTCGCCGGCGGTGAGATCGACACTGTCGTCCTGGCCTTCCCCGACATGCAAGGGCGGCTCCAGGGCAAGCGGTTCGCCGCGCGCTTCTTCCTCGACGAGGTCCTCCAGCACGGCACGGAGGGCTGCAACTACCTGCTCGCCGTCGACACCGAGATGAACACCGTCGACGGCTACGCGATGTCCTCCTGGGACCGCGGCTACGGCGACTTCGCCATGCACCCGGACCTGAGCACCCTGCGCCGCGTCCCCTGGAACGAGGGCACGGCCCTGCTCCACGCCGACCTCGCCTGGAACGACGGCTCGCCCGTGGTCGCCGCACCCCGCCAGATCCTGCGCCGTCAGCTGGAGCGCCTCGCCGAGCTCGGCTACACCGCCCAGGTCGGCACCGAGCTGGAGTTCATCGTCTTCAAGGACACCTACGAACAGGCCTGGGACGCGGGCTACAGAGGCCTGACCCCGGCCAACCAGTACAACATCGACTACTCGGTCCTCGGCACCGGCCGCATCGAGCCCCTGCTGCGCCGCATCCGCAACGAGATGGCGGCCGCCGGCCTCACCGTGGAGTCCGCCAAGGGCGAGTGCAACCCCGGCCAGCACGAGATCGCCTTCCGCTACGACGAGGCCCTGGTCACCTGCGACCAGCACGCCGTCTACAAGACCGGCGCCAAGGAGATCGCCGCCCAGGAGGGCATGTCGATCACCTTCATGGCCAAGTACAACGAGCGCGAGGGCAACTCCTGCCACATCCACCTCTCGCTCGCCGACGCGGACGGCACCAACGCCATGGCAGGGAACGGCGAGGACGGCATGTCGGACCTCATGCGCCACTTCCTCGCCGGCCAGCTCGCCGCGCTGCGCGACTTCTCCCTCCTCTACGCCCCCAACATCAACTCCTACAAGCGGTTCCAGCCCGGCTCCTTCGCCCCGACCGCCGTCGCCTGGGGCCATGACAACCGCACCTGCGCGCTGCGCGTGGTCGGCCACGGCCGCTCGATGCGCTTCGAGAACCGGCTGCCCGGCGGCGACGTCAACCCCTACCTCGCCGTGGCCGGGCTGGTCGCGGCCGGACTGCACGGCATCGAGCACAAGCTGGAACTGCCCGAGCCCTGCCCCGGCAACGCCTACACCGCCGACTTCGCCCACGTCCCCACCACCCTGCGCGAGGCCGCCGAGCTCTGGGAGAACAGCCCCATCGCCCGGGCCGCCTTCGGTGACGAGGTCGTCGCGCACTACCGCAACATGGCGCGCGTCGAACTGGACGCCTTCGACGCCGCGGTGACCGACTGGGAGCTGCGCCGCTCCTTCGAACGCATGTGAGGTCCACCTTGTCTTCCGAGCACCTTCTGGAAGTACTGAACCCCGCGACCGAGGAGGTCGTCGCCGCCATCGCCGGGGCGAGTCCGGCGGACATCGACGCGGCCGTCACCCACGCCGCCAGGGCACAGCGGATCTGGGCCGCCCTCACCCCCGGCGACCGCGCCCGGCTGCTGCGCCGCTTCGCCGCCACCGTCGACCAGCACCTGGAGGAACTGGCCCGCCTGGAGGTCCGCGAGGCCGGGCACCTCATCGGCAACGCCCGCTGGGAGGCCGGCAACGTCCGGGACCTGCTGGACTACGCGGCCGGGGGAGTGGAGCGGCTCACCGGCCGGCAGATCCCGGTGCCCGGCGGCCTGAACGTCACGATCCTCGAACCGCTCGGCGTCGTCGGCGTGATCGCGCCCTGGAACTTCCCCATGCCGATCGCCGCCTGGGGCACCGCCCCCGCCCTCGCGGCCGGGAACGCGGTCCTCCTCAAGCCCGCCGAGACCACCCCGCTCACCGCCCTGCGCCTGGCCGAACTCGCCCTGGAGGCCGGACTCCCGGAGCACCTCTTCCAGGTCCTGCCCGGACACGGCGCCATCACCGGCGACGCGCTGGTACGCCACCCCGGAGTCGCCAAGATCGTCTTCACCGGCTCGACCACGACCGGCCGGCGCGTCGCGGCGCTCGGCGCCGAGCAGATCAAGCCGGTCACGCTCGAACTCGGCGGCAAGAGCCCGAACATCGTCTTCGCCGACGCCGACCTGAAGGCCGCCGTCGACCCCTTCTCCTTCCTGGACAACTCCGGCCAGGACTGCTGCGCCCGGACCCGCATCCTGGTCCAGGAGACGGTGTACGACGAGGTCCGCGAGCTGCTCGCCGAGACGCTGGCCGCCGTGGTGGTGGGCGACCCGGCCGACGAGAAGACCCAGATGGGCCCGCTGATCTCCCGGCAGCAACTCGACCGCGTCAAGGGATTCGTGCCCGACGACGCCCCGGCCCTGCGTGGCAGCGCACCCGGGGGGCCCGGCTTCTGGTTCCCGCCGACCGTGCTCACCGAGGAGCCGCCCGACTCGGCGGCGGCCTGCGAGGAGATCTTCGGCCCGGTCGCCGTCCTGCTGCCCTTCACCGACGAGGCCGACGCGATCCGCCTCGCCAACGACACGCCGTACGGCCTCTCCGGCTCCATCTGGACCCGGGACGTCGGCCGCGCCCTGCGCGTCTCCCAGGCCGTCCGCGCCGGCAACCTGTCCGTCAACTCCCACGCCAGCGTCCGCTACTGGACCCCCTTCGGCGGCTACAAGCAGTCGGGCGTCGGCCGCGAGCTCGGCCCCGAGGCGCTGGCCGCCTTCACCGAAACCAAGAACGTCTTCATCAGCACGGAGGGCCCCGCACAGTGACCGCTCAGGAAAGCATCTGCCGCCGGCTGGCCGGCCGCACCGCCGTCGTCACCGGAGCCGGCAGCGGCATCGGCCTCGCCGCCGCCCGCCGCCTCGCCTCCGAAGGAGCCCACGTCGTCTGCGGCGACGTCGACGACGCACGCGGCAAGGCGGCCGCCGAGGAGACCGGCGGCATCTTCGTGAAGGTGGACGTCACCGACCCCGAGCAGGTCGAGGCCCTCTTCAAGACCGCCCACGACACCTACGGCAGCGTCGACATCGCCTTCAACAACGCCGGCATCTCCCCGCCCGACGACGACTCCATCCTGGAGACCGGCCTGGAGGCCTGGAAGCGCGTCCAGGAGGTCAACCTCACCTCCGTCTACCTCTGCTGCAAGGCCGCCATCCCGTACATGCAACGCCAGGGCAAGGGCTCGATCATCAACACGGCGTCCTTCGTGGCCAGGATGGGCGCCGCCACCAGCCAGATCTCGTACACGGCGTCCAAGGGCGGCGTCCTCGCCATGTCCCGTGAGCTGGGCGTGCAGTTCGCCCGGGAGGGCATCCGGGTCAACGCCCTGTGCCCCGGCCCGGTCAACACCCCGCTCCTCCAGGAGCTGTTCGCCAAGGACCCGGAGCGCGCCGCGCGCCGTCTGGTGCACATCCCGCTGGGCCGGTTCGCCGAGGCCGAGGAGATCGCTGCCGCCGTGGCCTTCCTCGCCAGCGACGACTCCTCCTTCGTGAACGCCACCGACTTCCTGGTCGACGGCGGGATCGCGGGGGCGTACGTCACACCCCTGTAGGAGCCGTACCCGGACGGCCGGGCTCTCGCTCTACAGTGCCGGGATGAGCATGACGCCACCGCCCGGCTGGTACCCCGACCCGCACGGCCCCCATCTGGAACGCTGGTGGGACGGCACGGCCTGGACCGAGCACCGCCGCGCGCCCGGGGCTCCCACGGTCCCGGTGCCCCCGCCCCCGGGCGGCGGCACCGGGCGCGCGAAGGCCGTCGCCCTCATCGCCGCCGGAGCCGTCCTCGTCGCGGCGATCGTCACCGGAGCCGTCGTGCTGAGCGACGACGGTGAGGGCGCGCAGACACGGACGGCCCCGACGTCCGCGCCCCCGGCCCCGAACGGCCCGTCGGCGACGACCCCCGAGGCGTCCCCGTCCACGTCCGAGCCGTCCGCCGACGACCCGGCCGTCGTCGAGGACCAGCTCAACGGCGTCACCTACCCGCTGCTCGACGGCTGGGTCCGGCCGCAGTACGTGGCCCAGGACGACGTCGTCATGACGACCGACGGCACCTACGACTGCCCCGGCGGTGTCGGCCTGTGCCGCCACGGCATGGTCTTCTCCCGCACGGTGACCGAGAACGACGAGAAGTCCCCCGAGGCCCTCGCCAAGGCGGACATCGAGGACGCGGCCGACGTGGCCTACGACCGCGACACGCTCGACCGCGAGCTCTACGGGGGCATCGAGTCGCACCAGCAGGTCAAGTCCGGGCCGGTCGCGGTGGCGGGCCGCGCCGGGTACCTCGTGCGCTGGCGCGTGCGGACCGCCAAGGGGCCGGGCGGCTACGTCCAGTCGCTCGTCTTCCCGTCCAGCGTCGGCACCGAGTCGCCCGTCCTCGTCCGCTACGTCTTCGACGCGGGCGAGGACGGACCGCCGCTCGCCGACATGGACCGCATCACGAAGGGCATCCGGCCGTTCGGCGACGCGGACACGGGCGGCGGCGTGGGCAGCAGCATCGGCCCGTCCGACTGACGCCTAGAGGAACGTGAGGCCCTCGCCGCGGTACGTCGGCACGGTCGCCGTCACGGCGTCCCCCTCGACCAGGTGCAGCACGTCGAACCGCTCGCACAGTTCACCGGCCTTCGCGTGCCGGAACCACACCTTGTCACCGATCAGCAGGTCGTCGGCGGGCGAGCCGAGCAGCGGCGTCTGCACCTCACCGGCCCCCTCCTGAGGGTCGTAGCGCAGCCCCTCCGGCAGGTACGGCACGGGCAGCCGGTCGGGCCCGGCCGCGCCGGAGGCGGGATACCCGCCCCCGAGGACCGTCACCACTCCCACCCCCGGCCGCCGTACGACGGGCTGGGCGAAGAGGGCCGCCGGACGCCCGCTGAACGACGTGTAGTTGTCGAACAGCCGCGGCACGTACAGCCCCGACCCGGCGCCGATCTCGGTCACCGCGTCCTCGGCCGCCGTGTGCTGCACCGAGCCGGTGCCACCGCCGTTGACGAACTCCAGCCCCGGCACGACGGCCCGCACCGCACGCACCACCTCCGCACGCCGCTCGGCGAGTTCACGCTTGGCGGCGGCCTGCATCAGCCGGATGGCACGGGACCGCAGCGGACGCCCGGCCACGGCGTCCCCGACACCGGCGACATGCCCCTCGTACGCCATGATCCCCACGACCTCGAAGCCCGGCCGGCGGGCCACGGCCCGCGCCACGTCGGCGACCTGGGCGGGGGAGTGCAGCGGCGAACGCCGGGCCCCGACCCGCACCCGCCCGCCGAGCAGCTTCAGGGAGGTGTCCAACTCCAGGCAGACGCGCACCACTTCACGTCCGCCGCCCCGCGAGGCGTCGATGAGATCGAGCTGGGCGACGTCGTCGACCATCACGGTCACGGCGGCGGCGAGCTTGGGATCACCGGCGAGTTCGGCGTACGCGGACCGGTCGGCGGACGGGTAGGCGAGCAGTACGTCGTCGAACCCCGAGCGCGCCAGCCACAGCGACTCGGCGAGGGTGAACGACATGATCCCCGCGAAACCGTCCCGGGCCAGGACGCGTTCCAGCAGCGCCCGGCACCGCACGGACTTGCTGGCGACCCGCACGGGCTTGCCCCCGGCGCGACGGGCCAGATCGGCGGCGTTGGCGTCGAAGGCGTCCAGGTCCACGATCGCGAGGGGGGCGTCGAGATGGGCGGTGGCCCGGTCGTAACGGGCCCGGTCGGAGGCGCGCGCAGTCATGAACGCAGCCTGCCAGACAGGATTACCGCAGGGTAGGGGGACGTTCCGGGCAGATGCCCCGGGCTTGCGGACTGGTTCCCGTTCGCGCAGGAACAAGCCGTAGAGTGACGCGCACGTACGGCGGAGCGACGCCGGCCGGATTTCCGCGCCGGGATGACGCTCCGTCCGTACGGGTATGTGTGCCCGGGACGACTCAGTGCCGGGCCTCGGGCAGGACGACACGGCCCGCGCAGTACGCAGCGGCCCGGGTACGAGGAAACGGGGGGTGCATGAGCACGGAAGCGCAGCGTGCCTCTTTCCCCCCACGCCCTTCACACCCCCCGGCCCCGGCCTCGGCGGAGAACACCCAGGCGGCACCTTCCGACCCCTCGCCCCGGCGGGGCACGGACTCGTCGGGTCCTCCTGCCCCGCGGCAGGAAACGGCAGCTGCTCGGGGCGACGGCACGACCCCCTCCGACAGAGGCCGTCCTCGTTTCCCCAGCTTCAGCAACACCATGACCCGGCACGCGGAGCCGACTGCGCCCCGGCGCCCCGAGCCCACGGCGCCCTGGCGTGCCGAGCCTGCTGCTCCCGGCGGTAGCGAGCCTGCTGGGCCCCGGCGTGGCGAGTCCGGCGCTGCTGGACGTGGCGAGTCCGGGGCTCCCGGCGGTGGCGAGCCTATTGCTCCGGGCCGTGGCGAGTCCGACGTTCCCCGCGGTGGCGAGCCCGCTGCTCCCCGGCGTGCCGAGCCCGCCGCGTTCCGGCGTCGTGAGCCGGACGTTCCCCGCGGTGGCGAGCCTGTTGTCCCCGGGCGTGGCGAGTACGGCGCGTCCTGGCGTGCCCAGTCCGCTGCTCCCGGCGGTGGCCAGCCTGCCGCTCCCAGGCATGCCGAGACCGGCGCTTCCCGCGGTGGCGAGTCCGCTGCGCCCCGGCGTGCCGAGCCCGGCGCTTCCCGCGGTGGTGATGCAGTTCCCCGCGGTGGTGAGTCCGCGTCCTGGCGTGCCGAGTCCGGCGCTTCCCGCGGTGGTGATGCTGTTCCCCGCGGTGGTGAGTCCGCTGCGTCCTGGCGTGGCGAGTCCGGCGCTCCCCGCGGTATCCAGCCTGCCGCTCCGCGCCGTGCCGAGACCGCTTCCCGCGGCTGCGAGCCTGCCGCTCCCCGACGTACCGAGTCCGGCGCTCCCGGCGGTGGCCAGCCTGCCGCTCCCCGGCGTGCCGAGCCCGGCGCTTCCCGCGGTGGCCAGCCTGCCGCTCCCCGGCGTGCCGAGCCCGGCGCTTCCCGCGGTGGCGAGCCCGCCGCACCCCGTCGTGGTGACACCGTCGCGTCCGGACGTAGTGAGTCCGCCGCTCACCGCAGTAGCGAGCCTGTTGCCCCCCGCCAGGGTGAGTCCACCGCCCCCCGC
>NZ_MUKA01000461.1 GCF_002150735.1 Streptomyces africanus
AAAGGCAGGACGGCCAGGGCCTGTCGTTTGGATCAGGTCGCAGGGAATCGACAGCGCTGTTCAGTGCCGGTGAGCGGGGTCTGGTGCGTGCAGCTGCAAGGCGGAGGAGGGCGTCGATGCGGAGCATCGGCAACCGACGACAACGCCGCAGATGCGCGTGCCAGACCCCGCGTCTGCGGCGTGATCCAAACGACAGGCCCTAGGGGGTGTCCGGCCCCGGATCCTGCGTCACCGTCCGCTGTAATGACCCCGCGCGGTCCAGCAAGCCCGTGCGTGCCGCCAGGGCCGCTGCCTCCAGGCGGGAGCCGACTCCCAGTTTCATCAGGACCCGCTGGACGTGCGTGCGGGCCGTGGAAGGGGCGATGCCCATGCCCGCCGCGATCAGGCGGGTGTCCTCGCCGTCGGCGACGCGGACCAGGACCTCCACCTCCCGCGGCGTGAGCATCGACAGCAACCGCTGGCCCTCGTCGTCCGGTTGGGCCGCCGGGTTGAGCAACTCGCTGAACGCCCCCTGCAACAGCTGCGGCGCCACCGCCGCCTCTCCCGCCCGGGCCTTCATGATCGCCCGCTCGACACCCTCTATGCGCTCATCGTGCCGTACGTAGCCGGAAGCGCCCGCGGCGAAGGCTGCCGCGATGCCGCGCGGGCTGGGCACCGGCCCCAGCACCAGGACCGCGACCTGCGGACGCTCCCGCTTGATCCGCACCACCGGGTCGAAGATCCCCGGCTCCGCCGGCGTGGCCGTCCCCATCAGGCACACCTCCGGCGCCCGTGTGATCACCAGCTCCGCCGCCCCCGCGGCCGGCGCCGCCGCGGGGGCGGCGGAGCTG
>NZ_MUKA01000462.1 GCF_002150735.1 Streptomyces africanus
GTGTACGGGGGCGGCGCCGCCGCAGTACGCGCCGGCGCCGCCCCCGTACACCCCCGCACAGCCTCCGTACGCCCAGGCCCCGCCGCCGCCTCAGCAGGCGGCGGCCGGCCCGGACTTCCTGGCCGTCGACAAGCGCAACGCGGTCGTCGTCGACGCGTCCGGCGTCGCCTTCGAGACCTCCGGGCTCTCGATCGAGTTCCGCTGGCCCGAGATCCGCAGCGTCCACTACCAGGCGAGCCCCAACGGCAAGGCGCTGATGGTCGCCGTGATCCACATGGACGGCAGGTTCTTCGAGTGCGTGGTGGAGGCCAGGCCGAGGTCGCGACTGCAGGAGTGGTTCCCGCAGCTGGCCTGGGTCCTCGGCCACTACCGTCCGATGGGATAGGGGCCGCTACGGCAGCCCGTGCACATGCGGCCCCACCGCGCCGGACCACGCGTTGCCGGCCGTCGCGTCCCAGTTGGTCGACCAGGTCATCGCGCCCCGGAGGTCCGGATACGTCCGGGGCGGCTTGAAGGAGCCGCAGCCCGAGCCCTTGGCCAGGCAGTCCAGGGCGCTGTTCACCACGGACGGTGCCACGTACCCGCTGCCCGCCGCCCGGGTCGAGGCCGGCAGGCCCAGGCCGACCTGGGACGGGGCGAGGCCGTTCTCCAGCTGGATGCAGGCCAGGGCGGTGAGGAAGTCGACGGAGCCCTGGCTGTAGACCTTGCCGTCGCAGCCGAGCATGGAACCGCTGTTGTAGTACTGCATGTTGACGACCGTGAGGATGTCCTTGATGTTCAGGGCGGTCTGGAAGTAGGAGTTCGACGTCGACTGCATGTCGATGGTCTGCGGCGCCATCGTGATGATCAGCGACGAGCCCGCCTTCGCCGAGAGCGAGCGCAGCGCCTGCGTCATGTACGTCGCGTTCAGGCCGTTCTCCAGGTCGATGTCGACGCCGTCGAAGCCGTAGGTCTGCATCAGGGAGTACACGGAGTTCGCGAAGTTCGCCGCCGACGTCGCGTCGTTGACGGTGACCGTGCCGCGTTCACCGCCGACCGAGATGACGACCTTCTTCCCGGCCGCCTGCTTGGCCCTGATGTCCGCCTTGAACTGGTCGACCGTGTAACCGTTCAGCCCGGCCGAGTCCAGGGTGAAGGTCACCGCGCCCGGCGTCGGGCTCGCGTCCGCGAAGGCGACGGCGATGATGTCGTACGGGGACGGGACGTCGGCCAGCTTCTGGACCGTCGCGCCATTGTTGAAGTTCTGCCAGTAGCCCGTCACCGCGTGCTTCGGGAGCGCGGGACCCGGGCCGTTCGGTTTGTTCGTGGTCCCCGTCACCGCCGCCGACTTCGGCGACTCGCCCGCCGCGTTCGTCGCCGTGACCTGGAAGGAGTAGGACGTCGAGGCCGCGAGGCCGGTCACCGTCGCCGAGGTGCCGGAGACCGCCGTGACCTTCGTGCCGTCCCGGTAGACGGTGTAGCCCGTCGCTCCCGAGACGGCGTTCCAGGCCAGGGACACCGACGAGGACGTGGTACCCGAAACGCTCAGGCCGCCCGGCGCGGCCGGGACCGTGGGGCCCGGGTCCGTGCCGCCGCCCCCGTCGGGGCCGAACACGGACACGTCGTCCGCGTAGTACGCCGCCTGCCCGTACCAGCCGTGCGTGTACACCGTCACCGAGGTCGTCGACGAGCCCGTGGTGAAGGTCGTCGACAGCTGCTTCCAGGAGGCGGAGTCCGGTGTCCAGGTGGACACGTCGGTCGTGCCCGTGCCCGAGGCACCGAGGTAGGCGTAGCCGCCCCGGACCCAGGCGGACAGGGTGTACGTCGATCCGGGCTTCACCCTGACCGTCTGGGCGCACCGGGCGTTGTCCTGCCCCGCCGGGGTCGCCTTCAGCGCTGCCGTGCCGGTGCGCACCGGGGAGGAGACGGTCGTCCCGCTGCCCGCGGAGCAGGTCCAGTCGCTCAGGCCCGACTCGAAGCCGGCGTTCCTGGCGTTGTTGACGTCGGCGGCGGACGCCTGGCCGACGGTCGTGACAGTGAGGGCCAGGGCCGCCGTGAGGGCGCCCGACCACAGCCGCAGGGATCGTCTGTGTCTGGACATGACAAGAAAATGGTCCAGACCAACAACACTGTCAAGAGGTCCAGACCAACCGGTCCAGCAGCAGCCCCACCGCACACCCCGCCAGCAGCACGCCCGTCGACATCCACAGCGCCGGCCCCGCCGGGTCCAGCACACCCGGCCGCAGCGCCAGCAGCAGCACCTGCGCCGCCGCCGGAACCGCGCACGCCGCCGCCAGATGCCGCACCGGCGTCTCCCGCCACGGCTCCGGATGCACCCGCGCCGCCGCCCAGGTGGCGAGCGCGACGCACACCAGGTTCGGCAGATGCACCAGCGCCAGCGCGGCACCGAACGAGCCGACGCCCCGCGGGCCGACGAGAGGGCCGTACACCAGCGTCATCTGGACGTACTCGCTGACGACGAGGACGACGATGCCGACGGCCCAGCAGCGGACGAGCGCCATCAACCGCTCCCGGAGATCTCGACGTAGAGGAGGACCGCGAAGCCCAGCGCGGCCATGCCGCAGCCCGCGACGAGGGCGAGCGCCTGGAGCACCGGGGACCAGCTGCCCCTGCCCGCCACCGTCGCCGTGCCCCGCGGATCGCGCGGGTCGTAGGTGACGGTGACCCGGGTGCCCTCCGTCGTCGACCGGCCCGCCAGGTCCTCGAACTCGACCGGCGTGCCGTCGGCCGTACGGAAGGCGAAGAAGTGCCGCCGGGCGTCCGAGCGCTGGTACGGCTCCGTCTCCACCCGGACGCACTCGCCCTGCGCCCGCACCCCGCGCCGCAGCACCCGCGCCACCGTCACCAGCCGCCGCGCGTACCTCCACGACAGCGCGCCGAACAGCGCCACGAGCAGCGCGAGGACGACGTAACCGGCGCCCGGCACCTCCATGGCTAGTGCACCTCGACCGAGTCGATGATCCGGTCCAGGTCCCCGTCCGGCAGGGACCCCTGCTGCGCGTCGACCCGGATCGCGAAGGCGGTGTCGGCCGAGTCCAGACCGGCCAGGATCACGCCCTCGACCGGGGTGCCCTTCGGCGGGCCGCCGTCCTCGCCGGTCGCCTTGAAGGTGAAGTCGATCCGCTTGGCCTCCTCCGCGCCGGCCAGTTCCACATCCTTCTGGCCCTTGACGTCCGCGCCCATCTGGATGCCCGCCTCGGCGGCGATCGCGGCCTGCTCGGCGGAGTTCGCCTCCGTGAAGCCGAGCTGCACGGTGATGACCGAGACCTTCCTGCCGCCCTCCGTGCGCACCGCCGCGGCCGCGTTGTGCTTGCCGCGCTCACCGGCGCTCTGCTCCTCGTACCCCTTCGGATACGAGACGTCGACGCCCTTGGTCTTCAGGGTGCCCCAGCCGTCGGGCACCGAGCCGGCGTCGGAGCCCCCGCAGCCGGTCAGGGCCACGGAGGCCGTCAGCAGGGCGGCGGCCAGGAGGGCACGGCGGGTCTTCATCGGCTTTGACTCCGTCTCGTCAGTTCGCACAGTAGCTGTAGGGAAGATAGGACCGGCCGTTCCCGCGGGGCGCCCCCAGGAACCGGGCGTCGGTCAGCGTCTCCGACTTCTTCTCCGTGCTGATCGTCATGCCCAGACTGAGCCCGAGGTTCAACTCGAAGCCGTACTCGGCCGCGTTCACCTCGCCCGTGTACGTCATCCGGCTCGACCTGCCCTTGTCGAACATCAGCTGTCCGAAGGGGTCGTCGGCGCCCGGCCGGGCCGTCGGCGCGTGGTCGTCGAACATGTACTGGAAGGGCGTGGCGACCTGCTCGTTGTTGCTGTCCAGCCACCGCTCGGCGACCGCCCGGTCCGCGTCGCCCGCCGGGCCGGGGTCGAAGCTGACGGAGTTGGTGACGATCTCGATGCCGGTCCGCGAGTCCGTGCCCTTCATGCCGGCGCTCCCACCCCGCTTGTCGCCGTCCTTCTTGCCGTTGTCACCGCCGGCCTTGGCGCCGTCCTTCTGGCCGCCCTCCTCGACGGTCCGGGTCATGTCGACGCGGACCAGCTTGCCGGTCCCCTTGTCGTAGGTGACCGTGATGGTGCCGGTCTGCGTCGTGTTCGCCGCGTACTCGCCGCTGAGCGGGCCCGCCTCGTAGCCCACCTTGGAGCCGTACTCGATCGACGAGGAGTAGGTGTACGACTTGGTGTTCTTGTAGGCGTTGTCCGTCCAGGTGACGTCGGGGGAGTACTTGAAGGTGCCGCCGAGCGCGGCGCTCAGCTTCTTCTCGTCGCCCGCCGAGATCTTCAGGCCCGCCGACGCCGACGCCTCCAGGCCCACCTTCCCGTAGGTGATCTGCCGGTTGTCGCCGAGGTGCTCCTCGATCCGGTTGCGGGTGTCCTCCTCGTCCTTGAGCGGGCCCTTCCCGAAGAGGTAGGCGATGCTGTCGCCGAGGCTCGCCTCCGCACCGCCCGGCATGGTCCGCCGCATCTCGTACATCTGGAGCTTCTCCACGTCGTCCCGGAACCGCTGGGCCTCCTCGGGGCTCTCGAAGACCCAGGTGTCGCCGTTGGTGACCTTGATGCCGAGCCCGAGCTCCACCTTGTCGGCGCCGAAGCGGCCCACCTTCATACCGGGCTTGAAGTCCTTCTTCGCGGCGACGGACGCGGCGTCCGTGAAGGTCAGATAGACCAGCTGGTCCTTGCCGTCGACCGTGCCGTCGCCGTTGACGTCCGTCTTCGCCTTGATGTGCTGCTCCTGGAAGCCGTACTCCTTGCCGATCTCCCAGAAGAAGATCTTCGCCTTGGAGCCCGCCTTGTCCGTGACGGAGGAGACCTGGCACAGCGCCGGCTCGAAGTCGGCGTCGGTGAGGGGCTTGCCCGGCCCGGGCCCGCCCGGGGCGCAGGTGCCGTCACCCACCACCCTGCACACCTGCGCGGCGATCCTGTCGTAGATCAGCTGCCCGACGCCGGTGGCCGAGACGGCGAGCACGATCGCCGCGCTGACCACGACCATGCCGAGATACTCGGTGCCGGTCGCGCCGCGATCGTCGAAGACCGGTCTGTGTCCGTACGTCCGTATGCCACCCCCGCCGGCCATACGGCACCCCTCCTCACCCGAACCACGTACCTGTGGACGGTGAGAGTAGGTACGCGCCCCGGCGGGAGGCGTGGGTCTCAGGGCCCAAACAGAGGCCCACCGTCAACACTGGGCCCTCCGGGACCACCGGCCGGGACCACCCGAGCCCCCGCCCGCGACCGGCAAGATGCTCAACCTGCCCCGTTTTGGCGCATCTTGTGCAACGACAGTTGCACCTCAGCTACACAAACGCTGTTCTCCGGTCACAGAGCCGTGGATACAGTGCTGAGGTAGTCACGCAGTGAAGTCACCACGGTGGGCCGCAGTGACAAGGCGGCGCGCCGACGGGCATGGGGAAACGGGGAGCTGCGCGTGCCAACTGCCATTGCCGTGACCAGTGCCGACATGGCACTGCCGCCACAGGACGAACGCACCCTGCCCGCCGTCGTGCTGCGGGACGTCGACCGGCGCCCGCTGGAGCAGGCCCTCGCCGACATGCAGGCTCTGGTCGAGCACCACGGACATGTGATCGTGGTCTGCTCCCAGGCCGCCCCCACCGCCGTACAGCGCCGGCTGTACACCCTGCGCGCCCTCATGGAGAGCGACCGGATCGCCCTCTTCCATCCCGATCTGCCCCCGCTCGGACTCGCCGTCCTCGCCCGCCAGTTACGCCAGCTCGCGTCCTGCGACATCAGCCCCGGCGTGCTCGCCTCCGCCGGGCGGCTGCTCGTCCACTACATCCACGCCGGGGCGCTGCTCAACTCCGTCGCCCGGCTCGACCGGGTCCCCGTCGGCCTGAAGTCGCACGCCAAGTCCTGGGTGCCCGGCAGCCAGTTCGGCGTCCTCGCCCACCCCGAGCCGCAGCTCGTCAGGATCACCCCCGAAGCCGCCCTGCCCGGCCCCGAGTTCGGCACCTGGATGCTGGTCGCCAAGGGCCAGCTCCAGTCCGACTGGGTCACCGGCACCCTCGCCCCCTCCTGGAACGTGCAGGGTCTGCGCGAGACCGCGCTCCCGGCCGAGTCACCGGGCTGGTGGGGCACCGGCAGGCTGATCGAGTTCTGCAGCTACCTGCCCGACCTGTCGGTCCTCTACCAACTGGTCACCTCCGTACGGCGGACCCGCTGCCACTGGTGCGGCATCGACGTCATCGGCGACCGCTGCGTCTTCTGCTCGGCCACGCCCCCCGTCCACGACAGCCCGCACAAGCAGCTCGAGAACCGAACGGCCGTCGGGTGAGGTCTCACAGCCCTGGCACCGCTCGTCAGCACCGCTCCGATCCCGCTCGACCGATATCCCCAACGAGGTTGTACGGTTCATGAACTCCCGTCAGCGCCGCGGCGTGATTCTCCTGCTCCTGTCGGTCGTCTGCGCCCTCGGCGCCTTCGCCGGCGTGCTGTCCGTCATCAGCGACGTCAAGTCCAAGGTCGGCCCCGAGGTCACCGCCTACCGGCTCAAGTCCGACGTACCGCCCTACACCACCCTCAGCACGGGCCAGTTCGAGAAGATCAAGATGCCCGAACGGTGGCTGTCGGACAACGCCGTCACCGACCTGCGCGAGATCCAGGGCAAGATCGCCGTGACCACGCTGCGAGCGGGCTCGCTGCTCCAGTCCGACATGATCGTCCGCCAGCCGGCCCTCCAGCCCGGCCAGCAGGAGGTCGCCATCATGATCGACGCGGCGACCGGCGTGGCCGGCAAGATCACGCCCGGTTCCTCGGTCAACGTCTACGCCACCTTCGAGGGCAAGCGCGAGAGCGACCCCGACCAGTCGAAGATCATCGTGACCAACGCCAAGGTCCTCGACGTCGGCGAACTCACCGCGCTGAAACCGGACGAGAACAACCGCACCCAGCAGCCCACCGACGCCGTCCCCATCACCTTCGCGCTGTCCGCCCGGGACGCCCAGCGCCTCACCTACGCCGAGTCGTTCGCCCAGCGGGTCCGCCTTGCCCTCGTCGCGCCCGGCAGCGACACCACCGTCCCCGAGCAGGACCGGACGTACGAACTCGCGAAGGACAAGTGAGAGGCTCGCATGCCCACGAGGATCCTCCCGGCAGTCGGTGACGCGGACGCGGTCCGGTCGATCACGACGCTGCTCAGCCAGCTCCCGGACGCCGAGCCGGTGGCCCCGGTGGTCGACTCCACCCAGCTCATCGACACCCTCGCGCGGCTGGCCGCCGAGTCCGTCGACGAACTGCCCGAGGTCGTGGTGGTGCACGAGCGGATCGGCCCGGTCCCCGCGCTGGAACTGATCCGCGAAGTGGCCCTGCGCTTCCCGGCCGTCGGCGTCATCCTCGTCACCTCCGACGCGAGCCCCGGCCTCTTCCAGGCCGCCATGGACTACGGAGCCCGCGGCCTGGTCGCCCTGCCGCTCAGCTACGAGGAACTCGCCAGCCGCGTCCAGGCGGTCGCCCAGTGGTCCGTCGGCGTCCGACGGCACCTGGGCGCCGGCGGTGACGTGTTCACCGGCGTCGGCGGCACCGTCGTCACCGTCAGCGGCGCGAAGGGCGGCACCGGAGCCACCCTGACGGCGATCCAGCTGGCCCTGGCCGCCCAGGCCTCCGGCCGCAGCACGGCCCTGGTCGACATGGACCTCCAGACCGGCGACATCGCCTCCTACCTGGACGTCCAGTTCCGCCGCTCCGTCGTCGACCTGGCCGCCATCAACGACATCTCCCCGCGCGTCCTGGCCGACGCGGTCTTCCGCCACGACACCGGACTGGCCCTGCTCCTCGCCCCGGCCGAAGGGGAACGCGGCGAGGACGTCACCGACCGCGCCGCCCGCCAGATCGTCAGCGCCCTGCGCTCCCGCTACGAGGTGGTCGTCATCGACTGCGGCGCCCAGCTCGGCGGCGCCGGAGCGGCGGCCGTGGAGATGGCCGACCGGGCCCTGCTCGTCACCACGCCGGACGTGGTCGCCGTCCGGGGCGCCAAGCGGGCCGTACGGATGTGGGACCGGCTCCAGATCCGCAAGGCCGAGGAGACCACCGTCGTCGTCAACCGGCACAGCCGCGGCACGGAGATCCAGCCGCCCCTGATCCAGCGGATCACCGGCACGACGGTCGCGGCCACCGCGATCCCCGCCAACTTCAAGGAACTCCAGAGCGTCGTGGACGCGGGCCGCATCCACGAACTGGAGAACAAGAGCTCGGTGAAGCAGGCCCTGTGGGGCCTGGCCGGCGAACTGGGGCTGGTCAAGGTTCCCGAGGGCGCACAGAAGGCGGGCAGGTTCCGGGCCGGCGACCGGGGGTCGGTGAGCTTCCGGCGGCGGAAGGACGGAGGGGGATGAGGATGCCCAGGTCTGCGAGACAGCGGGACGACGGCCAGGTCACCATCGAGTTCCTCGGCATGATGCCGACGATCATCGTGACGCTCATCGCCCTGTGGCAGGCCGTCCTCGTCGGCTACACCTTCATCCTCGCGGGAAACGCCGCGGACGAGGCGGTACGGAAAGCGACGGCGGCGGAACCGGGCGCGCGGCTGGCCGCGTGCGAGACGGCGGGACTGAAGCACCTGTCGGAGGCCTGGCGATCCGGTGCCGAGGTGACCTGCGGCGGCTCCGGCTACGTCACGGCCGACGTCACGCTCCAGGTGCCGATCCTCTTCCCGGGCACGCTGTCCGTCCCGATCCCGGTCCACGGCCACGCCGGCGCGGTCGAGGAGGCGGACTGAGATGCCGAACACGCGCAGGGACCGCGGCCAGGTCGCCATCGAGTACATCGGCTTCCTGCCGATCCTGCTGCTCGTCGCCCTGGCGGCCGTACAGCTCGGCCTGATCGCCTACACGGCCCAGCAGGCCGGCACGGCGGCCCGGGCGGGGGCGCGCAGTGCGTCGCTGGAGGGGCCGTACGAGGCGGACTGCCGGGCGGCGGTGAGCAGTTGGCTGGAGGTGAGGGGGTGCACCCCCTCCTACGGCGCGGACGAGGTCACCGTCACGGCCACCGTGGAGATCCCGTCCCTCGTGCCGGGCTGGACGTTCGACCCGGCCGTCAAGACCGCCACGATGCCGCGCGACCACTGATCGGAGCACCGGACCCATGAGCCTGCGAGCACGCATCAACTCCCCGGAGGAGAACGGAAACCGGGGCGAGGACGGCCACATGGTCGCCTCCTACCGGGCCAAGCTCCTGGAGGAGATCGACCTCGCGGAGATGAGTTCGCTGGCCGCCGCCGAGCGCCGGGCGCGGCTGGAGCGGGTGCTCGGGCACATCATCAGCCGCGAGGGCCCGGTCCTGTCGACGGTGGAGCGCTCGCAGCTGATCCGCAGGGTGGTCGACGAGGCCCTCGGCCTGGGCATCCTGGAGCCGCTGCTGGAGGACGCGTCCATCACCGAGATCATGGTGAACGGCCCGGACGCGATCTTCGTGGAGCGCGGCGGCCGGGTCGAGCAACTGCCCCTGCGCTTCGCCTCCAACGACCAGCTGATGCAGACGATCGAGCGGATCGTCTCGACGGTCAACCGGCGCGTCGACGAGTCGAACCCGATGGTCGACGCCCGTCTCCCCTCCGGCGAACGCGTCAACGTGATCATCCCGCCCCTCTCCCTGACGGGCGCCACGCTCACCATCCGCCGCTTCCCGCGCTCCTTCACGCTCCAGGAGCTGATCGGCCTGGGCTCGCTGGACGAGCACATGCTGTATCTGCTGGCGGGCCTGGTGCAGGCGAAGTTCAATGTCATCGTCTCCGGCGCGACGGGCACGGGAAAGACGACCCTGCTGAACGCGCTGTCCGGGCTCATCCCCGAGGGCGAGCGCATCATCACCATCGAGGACTCCGCCGAACTCCAGCTCCAGCAGCCCCACGTCATCCGCCTGGAGTCCCGCCCGCCGAACGTCGAGGGCAAGGGCCAGATCACCATCCGTGACCTGGTCCGCAACTCCCTCCGGATGCGCCCCGACCGCATCGTCGTCGGTGAGGTCCGCGGCGGCGAGTCGCTGGACATGCTCCAGGCCATGTCGACGGGCCACGACGGCTCCCTGGCCACCGTCCACGCCAACAGCGCGGAGGACGCGCTGATGCGGTTGCAGACCCTGGCGTCCATGTCGGACGTGGAGATCCCCTTCGTGGCGCTGCACGACCAGATCAACAGTGCGGTCGACGTCATCGTCCAGCTGACCCGGTTCGCGGACGGCGCCCGCCGCATCACCGAGGTCGCGCTGCTGGACAGCCACGGCAGCGACCCGTACCGCCTGGTCACGGTCGCCCGCTTCCACGCGCAGCCCATGACGCCCGACGGCCGTATCCACGGCGTCTTCGAGTACTTCCCGCTTCCGCGCCGCACCGCCGACCGCCTCTACATGGCGAACCAGCCCATCCCGCAGGCCTTCGGCATCGCCCGGTCCGCGGAGCAGCTAGCCACCCGAGAAGCCAGGTAGGACCGACCGATGGAACTGCACACGCTCATCACGCTCACCACCGGCATCACTCTGCTGACCTGCGTCCTCACGGTGGCCGGCCTGCACTCCTACGCCATGGGCAAGGCGCAGCGGCAGGCACTCGTCGACCGCCTGTCCGCCACCGGCCAGATCGCGGTCGGCGGCCGGCGCCGGAACTTCCGGGGGATCGACCGCCGCCTGCGGCGCACCAAGCTGGGCAAGAAGCTGGAACTGCGCCTGGCGGCCACCGGCCTGGACATCACTCCCGGCGAGTTCTTCGTCTACATGCTCGCCACGGTGGCGGGCCTGTGGCTCATCGGCCAGGCGGCCCTGGCCCCGTTCTTCGGCCCGCTGGCCGGACTGCTGGGCATCGGGGTGGCGGTCCAGTTCCTCAACTGGCAACGCCAGAAACGCATCGAGAAGTTCATCAACCAGCTCCCCGAGATGGCCCGGATCCTCGCCAACGCGACGCAGGCGGGTCTCGCCCTGCGCACCGCGATCGGCATGGCCGCCGAGGAGATGGAGGCGCCCGCGGGCGAGGAACTCGGCAAGGTCTCCGCCCAGCTGGCCGTCGGCGCGTCCATGGACGACGCCCTGAGCGAACTGGCGGACCGCCTCCCCTCCCGCGAACTGGTCGTCCTGGTCACCACACTCGTCCTGTCGAACCGGGCGGGCGGCCAGGTGGTCAGCGCGTTGCGGAACCTGACGGAGACGCTGGAGGAACGCAAGGAGACAAGGCGTGAGGTCCGCACGCAGCTCTCCCAGGTCAACATGACGTCGTACGCCGTCCCGGTCCTGGGCGTCGGCTCGCTCTTCCTCATGAACGGGGTGAAGGACGGCGCCCTGGAGCGCATGACCGGCTCCGCCTTCGGCCAGGCGGCGGTCATCATCGCCTTCTCCCTCTACGCCGTCGGCTTCGTCCTCATCCGCCGCCTGTCCCGCATCGACGTCTGAAGGCCGGAGGCACACCATGGGACTGCTCCTCGCCCTGCTGACGGGCCTCAGCGTCTGGGGCATCTTCGCCGGCATCCGCATGTACCGCGCCGAGGCCAAACTCCCCAGCGACCTCGCCCTGGCCCTGGAGGTCGGCTCCACCCGCACCGGCGCCGTCGACTCCCTCATCGACCGCATGGGCATGCGCTACGCCCCCGCGGTGCTGCGCCTGATGGGCCCCAAGCAGGTGGCCAAGTACCGCCGCAAGATCGACCTGGCGGGCAACCCCGGCGGCCTGACGATCGACCGCTACGCGGCCCGGCGGGCGGTGTACGGAGCTCTGGGCGGGGTGGGTTTCCTGGTGTTCCTCATGCGGGGCCAGCTCCTGGTGGCCCTGCTGCTGCTCGCCTTCGGCGCGTTCTGGACGGAGGTCGGCATCTGGTCGGCGATCCGCATCCGCAAGGACGTCATCGAACGGACCCTGCCGGACTTCCTGGACGTCCTGGCGGTCGTGGTCAGCGCGGGCCTCGGCTTCCGCCAGGCGCTGGACCGGGTCGCGTCGAAGTACGAGGGCCCCTGGGCCGACGAACTGCGCATCACCCTCCGCCAGATGGACCTGGGCATGAGCCGCCGCCAGGCCTTCACGGAACTGCGCCGCCGCAACGACTCCGAGCAGGTGGCGATGTTCGTGACGGCGTTGCAGCAGGGCGAGGAACTGGGCGCGCCGATCGTCGACACGCTGGTGGCCCTCGCCAAGGACATGCGGCGTACGGACGCGCAGAACGCCCGCCGCAAGGCCGCGCGGGCCGTTCCCAAGGCCACGATGATGATCACGACCTTCATGGTCCCGGCCACGATGCTCCTGCTCGGCGCCGGCCTGATCCTCGGGTCGGGCACGGACTTCGGCTCGGTCACGGGCAAGTAGGAACGGGGGCGACGGTATGTCGATGACAGGGGAGCGGACGGGGCTGCTGGGGCGACGCCGCCGCCGAGCCGAGCAGACACCGGAGATCACGACGCCCCCGGCGGGCACGGTGCTGCCGGCGCACGTCCGCACGGGCGCGCCGGACGTACCGGTGACGTCGGCGACGCCTGCGCTGCCGCCGGGCTGGGAGGCGGTGGGGGGCGAGCCGACGCTGCGGATCAAGGGGGGCGGCGGGCGTCCGGACCCGATGCCGATGCCGCCGGCCGCGGCGAACGGGCAACCGTCAGGGCAGGCGCCACGCGGCCCTGAAGGAC
>NZ_MUKA01000463.1 GCF_002150735.1 Streptomyces africanus
GCCGGCCGGGGGCAGGGCCAGGTGCCACCGCAGGGATCCGCGTGCGTGCCGTAATGTGGAACGCCATGCTTAAATACGGCACGACCGTGCCTGCGACCCCGAGAGGGAGTCAAGAGGTTGAGACCGACGAACGAAGACTGACGGGGCCTCGATGGAAATGAAGAGCGTGACCAGGTCGCTGCGCATCCTGGAGGCGGTCGCCCACCACCAGCCCGTGACGGTGGGCGAGTTGACGAAGCTCTTCGGTCTGCCCAAGTCGACGGTGCAGCGCACGTTGGTCAGCCTGAACGAGGCGGGATGGCTGCGGGCGAACCGCCAGGACACCACCCGCTGGGAGATCGGCGCCCGGGTGCTCGCCGTACGTCCGGCGGCGCTTCAGGGTTCCAGTCTGTTCGCGGCGGCGAGGGAGCCCATGATCCGGCTGCGGGACGCGCTGAACGAGACGATCCACCTGTCGGTGCCGGACGCCTTGCAGTGCATGGTCGTCGTCGACCGGGTGGACTGCGCTCACGCGGTGCGGACGTACTACGCGATCGGCGACACCTCTCCTCTGCACGCCACCGCCACCGGGCGCGCGATCCTGGCCCATCTGCCGCCGGCCGACGTGGACGAGCTGGTCGCCCAGAGGCTGGAGCGCTACAGCGACGCGACGACGGTCGACCCGGCCGAGCTGCGCGCCGAGCTGCAGCGGGTGCGCAAGGACGGCTACGCCGTCAACCGCAACCAGTACCGCCCCGATGTCTGCGCGATCGCCGCACCCGTCCTCGACGAGGACGGCACACCGCTCGCCTCCGTGGCCGTCTCCATGCCCGACTCCCGCTACGACGCCGACCGGCTGCCCCAGTGGGGCCGCCTGGTCGCCGACACGGCGTCCGGCATCAGCGATCGCCGACTGGGCGCGTGACAGCCCGGCGCGCATGACGGCGCCCCTGCTGCCGACGGCCGGCAGGGGGCGCCGCGTTCTCGCGTCAGGGGCGGCCCGCCCTCTGCTTGTCCACCACTTCCGCGAGAGCGTCCACGAAGCGGTCGAGCTCGCTCTCGCGCATGTAGACGTGGGGCGACACGCGCAGGCCTCTCAGGTGGCGTACCTCCCGGTACTTCACATGCACCCGGTGCGCGTCCCGGAGCTCCTGTTCCACTGCTCTGGAGTCCAGGCCGTCGACGGAGAAGAGGCTCACCGCGCCCAGGGTCTCCGTGTCCAACGGCGTGTGCAGCCTGAACCCGGGGATCGCGGCGGCACGCTCCGCCCAGTACCGCGTCAGCTCCCGTACGCGCGCGTGGACGGCCCGGACCCCGATCTCCCGGTGGAAGCGCGCCGCCGGCAGGATGCCGGCCTGCAGGGCCGAGTTGTACGTGCCGAGGTTCCAGTGGTCGAACTTGTCGACGCGCAGTGGCGGCGGATCGAAGGGGGCCAGCAGGGGCCAGGTACGGTCGATGACTCCCTCCCTGACGACCAGCATGCCGTTGCCGACCGGGGCGCCCAGCCACTTGTGCAGACTGGTGACGAAGAAGTCGCAGTCCAGGTCACGGAAGCTAACCGGCAGCTGCGCGAAGGTCTGGGCGCCGTCCACCACGGTGAGCGTCCCGTTGTCCTTCGCCAGCCGGCACAGCCGCTTCGCCGGCACGACCCGTCCCGTCCAGTGGGACATGTGGGTGATCTGCAGGACACGGGTGCGCGGTGTCAGGACCGCCGCGTACGCCTCGAAGATCTCGTCGTCGCTGTCCATGAGGTCGTAGTCGGCGGTGACGACCTCGATGCCCTCGCGTTCCTGCCGCTGGAACCAGGCGGCGCGCACGCTCGGGTAGTCCCAGTGCGAGACCACGACCTGGTCGCCGGCGACCAGCGGGATACCGAAGATCGCCGTGCACAGGCCCTCGGTGGAGTTCCGGTTCAGCGCGATCTCGCCGGGGTCGCAGTCGATCAGCCCGGCGAGTTCCGCCTTGGCCTCGGGGAGCGCGAGGTCGAGGTTGCTCCACATGTTGCGGTCGGGGTTCCGGTTGACCAGCCGGTAGGCGTCGATCGTCGCCTGCTCGACGACCAGGGGCGGCGGGCTGACCGCCGCGTTGTTCAGGTTGAGCAGGGGCTGCTGCTCCGGGTAGGCCGCGCGGACGTACTCCCAGAAGTCGTCCTGGCCCGGGGTGGGACTCGCCATGGTGCTTTCTCCGATGTCATGGGGCCGGTGCGCCGGGCGTGTCGGCCGTGGGCCGGGTACGTGGGGGCCTTCCGCGGTGGGCCATGGGGCATGGCTCAGGGCGGAAACGCCGTCATCGCACGGGCACCGCGACGTACTGGTACTCCAGGAACTCCTCGATGCCGACCCGGCCGCCCTCACGGCCGAGCCCGGACTGCTTGACACCGCCGAACGGCGCGGCCGGGTTGGAGACGAGGCCGGTGTTCAGGCCCACCATGCCCACCTCCAGACCCTCGCTGACACGCAGCCCGCGGTCCAGACCCTGGGTGAAGACGTAACCGACCAGACCCCAGGGCGTGTCGTTGGCCCGGCGCAGGACCTCGTCCTCGTCGTCGAAGGTGAGGATCGCGGCCACGGGGCCGAAGATCTCCGTGTCCATCAGGCGGCTCTCGGGGGATACATCCGTGAGCACGGTCGGCGGGTAGAAGCAGCCCGGCCCCTCCGGCGTACGGCCGCCGACCAGCACCTGGGCGCCGCGCTCCACCGCGTCGGCGACGAGTTCCTCGACCTTGCCGCGTCCGGTCCTGTCGATCAGCGGGCCGACATCGACTCCGTCGCGGGTACCGGGTCCCACGACGAGCGCGCCCATCCGCTCGGCGAGCCGCCGGGCGAACTCGTCGGCAACCGACCGATGGACGAAGAAGCGGTTCGCAGCCGTGCAGGCCTCGCCCATGTTGCGCATCTTGGCGACCATCGCGGCGTCCACGGCCACGTCCAGGTCGGCGTCGTCGAAGACGATGAACGGGGCGTTGCCGCCCAGCTCCATCGACGTCCGTACGACGGTGTCGGCGCACTGGGCGAGCAGGATGCGGCCGACGCCCGTGGAGCCGGTGAAGGACAGCTTGCGGATCCGGCCGCCGCGCAGGAGGGGTTCGCAGACCTCTCCGGCGCGGGAGGTGGTGACGACGTTCAGCACACCGTCCGGCAGCCCGGCCTCCTTGAGGATGCCGGCCAGCGCGAGGCTGGACAGCGGGGTCTGCGGGGCGGGCTTGAGGATCATCGTGCAGCCCGCCGCGATCGCCGGGCCGATCTTGCGGGTGCCCATGGCCAGCGGGAAGTTCCAGGGCGTGATCAGCAGGCAGGGCCCGACCGGGCGGCGGGAGAGCAGCATGCGGTTGCGCCCGTCGGGCAGCGTGCCGCATCCGCCGTCGATGCGTACGGCTTCCTCGGAGAACCAGCGGAAGAACTCGGCGGCGTACGCCACCTCTCCCCTGGCCTCGGCGAGCGGCTTGCCCATCTCGGACGTCATCAGGTGGGCGAGTTCGTCCGTGCGCTCGAGGATGAGCTCGTAGGCGCGGCGCAGGATCTCGCTGCGGGCACGGGGCGCGGTGCGTGCCCAGTCATGCTGGGCCTGAACGGCCGCTTCCTCAGCGAGCTTGGCGTCCTTCGGACCGGCGTCGGCGACGTGGCAGAGGATCTCGCCGGTCGCGGGGTCGTCGACGGGCATGGTGGCGCCGTCCGCGGCGTCCACCCAGGCACCGCCGATGAACAACTGGTTCAGTACGTCGGTCATGATGTCTCTCCTGTTTGATCGGCGGCGGGGTCGAGGAGTTCCGCGAGGTGCAGGGCGCGGATGTCCCGGCCGTCGGCGAGGTGGTCGATCTGGGTGGCGCAGCTGAAGCCGTCGGCCACGACGGTGCGTCCGTCGAGGTGGTCGATGCGGGGTGTGAGGGCGAGATCGGCGACGGCCATGGAGGTTTCGTAGTGCTCAGCCTCGAAGCCGAAGTTCCCGGCGAGTCCGCAGCAGCCCTCGGCCTCGTCGACGCCGCGTACGCCGAGCCGACGCAGCAGGTCGGCGGGACGCCTGCCCTTGAAGGTGGCGTACTCGTGGCAGTGGGTCTGGAGGACGACGTTCTCGGGCAGCGGCGGCGGGCTCCAGTCCGGGTCGGCGAGATCGGTGAGGGCCCCGGTGAAGGTCTGGACGCGGCTCGCCACGCGCTGGGCGGCCTCGGTGCCGAGCAGTTCGGGGACGTCACGTTTCAACGCGGCCGCACAGCTCGGCTCGGCCACGATGATCGGCCTGTCGTCACCGTCGTCGAGCGCGGCGACCGTGCGGGCCATGATCTTGCGGGCGACGTTCAGCTGTCCGGTGCTGACCCAGGTCAGCCCGCAGCACAGTCCGTCCCGCGGCGCGCTGGGGATACCGGCGTCGGCCAGCACACGGCTCGCGGCTCCCGCGACCTCGGGGCGGAAGGCGCGGGTGAAGCTGTCCACGAAGAGCACGGCCTTGGCGGGCCCTGGCGCCTTGGCCGCGCGCAGGGTCCTGCGCAGGGCGCGCCGGGAGGCGAAGGCGGGGATCCGGCGCTTGGTGGTCACGCCTCCGAGACGGGCGAGGAGCTTGCCGACCGGCCCACGCAGCAGTGCGTTGATCGGACAGGCCGCGTATCCGGCGAGGGCGGAGGTCCGGGGCAGCCAGCCGAGCGAATAGTGGGAGCGCGGGCGCAGGCGGCCCTTGTAGTGCTGGTGGAGGAACTCCGCCTTGTACGTCGCCATGTCGACACCGACCGGGCAGTCGCTGGAGCAGGCCTTGCAGGACAGGCACAGGTCGAGGGCGTCGCGCACCTCGGTCGAGCGCCAGCCGTCCTGGACGGCCTCGCCGCGCACCATCTCCTGGAGCAGCCGGGCCCGGCCGCGGGTGGAGGCGTTCTCCTCGCCGGTGGCCCGGTAGCTCGGGCACATCACACCGCCCGCGTCACTGCGGCAGCGGCCCACACCGACGCAGCGGCGTACGGCGCCCGCGAAACCGTCCTCGTCGTGCGGGAAGGTGAACGTCGCGTCCACGAGCGGGAGTTCGCGCAGGGCGAGGTCGGCGTCGAGCGGGGCCGGGTCGACGATGACACCGGGGTTGAGCAGCCCGTCGGGGTCGAAGATCTGCTTGAACGCGGCGAACGCGGCGATCATGCGGTGGCTGTACATGACCTCCAGCAGTTCGCTGCGGGCCCGCCCGTCACCGTGCTCACCCGACAACGTGCCGCCGTGCTCGACGACCAGCGCGGCCGCCTCGGTCAGGAACCGGCGCAGGACCGTCCGGCCGGCCTCGGTGGCCGGGTCGAAGTCGATCCGCACGTGCACGCATCCCGCGCCGAAGTGCCCGTAGAGCACGCCGGTCAGGTCATGGGTGGTCAGCAGTTTGCGGAAGCCGCGCAGGTAGGCGGCGAGGTTCTCGGGCGCGACGGCCGCGTCCTCCCAGCCGGGCCAGGACTCTCCGCCGTCCACGAGCCGGGCGGCCAGCCCCGCCCCGTCCTCACGCACCCGCCACAGTGAGCGCCGCTCGGCCGGGGTCTCGACGACCCGGCCGCCGGTCATCCGCCCCCGGGCCTTGAGAGCGTCGAGGAGCTCAGCGGCGCGGGCGTTCACCGCGTCCTGGTCGTCGCCTTCGAGCTCGACGTACAGCCAGGCCCGCCCCTCGGGCAGGCCGGTGACGGAGTCCGGGCCGCGGCGGGCACGCATGGTGGCGACGATCGCCTCGTCCATGCCCTCCACCGCGCTGGGCGACCAGTGCAGGATCTCCGGCACGTCCTCGGCGGCATCGACGACGTCGGCGTAGCCGAGGGTCAGCAGCGCTGATGCCTGTGCGGTCGCCACCAGGCGGACCGTCGCGGCGGTGACGACCGCACAGGTGCCTTCGGTGCCCACGAGGGCGCGGGCCAGGTCGAAGCCGTTCTCGGGCAGCAGGTGCTGCAGCTGGTAGCCGGAGACCTGACGCGGGATCCGGCCCAGCTCGGTGCGGATCAGTGCCAGGTTGTCCTCGACCAGCCGCCTGAGGTCGGATTCGAGCCGGGCGACGCGCCGTACGGCCTCCGCGTCGCCCGGCTCCGCGGCACGCAGCCCGGAGTGGTCGGCGACGGCCCGCACGCCGTCGGCCGTCACGATCTCCAGGGCCTCGACGTGGCCGCTGGTCCGCCCGTCGCGCACGGACCGGTTGCCGCACGCGTCGTTGCCGATCATGCCGCCGAGGGTGCAGCGGCTGTGCGAGGACGGATCCGGCCCGAAGTCGAGCCCGTGCAGGGCGGTCGCGCCGCGCAGTGCGTCGAGGACGACACCGGCCTCGACCCGCGCGGTACGCGCCTCCTCGTCGATGTCCAGGATCCGGTTCATGTACCGGGAGAAGTCCAGGACGACTCCGAGCCCGACCGCGTTGCCGGCCATGCTGGTGCCACCGCCCCGGGCCGTGACCGGCACGCCCGCCTCCCGGCAGGCCCGCAGCACCGCGACCACGTCGTCGGCGGTGCGCGGGAAGGCCACGGCCCGGGGCGGCACACGGTAGTTGGAGGCGTCGTAGGCGTAGGGGCCCGTCGCCCCCGGGCCGGTCTCCACCCGCAGGCCGGGCGCGATCTCGGCGATGCGGGCCGCCAGACCCGCCAGGTCGCGGGTGGTGGTGGTCATCGGCCCGCCGCTCCCGAGGTGCCGGCCGCGACGGCGTTCGCCCAGGCCTGGAGGCCCTCGTCCACGCCCGCCTCGTCGATCACGAGGGCGGGGATCATGCGGACGACCTGGTTCCACGCGCCGCACAGCAGCAGGAGCAGGCCCTCGTCGATGGCCGCGCGCTGCACACGGGCGGCGGTCTCGGGATCGGGGCCGCCGTCCTCGGTGACGAACTCGGTGGCGAGCATGAGGCCGAGGCCGCGGACGTCGCCGATGCCCGGGGTCCGGTCGGCCACCGCCTCCAGGCCGTGGCGCAGCCGCTTGCCCATCGCCTCGGCGTTCTCGACGAGCTTCTCGTCGCGGACGACGTCGAGGGTCGCGCAGGCCGCTGCGCAGGCGACGGCGTTGGCGCCGTACGTGCCGCCCTGCGAGCCGGGCCAGGCCTTGGTCATCAGTTCCTCGGAGGCGGCGATGCCGGAGAGGGGGAAGCCGCTGGCCAGACCCTTGGCGGTGACGAGGATGTCCGGGGTGACGCCGAAGTGGTCGTGGCCCCAGAAGCGCCCGGTGCGGCCGACGCCGGTCTGCACCTCGTCGAGGATCAGCAGGAAGCCGTGCCGGTCGGCCCGCTCCCGCAGCCCCTCCATGAAGGCGCTGTTCGCGGGCACGTACCCGCCCTCGCCCAGCACCGGCTCGACGATGATCGCGGCCGTGTCGGCGGGCGACGAGATCGTCTGAAGCGTGTAGTCGAGCTCCTTCAGCGCGAAGCGGGTGGCGGTCTCCTCGTCCCAGCCGTAGCGGAAGGCCGTCGGGAACGGGGTGACGACCACACCGCTCATCAGCGGGGAGAAACCGGACCGGAAGCGGGTCCCGGAGGTGGTCATGGAGGCGGCGGCGACCGTACGGCCGTGGAAACCGCCGTGACAGACGATGACGTTGGGCCGGCCGGTGGCCTGGCGGGCCAGCCGCAGTGCCGCCTCGACGGCCTCGCTGCCGGAGTTGGTGAAGAACAGGCTGTCCAGACCGGCCGGCAGCACCTCGCCCAGCTTGTCGACGAGGCGGCGCAGCGGCTGGTGCATGACGGTCGTGTACTGGCCGTGGATCAGCGTGCCCACCTGCTCCTGTGCCGCCGCCACGACCTTGGGGTGGCAGTGCCCGGTGCTGGTGACGCCGATGCCGGCGGTGAAGTCGAGGTAGCGGCGGCCGTCCTCACCGTAGAGGTGGACGCCTTCGCCCCGGGCCGCCACCACGGGCGTGGCCTGGCGAAGGTGCGGCGACAGTGCGGTCATTTCGTCTCCCGGCCGTACGTCGAGGTCTGATGGGTTGCTCAGCTCCGGTATCCGAGCATCCAAGCCGCCGCGAAGGGCGACAACGCGTGATCTGTCCAGCCGGAACGCGTTGTTCGGACGTTGTGTCAACCGCCGGACCCCCCGGGTACCTCCCGTCCCTCCCGTGGGCAGCTCTTGCGCAGGTCAGTGCCGCTTGTCAGAGTGACCGGGCGAGCAGGGAGACACCGTGAACGAGACCCACCCGACGGCCCCGGCCGGTCGCGCGCCGACCGTCGCCGACGTCCTGGCCCTGCCCGTCCTGGCCGCCGGACAGCCCCAGGTCGTCACCGGGCTGGCCCAGCTGGACCGGCCGGTGCGCTGGGTGCACATCACCGAGCTGACGGACCCGGCCTCCTTCCTCAAGGGCGGCGAGCTGGTCCTGACCACGGGCATGCCGCTGCCCGAGGACGCCGCGGGGGTCCGCCGGTACGTCGACGAACTCACGGAGGTGGGAGCGGCGGCGCTGGTCATCGAGCTGGTACGGCGCTACCACCGTCCGCCCGAGGCCCTCGTCCAGGCCTGCCGGGCCCGGGGGCTGCCCCTGGTGACCCTGGCCCGGGACGTCAACTTCCTGGAGGTCACCCAGGTCGTCCACGCCCTCATCCTCGGCAACCAGGCCGACGCGATGCGCCGGACGCAGCGCGTCCACGAGGCGTTCACGGCCCTGACCTTGCGCGGCGCGGGCCCGGAGGACGTGGTGCGCGCGGCGGCGGAGATGAGCGGCCGGACGGTCGTCCTGGAGAACCTGGTGCATCAGGCACTGATCTGCGAGCCGTCGGGGAGCACCGTGGGAGAGGCGCTCACCGGCTGGGAGCAGCGCTCCCGGGCCACCGCGCCCGGCGACCACACGGAGGTGGGCGGCCCGGAGGGCTGGCTCACCGCGCCGGTCTCCTACCAGGGCGAACGCTGGGGCCGCCTGGCCATGCTGCCGTCCGCCGGCGAGGGGCCGGGCTTCGGGCCGGAGCACGTCACCGTCCTGGAGAGAACGGCGATGGCCCTGACCGTCGCCCGGCTCATCCACGCCACGCCCTGGGAGCACACGGCCCACCGCAACGCCCTGCGGGAGCTGGCGGAACAGCGCCACCACTCCCCCGAGGACGCCCGCGCCCGGTGCGCCGCGCTCGGCCTGCCCACCCGGGACAGCCGCTTCCTGGCGATCCTCGTCGACCTGGGCACCGGTGCCGGGCGGAGCGAGCCCGAGAGCCGGCTGCACGGGGAGCTCCGATCGGCGGGGGTCCCGGCGCTGGTCGGAGAGCTCTCCCCCGGCCGCCTCGGCGTGCTGCTGGCCCTGCGCCCTTCTCAGCCGTGGCGCCCCGTGGCCGAACGCCTGAGCCGCACCGCGCTGAGCCTGGTCCCGGAGGCGATCGTGAGCGCCGGCTCGGAGGTGGAAGAACTCGCCGACGCCGCACGCTCCTTCCGGGAGGCGGCCCGGGTCACCGAGGCCACCCCGCCCGGCCAGCCCCTCCCCGCGGACCGCTCCTTCCACGAGCTGCCGGACATCGACCTGCGCCGCCTGCTGTACGCCCTGCGCGAGGACACCCGTGTCCAGGACTACACCGAACGGCGGCTCGGCCGGCTCATCGACCACGACACCCGGCACGGCACGGATCTGCTGACGACGCTGGGGAACTACCTCGACGCCGCCGGCAACAAGACCACCGCGGCCCGCCGCGGCGGACTGTCCAGGGAGACCATGTACCAGCGTCTGCGCACCATCGAACGCCTCCTCGACACCGACCTGGAATCCGGTGAGCGGCGCACCGAACTCCACGTGGCACTCACGGCGTTGCGCGTCCTGCGCGCGGAGTGAGCCTCACTCGGGACGAGGCCCCACCTGCCGGACCAGCCGCCAATCCTGCGAGCCGTCCTCGACCGCGTTCTGCAGGGTGAGCGGCGCCCCTCGGGACGCGCCGGTCAGGTACAGGTCCGGGTTCCGCGCCGCCTGGAACCTGTAGGAGCCGTCGTCGGTCCTGATGACGTTCCAGCTGCCGGTGGCGTTGTCGTCGACCCACTGGCCGATGCGCTGCCCGGCGGAAGCGGTCCCGGTCCAGATCGCCGCCGCCCGGCCGCCCGACTTGTTCAGCAGGGTCGTACCGCCCTGCGGCCGGGTCACCACGTGCCAGTACTGGGTGTCCTTGTCCGCGGTCGCGCCGGTGTCCTCCAGGCGGACGTCGGGGACGTCACCGTTGCCGATGTTCGCGTCGTTGGTCTTGCCTCCGGTGCCGACGACCTGTCCGGTCCGGCGGTTGACGAGCCGGTAGTAGGCGCCGTCCGAGTGGCCGAGGTCGACCTCGGCGTGGGCGATCACCGACGTGTCCTGGTTGTTGAGGATCACGATGCGGCCGGTGCCGGCGACGTACTGGAGGTTGCGGCTGTAGCCGGCCCGCGAGGTCGTCTGGTACTCCTTCCACACGCCGTCGCTGCGTCCGCTGTCGTTGACCCAGACGTTGCCGCTGCCGGCGGCGTTGTAGACCAGCCGCCCGTCGGGGAGCCGGACGACGACCGGGCTGCCGCCGGTGGCGAGGGGACGGGAGCCGGCGTCGACCGGCAGGGAGGTGACGGGGTTGCCCGCCGAGGCGCGGTAGAACGTCAACGGGTCGTCGGCGAGCGCGTACCTGGTGTTGGCTCCGCCGGCCCAGTACTCGTAGGTGAGCAGCCACTTGCCGTCCGAGGTCCGCACGACGTTCGTCATGCCGGGGCGCCCACCGCCGATCTCCGTCTTGCCGCCGTCCATGTCCTGGGTCAGCCCCGCGACATCGACGACGGGCTCGCTCCACCGGGCGGCGCGTCCGTCCCAGGTCTTGTGCACGAGGATCTGGCCGTGCGAGTCCGGGGCGGTGTCGTTCGCGGGGTCCGGCGTCGGCACGCCCGTGACGGGATCAAATCCGAGGTAGTCGTTCTCGTCGGAGTAGTAACAGACGAGTCGGCCCTTGCGGACCATCAGGTACGGCTCCCAGAGGGGGTCCACCTGCCGGTGCGTGTTCGCGCTCGCGACGTTCCTGCCGATCGCGCCCGCGCTGCCGCCCTGCCAGCCGCCGGTCGCGATGACGTTGACGACCTTCCAGGACCTGCCCTCGTCCGTGCTGGAGTACAGGGCGATCGCCAGGTTTTCGCGGTCCCCGTCGTTGGACGGCGTCCAGTCGGGATCGGCCGCCTTGTGCTCCTTGTAGTACTGGTCGTCGCCCGACACGACGCTCGCGAGCAGGAGCGTGCCCTTCTTCAGCTTCCCGACGGTCTGGGGGAGCACGTAGAGGTACGGATTGGTCCAGTTGCTCGTGTACTTCGCGTAGCGGGGATCACGGGAGAGGTACGCCGGAGCCTTGACCTCCGACAGCGGCTGCCAGGACGTGCCGTGGTCGTCGCTCTTGTAGACCGGCAGCGTCTCCCCGTCGGCGCTGCCCGACCGCGGTACGACGGTGGCCTTCTCGAACGACGCGACCAGGCGTCCGCCCGGCAGTTGGGCCGACTTGGGGTAGACGGCGCAGTTGCCCCGGCCCTTCAGGCACGGCTCGTCCCCGAGCCGGTACAGGACGCCGCCCGTCGGGTTGTAGGCCTGCGCGGTGGCCATGGGTATCGCCAGCAACGCGGCCGCCCCGATGAAGCTGCCCAGCACCGTGGCCGGTCTTCCTCCGTACATGGCCCCTCCACCATCGGCGTCGTCGTATGACTGCGCAGTCAGAGGGGAGTCTGTGGGTGGTCTCGCGCCGCGGTCAAGACCCCGGCGCGGTCTGGCGAGTGAGGGTTCGGTGGGCTACTTGACGCCGGCTCAGGTGTCGAAGTCCACCGTCAGGGCGTCGGAGACCGGGAACGACTGGCAGGTGAGGACGTAGCCCGCGTCGACCTCGGCCGGTTCGAGGGCGAAGTTGCGGCGCATGTCGGCCTTGCCGTCGGTGACCAGGGCACGGCAGGTGCCGCAGACCCCGCCCTTGCAGGCGAACGGCAGGTCGGGGCGGGTCTGCTGGGCGCCTTCGAGGATGCTCCGCTCGCGGGGCAGGGCGGAGGTGGTGGAGCGGCCGTCGAGGGTGACGGTGACCTGGCTGACCGGGCCGGACGGGCCGGTCTCGGCGTGGTGGACCTCGCGTACGGGTTCGTCTTCGGCGTAGAACAGCTCCTGGTGGACGCGGTCGCCGGGGACGCCGAGGCCGGCCAGCACCTGCTGGGCGGCGCGGACCATGCCGTGCGGGCCGCACAGCCACCAGTGGTCGGCGGACTCCACGTCGACCAGCGCGTCGACGAGCGCCGACAGCCGGTCTGCGTCGAGGCGGCCGGAGAGCACCTCGGCCTCGCGGGGCTCGCGGGAGAGGACGTGGGCGAGCTGGAAGCGCGTCGGGTAGAGGTCCTTCAGGTCGGCCAGTTCGTCGGCGAACATCACCGTGCCGGTGCGGCGGTTGCCGTAGAGGAGGGTGACCGTCGAGCGGGAGTCGGCGGCCAGGACGGACTCGGCGATGGAGACCATGGGCGTGATGCCGGAGCCGGCCGCGATCAGGACGTGGTGGCCGGGCGTGGTGAGGTCGGGGGTGAAGGCGCCGGTGGGGGCCATCACTTCGACGGTGTCGCCGGGGCGCACCTCGTGCACCAGCCAGGAGGAGAACAGCCCGCCGGGTACGACCCGGACGCCGATGCGCGGTGCCGTGCCGGCGGGTGAGCAGATCGAGTAGGAGCGGCGCTCGTCGCGGCCGTCGATCTCGCGCCGCAGGGTGAGCGACTGACCGGGCGCGAAGGCGAACTCCTCGGCCAGCTCGGGCGGGATGTCGAAACTGACGGCCGCCGCGTCCTCGCACAGCGGCTGTACGGCGGCGACCCGCAGGGGGTGGAAGACCGGACGTCGGCGGGCTCGCGCGCGGGCCGCCGGGGCGGGGGCCGGCTGCATCAGGTCCTCCATCAGATCTCCTTGACGTACTCGAACGGCTCGTGGCAGGCGAGGCAGCGCCACAGCGCCTTGCAGGACGTGGCGCCGAAGCGGGAGGTCTCCTCGGTGTCGGGGTGGCCGCACCGGGGGCAGGGCACCGAGCGGCGGGTCGGCGACAGCACGAGCGGGACCGGTCCGGCGGCGCGTGCGGGCGCGGCCCCGGGCGGGGCGATGCCGTGCTCGGCGAGCTTGCGCCGGCCGTCCGGGGTGATCCAGTCGCTGGTCCACGGCGGGTCGAGGACGGTACGGATCTCCACGCGCGGGTAGCCGGCGGCCTGGAGCCGGGCGGCCACGCCGGCGCGCATCTCGGCCATGGCCGGGCAGCCCGAGTAGGTCGGGGTCAGGCTCGCGACGACCGTCCCGTCCGGCTCCAGGGACACCTCGCGCAATACCCCCAGGTCGGCCAGCGTGAGCATGGGCAGCTCGGGGTCGGGCACCTGCTCGGCGATGCGCCGGGCCCGTCGCGCGTCCAGGGCCGTCGTCACCATGTCGCCTCCGGGTGGGCGCGGGCCACGCCCTGCAACTCGGCCAGCAGCGGGGCGAGATGTCCGGTGTGCTCCCCGGTGCGGCCGGAGCCGGGCAGCGGCCGGTAGACGGGCATGGGCAGCCCGGCCGCCTCGGTGACCCGGCGCAGGACCGCGACGACCTCGTCCCGTACGTCGTACGCCGTGAACAACTCGCCCAGGTAGGGCGCCACCTGCTCCAGCGCCCGGCGCGTCCGGCGGCGGGACTCGTCGGTTCCGTCGCCCAGCCGCACCGCCCACTCGGCCGCGTACTGCCGGTGGTAGGCCAGCTCCTTCACACCCTTGGCGGCGATCGCCGCGAGCACCGGGTCGCGGTGGGCGGTGAGCCGCTCGAAGTGCGCGAGGCGCCAGGCGGCGAACACCAGCAGCCGCACGATCGAGAACGCGAAGTCGCCGTTGGGAAGCTCGGCCAGGCGTACGTTGCGGAACTCGCCGGCGTCCCGGAAGTAGGCGTAGGCGTCCTCGTCGCGCCCGGTCCCGTCGACCTGGCCCGCGCGGGAGTAGAGCAGGCGGGCCTGGCCGAGCAGGTCGAGCCCGATGTTGGCCAGCGCCACCTCCTCCTCCAGCTCGGGCGCCCGGGTGGTCCACTCGGCCAGCCGCTGGGCCGAGACCAGCGCGTCGTCGGCCAGGGTGACGCACAGGGCGGCCAGTTCCCCGGCGTCCACACCGTCGGGGACGGCGGCGTCCACGCCGTGCAGGGGGTCCTCGAAGCCGGTGCCGTAGGCCCAGCGGGTGTCGTCCTCGTGTCCCTCGGCGAGGGTCATGTAGACGTGGTCGTCGCTCATGCCCTCTCCTCAGATGTGCGGGACGTCGTCGGGGATGTCGTAGAAGGTCGGGTGCCGGTAGACCTTGTCGGCGCTGGGCTCGAAGAAGGGGTCCTTCTCGTCGCGGGTCGAGGCGGCGATGTGCTCGGAGCGCACGACCCAGATGCTCACGCCCTCGTTGCGCCGCGTGTACAGGTCACGGGCGTGGGTGAGCGCCATACGGTCGTCGGCGGCGTGCAGCGAGCCCACGTGGACGTGGTTCAGCCCGCGCTTGCCGCGCACGAACACCTCGTACAGCGGCCAGTTCTGCTTCCCGTCGGTCATGCCACCGCTCCCTTCTCCGCGCGGGCGGCCTGTTTGGCCGCGTGTGCGGTGGCCGCCTCGCGCACCCAGGCGCCCTCCTCGTGAGCCGTGCGACGGCGCTCCATCCGCTGGGCGTTGCACGGGCCGTCGCCCTTGATGACCCGCATCAGCTCGTCCCAGTCGGGCGTGCCGAAGTCGTGGTGTCCGCGCTGCTCGTTCCAGCGCAGCTCGGGGTCGGGCAGCGTCACGCCGAGCTTCTCGGCCTGCGGGACGGTCATGTCGACGAACCGCTGACGCAGCTCGTCGTTGCTGTGCCGCTTGATCTTCCAGGCCATCGACTGCGCCGAGTTGGGCGAGGCGTCGTCCGGCGGGCCGAACATCATCAGCGACGGCCACCACCAGCGGTCCACCGCGTCCTGCACCATCCGCCGCTGTTCCCCGGTGCCCCGCATCATGGTCATCAACAGCTCGTAGCCCTGCCGCTGATGGAACGATTCCTCCTTGCAGATCCGCACCATCGCCCGTGCGTACGGCCCGTACGACGACCGGCACAGGGGCACCTGGTTGCAGATCGCCGCCCCGTCCACGAACCAGCCGATCACCCCGACGTCCGCGAAGGACAGCGTGGGGTAGTTGAAGATCGACGAGTACTTCTGGCGGCCCTCGATCAGCCGCTCGGTCAGATCCGCGCGGTCGGCGCCCAGCGTCTCCGCCGCCGCGTACAGATACAGCCCGTGCCCGGCCTCGTCCTGGACCTTCGCGAACAGAATGGCCTTGCGGCGCAGCGACGGGGCGCGCGTGATCCACTCGCCCTCCGGCTGCATGCCGATGATCTCCGAGTGCGCGTGCTGCGCGATCTGCCGCACCAGCGTCTTCCGGTAGCCCTCCGGCATCCAGTCACGCGGCTCGATCCGCTGATCCCGCGCGATCGTCGCGTCGAAGTGCTCCTGGAGAACCGGCTCGGCGCCGTCCGCCCCCGGGGGGCTGGAGTGTGTCGTGTCCATCCGTCCCACTTCCCAACCGACCATTCGTTCGGTCCATCATAGAACGACCCCGCACGCCTTGGTAAGACCCTGCCGGCTCTTGACAGGCCCCGAGGTGGCTGGATTACTTGGCAATGCCGAAGCTAACCGAATGGTCGGTCGGGTCACAAGATGATGCGATCGAACTACAGGGTGGTGCGAGAAGTGACTCATACCGCTGACGTGACGCCGGCCGCGGAGGCGATGTTCGCCGCGGACGAAGCCTCCCGCGGCCTGGGCGTGGAGCTGCTGGAGCACGGTGAGGGGACCGCCGTCCTCCGCATGACCGTGACCCCGGCGATGGTGAACGGCCACGGCACCGTCCACGGCGGCTACGTCTTCCTGCTCGCCGACAGCGCCTTCGCCTGCGCCTGCAACAGCCATGGCCCGACGACCGTGGCGGCCGGGGCCGACATCACCTTCGTGGCTCCGGCGTACGAGGGCGATGTCCTCGTGGCCCGCGCCGAGGAGCGGACCCGGTACGGCCGCAGCGGCCTCTACGACGTGACCGTCCTGCGGGGTGAGGACGTGATCGCGGAGTTCCGGGGCCGCAGCCGCAGCATCGGGGGCACGAGCGCGCGTACGACGCCGAAGGAGTCGCGATGACGGGCGAGCTCCTCCCCCACGATCTGCTGGACGACGCCGAGCGCCTCACCCGCGAGCAGCTGCGCGAGCTCCAGCTCGACCGGCTGCGCCGGAGCCTGCGACACGCCTACGACCATGTGGAGGCGTACCGGAAGAAGTTCGACGCCGCCGGGGTCACTCCCGAGGACTGCCGCTCGCTGGAGGACCTTTCCCGGTTCCCCTTCACGACCAAGGCCGATCTGCGCGACACCTACCCGTTCGGCATGTTCGCCGTCCCCATGGACCGGATCCGCCGGGTCCACGCCTCCAGCGGCACCACCGGCCGCCCCACGGTCGTCGGCTACACGGAGAACGACCTGTCGATGTGGGCGGACCTGGTCGCCCGCTCGATCCGGGCCGCCGGCGGGCGCCCGGGGCACAAGGTGCACATCGCGTACGGGTACGGGCTGTTCACCGGAGGCCTCGGCGCGCACTACGGCGCGGAGCGCGCCGGCTGTCTGGTGATCCCGGCCTCGGGAGGCATGACCGCACGCCAGGTGCAGATCATCCAGGACTTCCAGCCCGAGATCATCATGGTCACCCCCTCCTACATGCTCACGCTCCTCGACGAGTTCGAGCGTCAGGGCGTCGACCCTCGCTCCACCTCGCTGAAGGTCGGGATCTTCGGTGCCGAGCCGTGGACGGAGGAGATGCGCCGCGAGATCGAGGAGCGCCTGGACCTCCACGCCGTCGACATATACGGCCTGTCCGAGGTCATCGGCCCGGGCGTCGCCCAGGAGTGCGTGGAGACCAAGGACGGCCTGCACGTGTGGGAGGACCACTTCTACCCCGAGGTCGTCGACCCGCTCACGGGCGAGGTGCTGCCCGACGGCGAGGAGGGCGAACTGGTCTTCACGTCCCTGACCAAGGAGGCCCTGCCGGTCGTCCGCTACCGCACCCGCGACCTGACCCGGCTGCTGCCCGGCACGGCCCGGCCCGCCTTCCGCCGCATCCAGAAGATCACGGGCCGCTGCGACGACATGATCATCCTGCGCGGGGTGAACGTCTTCCCCAGCCAGATCGAGGAGATCGTCCTGCGCACACCCGGCGTCGCCCCGCACTTCCAGATCCAGCTGACCCGGCGCGGGCGCATGGACCACATGACCGTCCACGTCGAGACCCGCCCCGGCACGCCCGCCGACGGGCGCGAGGCCGCCGCCCGCGCGATCGCACAGGATGTCAAGGACGGCGTCGGCGTCACCGTCGACGTGGCGATCGTCGAGCCGGAGACGCTGGAGCGGTCGGTCGGCAAGCTCCGCCGGGTGAAGGATCTGCGTTGAGGTCCTACCGCTCGGCTGCCGGGCAGCCGGTTTCAGTGGACTGGTTGTGCAGATAGCGAGACTGTTCCAGCGGTGTGAGCGTGGTGTCGATGGCCTCGCAGATGCTGCGGATCGCACGGGCCGGCCAGACGGCGGTGACGGCCGCCGTGGCGTTCAGCCCCGACGGCCGGTTGCGTCGAAGCGCCGAGCCGATCTGCGGCCGCAGATTGGCACGCCGCGTGCGGCCGAGTGAGGACGAGCGTCAGCGGCATCCCGCCTCGGAAGCCGGAGCGTGAACCGTGGGAGCCATGCTGCCGGCCCCCGGTTTACGGATCAGGAGCAGTGCCGCGTCGTCGTGCAGTCGACCGCCGACGTGGGCCAGCAGTTCGTCGTGGAGTGCGCCGAGGGTGCGGGACGGGTCGTGGGAGACGTGGCGCTCCAGTCCTTCGGCGAGCGGGTAGAAGGCACGGCCGTGGTCGCGGGCCTCGGTGACACCATCGGTGTAGAGCAGCAACTGGTCGCCGTCGGCGAACGGGAGCGCCTGGAGGCCGGGCGCGTGGCCGGCGAGGGCGCGCAGTCCGAGGGGCGGGGACGGAAGATCGGGCTCGACCGGCGTGACATCTCCGGAGGCCCGCACCAGCAGTGGAGGCGTGTGCCCGCAGTTCACCACCTCCAGACGTCCTGCCTGCGGGTATCCGGCGACTATGGCGGTGACGAAGTCGTCGTGGCCGAGATTGCGCGCCAGGCTGCGCTCGATCCTTTCGACCACGGCGAGCAGGTCGGGCTCGTCGTGGGCGGCCTCGCGGAAGACACCCAGCACCAGGGCGGCCGTACCCACGGCGGGCAGTCCCTTGCCCCGCACGTCGCCGACGATCAGCCGCACGCCGTGCGGGGTGGGTATCAGGGCGTAGAGGTCGCCGCCGATCCGGGCCTCTGCGGCAGCCGCGCTGTAGCGAACGGCCACCTGAAAGGGTCCGACGGTCGCCGGCACGGGCTTGAGCAGCGCGTGCTGGGCGGTCTCCGCGACCGAGCGGACGGCAGCGAGCACCCGTTCACGGCGTCCGCGCAGGGCGCTGGCCAGGCCGCTCGCGAGGGTGACGGCCATCAGGGCCGACAGTACGGCGGCCAGTTCCCGGCCCGGCACCCCGTCCCGGATGCCGAGTGTCGCACCGAGCGTCACGGCGATGAACCCGATCCCGAGGACCCCGCGCGAGCCGTTGGTCGTGGCCGCGAGGGCCGGACCGGCCGCGAGCAGAGGCAGCCAGATCATCCCCGTCCCGTCGACGATGTCACCGAGCACGACGACGCAAACCAGGAGTACGGGCAGGAGGGGGGCACCTGCGGCCCAGTGCGCGGCGACGCGCCGGCGGGCCGAAGCCCAGGCGCCGGCCACTCGGTCCCTGAACGGCCGTACAGGCCGGTAGTCGCCACCAAGGTCTCGCGCTTGGCTCATGTTCTGTCCGCAATCCTCACCTGTGCGCGGGGCACAACCCCTGAAATCTCGGTTTCATCCAGAAAACGGGGTGAGGCCGGACACCCACAAGGTGAGGATTTTCAGATAGTGAGCGAGAGACTCCGGGTCACCCGGCTCGCGGTCGGGAGCAGCCGCTCCCGGACCTCCTGCAGCCGGGAGAGCCGGTTCACCGGGAGCGAGACGCCGAGAGAACCGATGGTGTCCCCGCTGTAGACCGGGACAGCGACACAGACCGTGCCGAGGGCGTACTCCTCCAGGTCCGTGACGGCCGGGGCCATGGGGGCGGTTTCCAGCCGCCGGAGCAGTTCCGGCAGGCTGGTGATCGTCCGTGGCGTGAGGTCGGCGAGGTGATGGCGGGAGAGGTAGTCCTTGCGGTCCTCGACGTCCATCTCCCGCAGCACGGACTTGCCCAGTGCGGTCGCGTGCCCCGCGTCCTCGAAGCCCACCCAGAGATCCACCCGGGGCGTCCCGGGGCCGTCGACGATCTCGGCGACCCGGATCTCGCCCTCCTCGTAGAAGGTGAGGTAGGCGGCGGACGCGAGCTCGTCCCGCAGCGCGCCGAGCGTGGGCCGGACACGGCTGAGCAGCGCCTGCGCCCGGCCCGTGGTCCCCAGCGCCTGCAGCTTGTCACCGAGGATGAACCCGCCGTCGTCCAGCTTCCGCACGTACCCGTCGTGGACCAGGGTCCGCAGCAGGTGATAGGCGGTGGCCAGGGGCAGGCCCGTCTCGCGTGCCAGTTGCTTCGCCGGCGCGCCGTTCTCATGCGCGCTCACGGCCTCCAGCAGACGCATGGCCCGCTGGACGGAGGTGATCAGCGTGGGCACGGCTTGCTCAGCCATACGACCAGCGTGCGTCAGGCGTACGCCACGGGCAAGCGTCCGGGCGGAGCCGCGGCATCCGCACCCGCCCTCCCTCGGGCACGGGGCGGCGATGGTGTTTGTAACGACTTCTTCACAGCCCGAAGGGTTGGCTTGAAACCGCCTGCTCGCTATCGTTCACGCACCTCACTCAATCGTTCAGCGAACGAATAGCGACAGGGAAGGTCGGTTCATGTCCGACATCCACCCCCCGGGGCGCCGCTCGGTGCTCGCCGTGGGCGCCGCGGGTGCGGCCTCGCTCGGCGCGTCCTGGCTGCTGTCCGGCTGTTCGGGCGCCACCGCCGCTCCCGTACTGCCGGCCGCCGCCCGGCAGGGCAGGCCCGACCGCGGCGGCACCCTGCGGATCGCCCGTCCGCCCGCCTCCGACGCCGAGACCCTCGATCCGGCCAGTGCCCTGTCGGCGTACGAATACCTGGGCGCGCTCTACAGCCGGCTGGTCCGCATCGGCGCGGACGGCCAGGTGGCGCCCGACCTCGCCGAGTCCTGGGAGCCGGACAGCGCAGCACGCACCTGGACCTTCCGGCTCCGCAAGGGCGTCACCTTCCACGACGGCCGTGCCTTCACCTCCGCCGACGCCGCCTACACGCTGCGTCACATCCTCGACAAGGCGACGGCGTCCCCGCAGGCCGGCGTCCTCGCCCCGCTCGTCGACCCCGGGCGGCTGCGCACACCGGACGCGCACACCCTCGTCGTTCCGCTGAAGACCCCGAACGCCGAGTTCCCGAGCCTGCTCACGCACTACAACTGTTACGTCGTCCCCGAGGGCAGCGGGAAGTCCATCGGCCGCACCGGCATCGGCACCGGCCCCTTCCGGCTGGAGTCCTTCGCACCGGCCGGCCCCGGCCGCGTCACCGCGTACAAGGACCACTGGGCGGGCCGCCCCGTGCTCGACGCGATCGCCTTCTACTCGGTCGCGGACATGTCCGCCCGCTCGGGCGCCCTGCTCGCCGGGCAGGTCGATCTGCTGTCCCAGACCAATCTGGACTTCGCCACCGCCCGCGTCGTGGCCGCCTCCGACCGCGCCACCATCGCCCGGGTGAAGAACGCCCAGTGGTACGTGCTGCCGATGCTCACCACCGACAAGCCCTTCACCGACGTCCGCGTCCGCCGGGCCATGAAGCTCGCCTACGACCCCGAGCACATCGTGAAGGCCGCGCTGCAGGGCGCGGGAAGGGCCGGCTGGGACAACCCGGTGCCTCCGGACGACCCGGCACACATCGCCGCGCACCCCGAGCACGATCCGGAGCAGGCGCGGTACCTGCTGAAGAAGGCGGGCCACGAGAACCTGGCCGTCGACCTCTATACCTCGGCGTACGACCCCCTCTTCACCCCCATGGCGCTCGCCTACCAGGAGTCGGCGAAGCGGGCGGGCGTCCGGATCCGCGTCAAGACGGCATCGGCGGACTCGTACTACACACAGATCTGGATGAAGCAGCCGCTGATGGCCACCTACTGGTACACCGGCCGGCCCGTCGACCAGCTCTTCAACCAGGTCTTCCGCGGCGGCTCCTCGTACAACGAGACCGCCTGGTCCGACAAGGGCTTCGACGCGCTGCTCGACCGGGCGCGTGCCGAGACCGACGACACCAGACGCCCTGACCTCTACGGCGAGGCGCAGACCTGGGTGATCGACAAGGGCGGCGCGATGACCCCGATGTTCGCCGACCGGCTGGTGGGCATCTCGCGCAAGGTGCGCGGTTACGCCGAGCACGGCTTCGAGTTCGACTACCTCGGCATCGGCCTGAAGGGGGCCTGACCATGCTCTCCTTCGTCGCCCGACGGACCGTGGCAGCGCTCGGCACGCTCCTGCTCTCCTCGCTGCTGGTCTTCCTCGCCGTGCAGGCCCTGCCCGGGGACGTCGCCACCCAGGTCCTCGGCAGGGACGCGACCCCGCAGGCGGTCGCCGAGCTGCGCGGCAGTCTCGGACTCGACCGGCCCGCCTTCGAACGCTACGGCGACTGGATGTGGGGCGCCCTGCACGGCGACTTCGGCACGTCCCTCGTCTCCGGGACGGCGGTCGGCGGTGACGTCGCGCAGTACCTGGGCAACTCCGCGCTCATCGCCCTCATCACCATCCTGTTCGCGGTGACCGGCTCGCTGCTGCTGGGCATCCTCGCCGGGCTCTACCGCGACCGCTGGCCCGACCACCTCATCTCGACGGTCAGCCTCGTCGGCATGAGTGTCCCCGAGTTCGTCGTGGCCACCGTCCTCGTGCTGTGCTTCTCGGTGGCACTGCCGTGGTTCCCCGCGGTCGTCCTCTACGGTCCCGACGCCACCGTCGGCCAGCTCCTGCCCGCCGTCTGGCTCCCGGCCCTCGCCCTCGCGGTGGTGATGGCCGCCTACATCGTCCGCATGGCCCGCACCTCGGTGATCGACGTGATGGCGAGCGAATACGTCACCACCGCCCGCCTCAAGGGCCTGTCCACCTGGCGGGTCGTCACCCGGCACGCCCTGCCCAGCGCCCTGCTGCCCGTCCTGCACGTGATCGCGCTCAACGTGGCCTGGCTGCTGGGCGGCGTCGCCGTCGTCGAGAACGTCTTCAACTACCCGGGCATCGGCAAGCTGATGCTCTCCTCGGTGCAGAACCGGGACCTGCCCGTCGTCCAGGCCATCGCCCTGATCAGCGCCGTCGTCTACGTCGTGTGCAACCTCGCCGCCGACCTCGGCGCCATGGCCCTCAATCCCAGGCTCCGCACCCGAGGGAGGACCCGATGACCACGGTCGACACCGTCCGGGCCGACGCCCCGGCCCCGCGCGCCGCCCGTGCGTGGCGCACTCTGCGCTCCTCGCGCGCGGCCGTCGTCGGGCTCGCGATCGTCGCCGTCCACGTCGTGATCGCGCTGCTGGCCCCGCTGCTCACCTCGTACGACCCGATCGCGGGCAACGCCTCGCAGGCCCTGCTCGGTCCGGGCGGGGCGCACTGGGCGGGCACCGACCAGTACGGCCGCGACGTCCTCGCGCGTGTCCTGTACGGCGGCCGGTACGCGCTCGGAGTGTCCGTCGCCGCCACCGTGGTGAGCGTCGCCCTCGGCACGGTCATCGGCTGCGCGACCGCCCTGCGCGGCGGCTGGTTCGACGACGTGACCGGGCGGGTGCTGGACGCCGTGCTGGCCATTCCGGCGGTGCTGGCGCTGCTCGTGGTCGTGACCGCGCTCGGCACCGGACCGGCGGTCATCGTCCTGGCCGTCGCCGTCGTGTTCGTGCCCCAGGTGGTACGGGTCGTGCGCGGGGCCGCCCTGGCGGTCGTGCCCGCCGACTACGTGACCGCCGCACGGGCCCGTGGGGAAGGCACCTGGTCGATCCTGCGCCGTGAGATCCTGCCGAACATCGTCGACGTGGTGTGCGTCGAGTTCGCGATGCGCGCCTCCTGGGTCGTGCTGCTGATCTCCTCGCTGTCCTTCCTCGGCTTCGGCGCCGACCCGCCCACTCCCGACTGGGGCCTGATGGTCGCCGAGAACCGCACCGCCATCACCGTCGTGCCGATGGCGAGCGTCGCGCCGATCATCGCCCTGGCCACGCTCGTGATCGGACTCAATCTCGCGGCCGACGGCCTGTCCAAGGCCTGGGGCGTCGACCGGATCACGGAGGGCTTCTGATGACCCCGCTCGTCTCCGTCAACTCCCTGTCCGTGGCCTACCGTTCCGGCGGTCGTCGGATCCCCGTGGTGCACGAGGTGTCGCTCGAGGCCGCCGCGGGGCGGACACTCGCGCTGGTCGGCGAGTCCGGCAGCGGCAAGTCGACCCTCGCCGCGGCCCTGCTGGGACATCTGCGGCACGGCTCCCACGTCACCGGCGGTTCGGTGACGGTGGACGGCCGGGACGTCTTCGCCCTGTCCGCTCCCGAGCTGCGGCGGCTGCGCGGCCGGACCGTCGCCATGGTCGCCCAGAACGCGGGCCAGGCGCTGACACCCTCCATGCGCGTCGGCCGGCAGATCGCGGAGGCGGGCGGCGACATCCCCGTCACCGAACTGCTCGACCAGGTCCGGCTGCCGCGCCCCGCCGAACTGGCTCGCCGCTATCCGCACGAGCTGTCCGGCGGCCAGCAGCAGCGCGTCGCCCTCGCCATGGCCCTCGCCGCCCGCCCCAAGGTGCTGGTCCTCGACGAGCCGACGACCGGCCTGGACGTCGTCACCCAGCGGGGCGTGCTGGACCTGATCGCCGCCCTGCGCGATGAACTCGGACTGGCGGCCGTGCTGGTGAGTCACGATCTGGGCGTCGTCGCGCACCTGGCCGACGAGGTCTGTGTGCTGCAGTCGGGCCGGGTGGTGGAGTCGGCGCCCACGCGGCAGCTGTTCGCGCTGCCCGAGCAGCCGTACACGAAGCGCCTGCTGGCGAGCGTGCCGCGGCTGGACGACGCCGGTCTCGCTCTCGTGCGGGAGACGGGCGAGCGCGAGATCCGCCCGAAGGCTGTCGTGCCCGAGGACGCGCCGATCGCCGTCTCGGCCCGTGACATCACCGTCGACTACGGCAGCTCCCGTGCCGTGCACGGTGTCTCCTTCGCGGTCCGGCGCGGTGAGGTGCTCGCCCTCGTCGGCGAGTCGGGCAGCGGCAAGTCGACGCTGGCCTGGGCCCTGGCGGGGCTGCGCACACCGTCCGGCGGCGCCATGAGCCACGAGTCGGGCGATCTGGCCCGGCCCGCGCAGCGGCGGCCGATGTCCCTGCGGCGACGGGTGCAGCTCGTCTTCCAGAACGCGGACACCTCGCTCAACCCGCGGCGCTCGGTCGGCGACGCCATCCGGCGCCCGCTGCGGTTCTTCGGCACGGCCTCCGGCCGGACGGAGTCGGCCGAACGTGCCCGGCAGCTCATCGCCGACGTACGCCTGGACCCGGCGCTCGCCGACCGGCTGCCCGCCCAGCTCTCCGGCGGCCAGCGTCAGCGCATCGGCATCGCCCGGGCGCTGGCGGGCGAGCCGGACGTCCTCATCGCCGACGAGATCACCACCGCGCTGGACGTCTCCGTCCAGGCCGACGTACTGCACCTGGTCGACGACCTGCGCCGGGAACGAGACCTGGCCTGCCTGTTCATCAGCCATGACCTGGCCGTCGTCCGCGGCATCGCGGACCGCGTGGTCGTCCTGCGCGGCGGTGTCGTGGTCGAGGAGGGCCCGACCGAAGCCGTCTTCTCGGCTCCCCAGCACCCCTACACGTGCCGGCTGATGGCGGCCGCCCTCGAACCCGACCCCGACGCCCAGCCGCCGGTCGAGGCGACCCCCGACTGGGCCGACGCCGCCCAGGAGGGCGAGGTGTGGACCGACCACGGCGGCGGCCACCGCGCACGCCGCTGGCGGCCCGCCGGCACCCCTGACGACAACCCGACCGCTCCCGTCGCAGAAGGAGTTTCGTGAAGTACCGCGACCGGTTCGCACGCCAGGTCGTCCGCGAGGACGTGTGGATCCCCACCCGGGACGGCACGACCCGCCTGCACGCCCGCGTCTGGCGCCCGGCCGACGCCGAGACGGCCCCCGTCCCCGCGCTGCTCGAGTACCTGCCGTACCGCAAGAGCGACTGGACCGCCCCGCGCGACGCACAGCGCCACCCCTGGTACGCTGGCCACGGCTACGCCTCCGTCCGGGTGGACATCCGCGGCCACGGCGACAGCGAGGGCACACCCGGCGACGAGTACGACGCCCAGGAGCTCGCGGACGGCGTGGACGTCGTCAACTGGCTTGCCGCACAACCCTGGTGCACCGGCAAGGTCGGCATGTTCGGCATCTCCTGGGGCGGTTTCAACTCCCTCCAGATCGCCGCCCTCGCCCCCGAACCGCTCAAGGCGATCGTGACGGTCTGCTCCACCGACGACCGCTACGACAACGACGTCCACTACACGGGCGGTGCCGTCCTCGGCATCGACATGCTCGCGTGGGCCGGCACCATGCTCGCCTTCACCGCACGCCCGCCGGACCCAGCGAACGTCGGCGCGGAACGCTGGCTTCCCATGTGGCGCGAGCGCCTCGACACGCTCGAGCCCTTCCTGCACACCTGGCTGGAGCACCAGCAGCGGGACGACTACTGGCGGCACGGCAGCGTCTGCGAGGACTACACGGCGATCGACGCGGCCGTGCTCGCGGTCGGCGGCTGGAACGACCCGTACCGGGACACCGTGCTGCGGCTCGTGGAACACCTCCCCGGCGAACAGGTGCGGGGCATCATCGGCCCCTGGTCGCACCAGTACCCCGACCGCGGACTGCCGCCCGGCCCGGCCATCGGGTTCCTCCAGGAGACACTGCGCTGGTGGGACCAGCACCTCAAGGGCATCGACACCGGGGTCATGGCGGAGCCGTTGCTGCGCGCCTGGCTGGGCGACCCCGTACCGCCCGCCCCGTCGCACGAGGAGATGCCCGGACGCTGGGTGAGCGACGCCGAGTGGCCCAGCCCGGACGTCACGTGGGACACCCGTCCGCTCGGCGAGAGCCACGACCCGGTCCTCGTACGTTCCCCACAGCACACCGGCCTCGACGCCGGCCGCTTCTTCCCGTTCGGCAACGCCGCCGACCTGCCGCCCGACCAGCGCGAGGAGGACGGGCGATCCGTCTGCTTCGACTCCGCGCCCCTCACCGAACGGGTCGAGATCCTCGGCCGACCCCGCGTCCGTCTCCGCCTCGACAGCGACACCCCACGAGCCCATGTCATCGCCCGCGTGTGCGACGTCGCTCCCGACGGCTCGTCCACGCTCGTCACCCGGGGCGTGCTCAACCTGCTCAGCCGACGGGGTCGTGAGCACGCGGTCGAATGGACTCCGGGGACGTACGAGGACGTCGAGTTCGAACTGAACGGCATCGGCTACGCCGTCCCTCCCGGTCACCGCATCCGTGTCGCCGTCTCCGACGCCTACTGGCCCTGGGTGTGGCCGCACGGCGAACGCGGGGCGCTGCACGTCGTTCCGGCCGGCAGCGCGGTCCTGCTGCCCGTGCGCGAGGCCGCCGACGAGGCCTCCGTCCGCTTCGAGGAACCGGAGCAGGCGGTACCGCTGCCGGTCACCTACGACACTCCCCCGGACCCCCGCCTCGAGCGGCTGATCACGCACGACGTGGCCAAGGGCGAGTGGACCCTGGAGGTCGACCCCGGATACGGGGGGTCCCGGACGTACCCGGACGGGCTGCGCTACGAGGAGAGCGCCCGCGAGACGTACACCATCCGCACGGACGACCCGCTGTCGGCGCGAGCCGTCTCCGAGTGGCGCATCCGGTTGCGGCGCGGGGACGACTGGGACGCTGAGATCATGACGCGGACGGAGCTGCGCGCCACGGCCGCGGAGTTCATCATGGACAGCCGTATCGAAGCGCGGGGGAACGGAGAGACAGTGGCCGAGCGCTCATGGCACCGCACCACCCCGAGGACGTCGGGATGACGGCCGCCGAGCAGCCGCGGCAGGGCGCGAGGGGCCCGCGCCGTGCCGTCGCCGCCCGCGACCGGACCCGGCAGCCCACCGAGGTGCGCCGGCGCCTCATCGTCGACGCGGCCGTCCCGCTGATCGCGGAGCGCGGTTACAAGTCGGTCGGCGTGCGCGATGTGGCGGCCGCGGCCGGAGTGTCCGTCGGCACGGTCACCTACCACTTCGACAGCGTGCAGGAGGTCCTCTCCGAGGCCATGGTGCTGCACATCGAGCAGTACTACGCGGCGCTCAGCGAGGCCGCCGAGCAAGCGACCAGCGGGGCCGAGGCGCTCAGGCTGCTGGTCGACGCGCTGTTCACCGAGGACACCGACCGGCACTGGCGGATGTGGTTCGACTTCTGGCACGCGGGCGAGCAGAGCACGGACGAGGCGTTCGCCCGGGGGCAGGCCGACCGATACGGGGCCTGGCACCGGCAGATCCACGACTTGGCCGAACGGGGCGTCGCCGACGGCGAGTTCAGCTGCGACGACCTCGACGGCTTCACGGCCCGCTTCGCCGCCCTCGCCGACGGTCTCGCCCTGCAACGGCTGCGCCAGGCACCTCCTCTGACCACGCAGGAGGCACGACACCACCTCAACCGGTTCATCGAACGGGAACTCGTTCCGCGCTCACCCGCGTGACGGTGCCCGCAGCCGTGGCGGTGCGGTCGAGGCGCGGACGACGAGTTCGACCGGTGGGTCGTTCACCGGCGGCAGGTCCGCGTCCGGGTGCTCGATCGCCCGCACCAGGAGCCTGAGCCCCTCTCGCGCCACGGCGTCGAACGGCTGGCGCACCGTGGTCAGCGGCGGGGTCACGTACGCGGCGACGGGGATGTCGTCGAAGCCGACCACGCTGACGTCGTCCGGCACGCGCCGCCCGGCCTCCGTCAGGGCGCGGATCACGCCGATGGCCATGTCGTCGTTGGCGGCGAACACGGCGGTGACGCCGCCGTCGGCGGCGAGCACGCGGCCCGCCTCGTGGCCCGACGCGGCCGACCAGTCGCCGACGAGCACGGCCGGCTGCTCCGCGCCCCGCACGGCGAGGGCGCCGCGCCAGCCCGCCAGACGGTCCCGGGCGGCGAACCACCGTTCGGGGCCCGCGACGTGGTGGACCGTCCTGTGGCCGAGGTCCAGCAGATGCTCGGTGGCCGTGCGGGCGAGGAGTTCGGCGCCGACGCCCGTGGCGACGGTCCGGGTGCCGCCGAACACGGCCGGCGCTCCGAGGACGAGGACCGGCACGTCGACACTGAGGGACACCGCTCCCTCGTCGATGGGCTCGGAGACGACGATGCCGTCCACGCCCTGCTCCAGCAGCGACTCCACGGCGCCGACGACACCTCCCGGGTCGCCTTCGAGGGTGTTGACCACCCGCAGCGCGTATCCCGCGTCCCGCGCGGCCCGCTCGACGCCGATCAGGAGTGACGCCGGCCCGTAGAGGGCGGTCCCGAGCGTGACCACGCCGATGGAGCGGGTCCGCCCGGAGGCCAGCGCCCGGGCCGCGCTGTTCAGCCGGTAGCCGAGTTCCCCGGCCGCCTCCAGCACCCGCCGCCGCACCTCGTCGGAGACGTACCGCTCCCCGTTGAGGACCCTCGACACCGTCTTCTGCGAGACGCCGGCCAGCCGCGCCACGTCCACGCTGCGCGGCGCGGGGCCACCGGCCCGTCCTCCCCCTCGCGTCATGCGTCTCTCCCTGGTCCTGGTGTCCTGCCGGACTGCGCAGTCATGCGTACGCAGTGAAACGGGCCGCGTCAAGCGCGAGCAACCGCGGCCTGAAAGGTTTTCCGGTGCCGCGACCACGCCGTGGGCACACGCGTCGGCCCCACCTCATCGCCGGTTCTCCAACTGCGGTATTTCACAGCTACCTTGACACTTCATCAGCTCCCTTCTACGTTGCGAAAACCTTTTAGGTCGTTTCCGTGCTCTTCCCGGTCCGGACAGGGAGCATCCGATGAGAAGACCACTGGTACTGCTGGCCGCACTGGTGCTCGGTGTCTGTTGCCTCGTCCCGGCCGGTCCGGCCGGGACGAGGCAACAGACACCGAGCACCAGTGCGGCCAGCAGTACCAGTGGTCTTCTCATCGGATGCTC
>NZ_MUKA01000464.1 GCF_002150735.1 Streptomyces africanus
GGGCGAGGTGCCCCGCGCGGTCGTCGTCCCCCGCGAAGGCGCCGCACTCGACCCCGACGAGGTGCTCGCGTCGCTCGCCGGCCGCCTCGCCAAGTACAAGATCCCGAAGTCGGTCGTGGTGGCGGACGAACTGCCCCGCACCGCCTCCGGGAAGCTCCTGAAATCCCGTGTGCGCAAGCGCTACGGCACCGACTCCCAGTGAAGGACGGCTCCATGAGCATCACCGTCAACGGCCTCGACGAACTGAAGAAGCTCGCGGGCAGCGACCTCGGCACCAGCGAGTGGATCGAGGTCACGCAGGAGCGGATCGACACCTTCGCCGACGCGACCGGGGACCACCAGTGGATCCACGTGGACCCCGAGAAGGCCAAGGAGGGCCCCTTCGGCGCCCCCATCGCGCACGGCTACCTGACCCTCTCCCTCTTCATCCCGCTGTTCACCGAGCTGCTGGACGTCCAGGGCGTGACGACGAAGGTCAACTACGGCCTCAACAAGGTGCGTTTCCCCTCCCCGGTGAAGGTCGGCTCCCGCATCCGGCTGACGGCGAAGCTCGCCGAGGTCGAGGAGGTGCCGG
>NZ_MUKA01000465.1 GCF_002150735.1 Streptomyces africanus
CAGGCTCAGACCGGGAATGGGGCGCCCGCCCTGAGCGGAATGCGGGGTCGGGCGAGGCTCGGTACGGAGGGGAGCGGATCCAGATTCCCTCAGTCTTGCGAACATCTCATCTCCTTGGCGTCGCTACTGAGTTTCTGGACGCGAGATCGCGGCGGCCGAGTAATCCTGCGTCGTACGTGACTCTCTTCCGTCGTGCTGACGTCCCGCTGACGCGACGCTGACGCGGCCGGGACCGATCGGGATCTCCGGCGGCGGTTCTCCGCGACCGCATTGCTGGTTAGGGTGGCAAGCAGGGATTCGCGGGGGCGCGGCAGGGCGGTGGCGGCGGGGGACATGGGACTGGAACACGAACCACTGCTGCGGGCGCGGCTCGGGCCGGTCGCGGCCGTCGCCGCGGTGGTGGTGGTCGTGCTCGGGGTCCTGTACGCCGGCCACAGCGAGCCCGGCAGGGTGGACAGGTGGATCATCCAGCCGACGGCGGACAGTGTGGGGCTGCCCTGGCGGTCTCTCGCCCTGGCCACGGACTTCTTGGGGGAGCCCGTGGGAGCGGCGGCGCTGGTC
>NZ_MUKA01000466.1 GCF_002150735.1 Streptomyces africanus
GCCCTGGTTCCAGGCCATCTCGCAGACCGTGCCCATCAGCCCGACCCCGAGCAGCGCATGCCCCTGGTCCCGCCCGGACTCCACCCACTCGGCGAGCCCGTCGTCGTGCACGACGGGAATGGCGTGCTTGACGGACCCCATGCCGTCCCCGTGCTTGAAGTACTCGACGGCCCGGTCGACCACGGCACGGTCGTCGCAGAAGATGCCCGTGGCGAGCACACAGGCGATGGCCGTCAGGTCCCAGTTGGGCCAGTAGTTGGTGACGACGGCACCGTTGTGATCGCGCAGGAAGCTGTCGCTGACCGGATGGAAGACGTTCCGCATCACGTCCTGCGCCCGCCCGAGCGCGAAGTCACCGTGATCGCGTACGAGTTCGGCGGCGTTGGCGAACTGGTACCCGTACAGCCCGGCGGCCAGGAACCGGTCGGCCGAGCCCTGGATCGAGGTCAGCTTCCCCGACCAGGCGTTGAGGATCGCCACCGCGGTGTCGGCATGCGCGGTCTCGCCGCTGACGCGGTACCGCAGGGCGTTCTGATAGGCGGCGTGGATGTCGTTGTAGAGCACCGCGTAGTTCTGCGGCGAACCCGCCCCCCGGTACACCGTCGCCTGCGGATTGGCCCGCCAGCCGCTCTGCGCGTGCCGGTTGGCGGCGAGCTTGGCGAACCCTGCCGTATAGGGTCTGGCGCCCGCCTTCACCTTGGCCGCCATACGGTCCAGGTCGGTACGGGTGTGCAGCAGCCCGGGGTGGGCGAAAGCGGAGCCGGCGGCGACGGCCGGGCTCGCGAGCGCGGTCGTACCGATCCCGGCGCCGACGACACCGATGCCGGCGGCTCCGGCTGCCGCACCTGCGGCCCTCAACATGCTCCGGCGGCTGATCTGTCGTGTCACGTTGGCGTACCTCAACGTCGTAAGTCGCGTTCCTGCGGGGGACGGTGAGGAGACGGCGGGACGGCGAAGGCGATAACAAAAACTGCGCTATAGTTGATCTGCGTCCACTCGCCGGAACTCCGGCAGACGGACGATGCGTTGGTGGTCCAAGGAAAGACGTCCCGCTTCCTGCGGGGAGATGCAGGTGCAAGGCCTGCCCGGCGCTCCAGACGAGAACCCCGGCCCTGGTTTCAGGGCCGGGGTTCTTCGCTGTGCGCGCTGCTCAACCGCGCCGGTCGTACTCAACCGCGCCGGTCGGCAACCACCCAGGACGCCGCGGCTACGGCCCCCGCGACCCCGAACACGGCAGGCCAGGCACCCACCTTCTTGGCCAGCGGATGAGACCCGGCGAAGGCGGCGACATACGCGGCCGACAACGCCCCCGCGGCCACCCCACCGGCCTGCTGCCGCCACTGCCGCGCGGCCGCGGCCCCGGCGACGGCGAGCACGGCCCCGCCGAGCGGCCGCTGCCGAGTCCAGCGGGCGACGCCGTACCCGCCCACGAGCCCGCTCGCGGCGATCACCGCACTGGGAACCTTCGCCATCCCTGCCTCCTGCTTCTGCTCTGCTCCTGCTGCTCCTGCCCCGCTCGCGATCATCGAGGCTAACTCCCCAGGCCGGGGGCGCACGCGCCGGGGCGCACGAAGGCGCGTTCCCACAGGCCACAGGCCACCCGAACATGAGTCGAGGCTTGTCAAGTTTCCCGCTCCGAGTTATATAAGAAGGCGAAGAACGTAGGGCATCGCACCGGCAGCGCCTGAAGAGAGGAGTGACCAGTGATGCTCATGCGCACGGACCCCTTCCGTGAACTCGACCGGCTGACCCAGCAGGTCCTCGGCCCCGCCACGCGCCCCTCGGCGATGGCGATGGACGCCTACCGCTCCGGGGACGAGTTCTTCGTCCACTTCGACCTCCCCGGCATCGACCCCGAGACGATCGAGCTGGACGTCGAACGCAACGTCCTGAACGTCCGAGCCGAACGCAGGTCCCCCGCCCCCGAGGACGCGGAGCTGCTCGTCGCCGAACGGCCCACCGGCACCTTCACGCGCCAGCTCTTCCTCGGCGACACGCTGGACACGGAGCGCATCGACGCCTCGTACGAGGCCGGCGTCCTGACCCTGCGCATCCCGGTGGCCGAGCAGGCCAAGCCGCGCCGCATCCAGATCACGGGCGGCGACAAGCCCAAGCAGCTCAGCGGCTGACGGCACGGCACTCACGTACCCACGAGGGCTGTCCCGAGGACGTCCCCCCCACGGGACAGCCCTCGTGGGTAC
>NZ_MUKA01000467.1 GCF_002150735.1 Streptomyces africanus
GCCGGGCGCGCGCCCGGCCCGAGCCTCGCCATCGCGCGCAGGATGTGTTTGGGCGGGAGTTGCCACCGCACACGTGCGGGAACACGGCGCAGCAGGAGGCCGGTGAGACGCAGTTGCCGGGTGACGGTGGCGGGTGCGGGGGCCGGTCTGCCGTACAACTCGTGGGCGTACGGAGGCAGAGAGGCGTACGCCAGTTGTGCCACGCGCCGCCACAGCACCTCGCGCAACGGTACGAGAAGGGGATGCGTCGGCGGGCGGAGCAGGAAGTCGTCCACATCGCGCGCCTCTGGCCCCGCGGCCAGTTCGGGGCGCACTTTCTCGAAGTAGGCCGTCAGTTGGGCCCGGTCGGCGGGCACGGTACCGGGGTCGAGGCCCACCAGGCGTGCGCTCTGCCGGTGTTCGTCGATGTAGCGGTCGGCCTCGGCGTCGGTGAGCCGGAATCCGGACCTGCGCAGGACGTCCAGGTAGGAGTCGATCTCGGCGCAGTGCACCCAGCGGAGCAGACCGGGTTCGTCGACGCCGTAGCGCTCGCCGGTGTCCGGGTCGGTCGCGGTGAGCATGCTGTGGATCTTCCGGACCCGGGCGCCCGCCCGCTCGGCGGCCTCGGTGGTGCCGTAGGTCGTCGTGCCGACGAAGTTCGCGGTGCGCATCAGGCGGCCCCAGGCGTCGCGCCGGAAGTCCGAGTTCTGCATGACGCCGCGTACCGCGCGGGGGTGCAGGGCCTGGAGGTAGAGCGCCCGGATGCCGGCGATCCACATCATGGGGTCGCCGTGCATCTGCCAGGTCACCGAACCGGGACCGAACAGCCCGGGGTCCGCGCCGGTCATGCGACTCACCTCCCGCCCGGCGCCCACGATGGCACAGTCCGAACAACCGGTCGATACCACCGGCTTCACCCCCCGGCGGTCCGGTTGTTGAGATTTCACCCACCCAGTACCGGGTTTGGTAAGGCTCTCCTTATATGCTGTCGCCGCCGATCAAGCACCCTCCGGGCCGCTGCGGCCTGCCCGATCCCCGCACGACAGGACTGACATGCGCACCACCCCCCGCGGCCTCATAGCGGCGCTCGCTCTCACCCCTCTGCTGGCCGGCTGCTTCGCACCGGGCGACAGCGGCGGCACCGGGGCCGGAGCGGGATCCGGCGGGCGGCTGCGGGTCGCGCTGGCCGTCCCGCCGGTGCAGGCGCTGTCCCCGTACAGCAACGACGCCACCGTGCTGAGCAAGCTGTCCGTCGCCGAGGGCCTCACCGCCCTCGACAAGAACGGCACGGCCAAGCCCGCTCTCGCGAAGTCCTGGAAGCAGGACGACGACACCACCTGGACCTTCGAACTGCGCAAGGCCGAGTTCCAGGACGGCACCCGGCTCACCGCCCAGTCGGTCGTCAACGCCCTCGACCACGCCGGGCAGGCCAGGCCCAAGCCCCGTGTGCTGAGCGACGTGACCCTGACCGCCAAGGCCGAGGACGCCGACACCGTCACCCTCACGACCAAGTCGCCCGACCCGGTGCTGCCGCTGCGGCTGGCCAGTCCCGCACTGGCGGTCCTGTCGGCGAAGGCGTACGCCGAGGACGGCGCCGTCAGCCCGGTCGGCACCGGCACCGGCCCGTTCCGGATCACCCGGCTCAGCGGCAAGACCAAGGCGGCGCTCGACCGCTTCGACGGCTACTGGGGCGGCAAGGCGAAGGCGCCCGGCATCGACGTGAGCTGGGTCGCGGACGGCACCGCCCGCGCCAACGCGCTGCGCAGCGGCGAGGCCGACATCGCCGAGTGGATCCCCACCGCCCAGGCGAAGCTCCTCGACAACGACACGCGGCACGAGGTGCCCTCGGTGCGCACCGACAGCCTCGTCCTCAACACCGGCGGCGGCCTGTTCACCGACGCCGGCCTGCGCGCGGCCGCCCGCGAGGCCGTCGACGGTTCCGCCCTCGTCGACTCCGTCTTCGGCGGCTACGCCGACCCGGCGCAGGGCCTGTTCGGACCCGCCGTGCCGTGGGCCGCCGGCAAGCGCGTGGAGGTGACCGGCCGTGCCGAGGCGGCGACCACCGCGCAGGTGAAGGCCGAGACCAAGGGCAGGACGCTGCGGCTGGCCACCTACACCAACCGGGCCGAGCTCCCCGAGGCCGCGACCGTGCTCCAGCAGCAGCTGGAGAAGGCCGGGTTCACCGTGAAGCAGGACGTGCGCGAGTACACGCAGATGGAGGCCGACCTCCTCGCCGGGAAGTACGACGCCCTGGTCTTCTCCCGGGTGACGCTCCTCGACACCGGAGACGCGGTCGACTACCTCGCGAGCGACTTCGCCGGCGAGGGCGTCTACAACATCGCCGGGCTGAAGGACACCGCGGTGGACAAGGCCATCCGGACCGCGGCGGCGGAGCGTGACACGCAGCGCCGCCAGGAGAAGATCATGCGGGCGGAGGCGGCGATCCTGCGCACCGACGCCGTGGTGCCGCTGGTCCACGAGCAGGCGGTGCAGGGCATCGCCACCGGCGTCGAGGGCGTGATCCTCGACCCGCGCGAGCGCTCTCTCGTCGACGTCGACACCCGCGTCGGGTAACGCATGAGCGTCGCCCACCCCTCCGGCGCCCGCCCGTCCCTCTGGCCGGCGGCGGCCGGCCGTGTGCTCGCCGGGGCCGTGCTGCTCGGCGCGGTGGCCCTGCTGCCGTGGCTGACCGGCGCCGACCCGGCCCGCACGGTGCTGCGCGCCCGCTCCGCCGACCAGAACCCCACAGCCGCGGACCTGGCCGCCGTACGCGAGCAGTTGGGGCTGGACGAAGGGCCGTTCGCGCATCTCACGCGCTGGCTCGGCGGCCTGCCGCGCGGGGACGCGGGCGTCTCGTGGGTCTCCGGCGAACCGGTCATGCCGCAGGTGGGGACCGCCCTGTCGGTCTCCCTGACACTGATGCTGGGTGCGCTCGCGGTGACCGCCCTGGTAGCCGCGCTGGTGTGCGCCCGCACCGTGTTCCTCGGCTCCCGGCGCCGCCTGCGGCGGGACCGGGCCGGCGCCACGGCCGCCGTGCTGGCCGCGCTGCCGAAGTTCCTGCTCGCCTCGGTGCTCGCCACCGTGTGCGGCGTCTGGTGGGGGTGGTTCCCGTCCAGCGGCTGGGAGGGGCCGCGGTCGATGGTGCTGCCCTCGCTCGCCCTCGGCATCCCGTCCGGTGCGATGCTCGGCGGGCTGCTCGACCAGGCGCTGCCCGCCGCCTTCCACGAACCCTGGGCGCGCACGGCGTACGCCGTCGGGCTGCCGCCCGGCCACATCGCCCGCGACGCGCTGCGCCGCACCCTGCCCGGCATGCTGCCGCAGTTGCTCCCGACCGTCGTGGCCCTGGTCGGCGGTGCGGTCGCGGTGGAGAAGATCTTCGACATTCCCGGGCTCGGCCGGCTAGCCCTGGAGGCCGCCGTCGCGCAGGACCTCCCGGTGCTCCAGACCGCGACCCTGGCGCTGGTCCTGCTCGGCGTGGGCGCCGGCATCCTGGTCCGGGCCCTGCGCCACGCCCTCCTCGGCCGCCCCCTGCGCGACGGCGCCCTGCCGGCCCTGCACCGGCCCCCGCTCGCGGCGCCGCGTTCCCTGCGCTGGATCATCGCGGTGTGTTCCGTGGCCCTGCTCGCCCTCGTCACGGCGGGCCTGCTGCGCGACCCCTTGCAGGTCGACACGGCGGCGCGGCTGCTGCCCCCGTCCCTGGGGCACCCCCTGGGCACGGACGCGCTGGGCCGGGATCTGCTGGCCCGGCTGGGCCACGGGGCGCTGCGCACGGCCGGTGTCGCTCTCGCCGTGACGGCGGTCAGCGCGGTCACCGGCCTCCTGCTGGGCATGGCACCGCGGGCGAGCGCAGGTCCGACGGAAGTCGTGTCGACCCTGCCCGCCGTCCTGACCGGACTGCTGATCGCGGGCGTGACCGGGCCGTCGGTGTGGGGCGCTGCGTGCGCGGTCTGCGTGGTCGGCTGGAGCCCGTACGCCGCCCAGACCGCGGCGCTGCTCGAACAGGAACGCGCGAGCGGTCACATCGCCGCGTCCGTCGCGCTCGGCGCGGGACGGCTGCACCTGCTGCGCCGTCACCTGCTCCCCGCGGTGCTGCCGGCTCTGCTGCGCAACGCCCTGCTGCGGCTGCCGACCACCGTCCTGGTCCTGGCCTCGCTCGGCTTCCTCGGCCTGGGCGAACAGCCGCCCACCCCCGAGTGGGGCCGGCTCCTGTCGGAGAACCAGCCGTACGCCGAACTCGCCCCCTGGACGGTGCTGGGCCCGGCCGCCGCGCTGGTGGCGCTGTCCGTGGTGGCGGTGACGGGCAGCGCGCTGGGACGCGGGAAGGGCGAGTAGCACGCGTCCCGGCATGGCGGGCCGCCTGCGGGGATGCTTGCTCTCGCCCGTCAGCGGGAGAACGGCTCGTCCACTTTCAGCCTGAGTACGGCTCGTCCACCACGTAGCCTCGCCGCTTGTCCACGACGTTGCGCAGGGGGCGGCCTTCGATGTGGCGGGTGAGGTTGTCGAGGAACACCTCGACGAGTGCCTCCCGCTCGCTGGTGGTCTCGCCCGCGGTGTGCGGGGAGATCATCACTCCGGGCATGGTCCACAGGGGCGACTCCACCGGCAGCGGCTCCCGGCCGAAGACGTCCAGGGCGGCACCGGCGAGCCGGCCGGCGGCGAGGTGGTCGATCAGAGCCTCCTCGTCGACGAGCCCGCCGCGGCCGACGTTGATGAGCCGGGCCCCGGGCTTCATCGCGGCCAGCACGGGCGCGTCGACCATGCCCCGGGTGCCCTTGGTGAGGGGGGCGGCCAGGACGACGTAGTCCGCCCCGCGCAGGGCCGCGGGCAGGGTCGTCCGTCCGTGCACCGTGCCGAAGTCGGGGTCCTCCGTGCGGGCTTTGCGGCCGGCGCCGCAGACCCGCATCCCGACGGCACGCAGCAGCCGGGCGGTGGCCCGGCCGATGGGCCCCGTGCCCCAGACCAGCGCCGTGCGCCCGGTGATGCCGTCACTGGGCCGCGGACGCCACTCGCGACGCCGCTGGTGCTCCCAGGTGCCGGGGAAGTCCTTGGCGAGGGCGAGGATCAGGCCGAGGACGTACTCGGCGGTCGGCTGGTCGTACACCCCGCGGGCGTTGGTGAGGACGACGCCCGGGTCGTCCACCAGGGCGGGGAAGAGGAACGAGTCCACGCCCGCGGAGGACGCGTGCACCCAGCGCGGAGCCTTCTCGGGGTTGTCGGGCCAGGCCTCACGGATGGCCGGGGTGATGGTGACCCAGGCCAGGAGGGCGTCGGCGCCGGGGAGGAGGTAGGGCAGTTCCTCCTCGGTCGCGTAGACGGTGTCCGTGAGGCGTTCGATGAGCGCGGTGGCGGGTGGCCGGTTGCCCCGGTAGAGGACGACGAGTCGGTCGGGCACGTCAGGCTCCGACGGGGACGGCGATGTACTTGTACTCGAGGAACTCGTCGATGCCGACGCGTCCGCCTTCGCGGCCGAGGCCGGACTGCTTGATGCCGCCGAAGGGGGCTGCGGGGTTGGAGACGAGCCCGGTGTTGAGGCCGATCATGCCGCTCTCCAGACGTTCGGCGACGCGCAGGGCGCGGTCGAGGTTCTGGGTGAACAGGTAGGCAGCGAGGCCGAATTCGGTGTCGTTGGCGGCGGCGATGGCCTCGTCCTCGTCGTCGAAGGTGCGCAGGGCGGCGACGGGGCCGAAGATCTCCGTGTCGATGATCGCGGACTCGGGGGCGATGTCGGTGAGGACGGTGGGCGGGTAGAAGCAGCCGGGCCCTTCGGGGAGTTCACCGCCGGTCAGGACGGTGGCGCCGCGTTTGACGGCGTCGCGCACCAGGTCGTGGGCCTTGCTGCGGCCGGCGATGTCGATGAGGGGGCCGACGTCGGTGCCGGGTTCGGTGCCCGGCCCGACCTTCAGGGCGGCCATGCGGGCGGCGAGGCGAGAGGCGAACTCCTCGGCGATGGAGATGTGGACGAAGATGCGGTTGGCGGCGCAGCAGGATTCGCCCATGTTGCGCATCTTGGCGACCAGGGTGCCTTCGACGGCGGTGTCGAGGTCGGCGTCGTCGAAGACGATGAGGGGGGCGTTGCCGCCCAGTTCCATGGAGGTNNCCGCCGCGCAGGAGGGGTTCGACGACGCCGGCGGCGTCCGAGGTGACCACGATGTTGAGCACACCGGCCGGCAGGCCCGCTTCGGTGAGGATCTCCGCCAGGGCGAGGCCGGCCAGGGGGGTCTGGGGGGCGGGTTTGAGG
>NZ_MUKA01000468.1 GCF_002150735.1 Streptomyces africanus
CCACCCCCACCCCGCGGAGCAGGCATGAACCACGAGGAGGCCGCCCGCAAGCTGGGTGTCGCCCCGGCCTCCCTCTCCCCTGCCCCGCCCGACCCCCGCTTCGCCCAGACCTGGGCGCGAATGCAGCAGGCGCCGCCCTGCTCAGCCTACGGCCAGCCGTCCCGCACCAGCGGCGTGATCCACGACCGGGACCACGGGCCCCGCTGGCTCGACCGATGCCGCGAGTGCTTCCTCGCCACACCGCCGACGCTGCGCGTGCCGCCGGCGCGGTTCCTCGAGGAGCCGCGCGCGTTCGCGGCCGAGGCGCGGCTGCCGCTGCACACGTACACCGACGAGGGCGGGTGGGAAGGTGAGTGACGTGGACGACGAGCGGTTCCGCCTCACCCTGACGGCGGGGGGTCTGCCGGTGATGCACGGCTGGTGGGCCAGGCCGACCACCCCGGGCGGTAGCCACTGCCGTCCTGGGCACTCCCGCAAGTGCAGGGGGCGGTGTCGGGCGGCCCGATCGCGTACTTGCCAGCTGGCTGAAACTTGGCAGGCGTGCGGCGGCCCCTTCTCCCGGTGACGGGCGAGGGGGCCGTTTCGCGTGTCCGGACGGCTGGAGCGACGAGGCCGCCCGCCCTGTGTCCCCCGGCGGCAGGCGGCTCATGTCTGCGGGTGTCCAGAGATCAGAGGTGGCGGCGTTGTTCACCAGAAGAAGTAGCCGCAGCCTGCGCACCTGGACGTGGGAACGGTAGCGCGCGGCCGACG
>NZ_MUKA01000469.1 GCF_002150735.1 Streptomyces africanus
CCTCTGAACCCGAGGCGCGGCTGCCGCTAGATACGCGGCTGCCGCGCCTCGGGTTCAGAGGGAACTCGGTTCCTCCCAAGGAGTGCACTGAGTGCCATGCGTACCCTTCCGGGTGCTACGTTCCCGCTCATGAGCTCCGAGAAAGCCGACGCCGGCACCGGCACCGGAAAGCCGCCGATGCGGGACGCCCTGGTGGCGGCAGCCTTCCAGCTGTTCCTCGAACGGGGCTACGAGCAGACCACCATCGACGACATCGTGGCGCTGGCCGGGGTCGGACGGCGCTCCTTCTTCCGCTACTTCCCCTCCAAGGAGGACGTGGTCTTCCCGGACCACGAGCGGTGCCTGGCCGACATGACGGCCTTCCTGGCGGCGGGCACCGGCGACGAGGAACCCGTGCGGCGGGTGTGCGACGCGGCCCGGCTGGTGCTGCGGATGTACGCCGAGAACCCGACGTTCTCCGTACAGCGCTACCGCCTCACCAAGCAGGTCCCGGGGCTGCGCGCCTACGAGCTGTCGGTGGTGTGGCGCTACGAGCGCGCCCTCGCCGAGTATCTGCGCCGGCGTTTCGCGGCCCGCCGGGACGGGACCCTCCAGGCCGATGTGATCGCGGCGGCGGTGGTCGCGGCGCACAACAACGCGCTGCGCTCCTGGCTGCGTTCGGACGGGCAGGACGAGGCGAGCGCCACCGTGGACCACGCGCTGGCGTACGTGCAGTCCGCTTTCGGCGGCACGCCGGTGCCCCCGGCCGGGGAGCAGCCCGAGGACGTGGTGGTCGTCGTCTCGCGGCGCGACGCGCCGTTGTGGCGGGTCGTGCAGGAGATCGAGTCGACGCTGGGGCGCGGCTGAGCGTCCGCATATTGAGGGAACGGAGTGCCTTTACGAGTGGCACTGAGTGCCATACTCTGTGCTGCGTGCGCGGTGGCACGGCGAACCGGGCACACGTGTGCGCGGGTGAGCACGCACACGGGATTCCGGCCGAGTGCAGGGAGTTGACCAGCGTGTACCACCACTCAGGAACCGTCACTCAGCAGGCAGCCGGCTCCCCGACGGGTCTGCTCGACCCGAGGGGCCCGGACACCGAGGCCATCCTCTTCCAGCGCTGCACCTGGTGCGGCACCGCCATGTACCACCGGGTGCTGTGTCCGGTCTGCCGCGGCAGCGAACTGCGGACGGAGCGCAGCGAGGGCGTGGGCACCGTCCGCCACTCCACGGTGGTGCACCGCAACACGCCCGCGGCGCGCAATGTGTCCCTGATCGAGATGTCCGAGGGGTTCATCGTGCGGGGGCGGGTGATGGGCCCGCCGATCGGCATCCACAGCGGGGACCGGGTACGGCTGTCCACCGCCAAGGACCCGGTACGGGGCGAGCCGGTCTTCCAGCTGCTGGACGAGCCGTACCGGGCCTGGCGCTGACGGGCGGTCCGGTCACCGGATCCCGGGGAGCAGTTCGCCGGTGCGCACCGGCCTGCCCGTCTCGAAGCTGCGGTTGGCCGCGAGCCCGACCGCCAGGGCGAGCGCCCCGTCGCGTTCGGTGGCCGTCGGGTGGGCCGTCGCCGCCGTGTCCGCCGGGCGGCTGGGATCGACGGGGCCGAACAGCGCGTCGAGCATGCGCGGGTCGCCGCCGCCGTGGGCCTCGTGGGCGACCGCGAGCGGCACGTCCGCCGGGGGCCGCCACAGCGGGCGCAGGGTGAGGCGGGCGCCGCCCGGGTGGTCCGCCGCCGTGTCCCCGTGCACGGCGCCCGCGGTCGAGGTGACCCGGGTCAGCGGTGGCTGCCAGCGGCTCTCCTCGACCTCCAGCTCCAGCCGGCCCGCGCTGCCGTTGAACATCACCCGGTAGCCCTCCCACGGGGAGTAGGCCGTCAGGTGGTACGTCATCGTCGCGCCGCGCGCGTAGCGCACGAGGACGGACATGTCGTCCTCGATGGTGATCGGCCCGTCGAAGACGTTCCGGTCGCGCAGATAGCCGTCGTCGCGTTCGGCGTCCAGGTAGAGGGCGCGCAGGGTGTCGTTGGCCGCGAGGTCCAGGGCGAAGGGGTCGTCGGCGGCCCGGTCGGCGCCGTGGGCGCGGTCGTACTCCCGGCGCAGTCCGTGCCGCTCCCCCGCCTCGCGGCCGTAGAAGCCGAGCCGCCCGTAGCCGAAGGCCTCCCGGGGCTCGTCGCCGAGCCACCAGTTCACCAGGTCGAAGTGGTGCGAGGACTTGTGCACCATCAGGCCGCCGCTGTGGTGCTTCTCGCGGTGCCAGCGGCGGAAGTAGTCGGCGCCGTGCCGTACGTCGAGCAGCCACTCGAAGTGCACGGAGAGCACCTCGCCGATCGCGCCGTCGGCGAGCAGGGCGCGGACCTTCTCGTGCACGGGGTTGAAGCGGTAGTTGAAGGCGACGGTCAGGGAGTTGCCGGTCTCGCGGACGGCGCCGAGGATGCGGGCGCAGCGCTCGGCGTCGACGGTCATCGGTTTCTCGGTGACGACACGGCAGCCCGCCTTCAGGGCCGGGACGATGTAGCGGTCGTGCTCGGCGTCGACGGTGGTGACGACGACCTCGTCGATGTCCTGCTCGGCGAGCAGGTCGGTGAAGCGGTCGGGCTCCCACTCGGCGGCCGCCGGAGCGCCGGCCTCGGCCAGCAGCCGGTTGTGGAAGGCCATCCGGGTCGGGCTGGGATCGCACAGCGCGGCCACGAGGTGGCCGGGGCGTTCGGCGAGGCCCCGGGTGAACAACTGGGCCCGGTGGCCCGTGCCGACGACGGCTGCGCGCAGGACGGGATTTCGGCTCATGCCAGGTGATCTGTCCCGGGGACGGGCCGTCCACTCCCCCGGCGTCGAAAGCGCTTGCCGAAAGGGGGTGCCGAAGCGGCTGTCAGCGTGACAGGGCGCGGGTTTGCCGAAGCCGGGGCAGCATGACAGGGCGCGGGTGCCGATGCCTGGGCGGCGTGACAGGGCACAGATGCCGAAGCCGGGGGCAGCGCGTCAGGGCGCGTGCGGCGAAGCCGGGTCCCGTACGGCCATCGCCTCGTACGGCGCCACCGCGAGCGGGCCCGGACGGGACGGGCGGGCCTGGCGAGCCCGGCGGGCCTGTCGGGCCTGGCGAGCCCGGCGGGACTCGCGGCCGGGCAGGCGGGCCAGGCGGGCCAGCCGAGACAGTGGGCCTGGCGGGTTGGCGTGCCGGTGGGCCAAGCGGGCCCGCCGGGCCGGGCGGCGATCCCCCGCGCCGAAGCCGGTCAGCTCGTGACGGCGCGTGCCGTAGCCGGGCCAATGCGTGCAGGCGCATACCCAAAGCCGGGGTCAGCGCGTGAAGGCCGCGTGCCCAAAGCCGGGGTCAGCGCGTCAGGGTGAGGCGGATGCCCACCGTGCCGTCGAGGCCCCGGCGCAGTCGGCTGCCGAGCAGGGTGAGGCGGCCGACGAGGCCGTACTTGTGGGCGATCAGCTTCCGGTAGCGGGCGGTGGTGGCCGCGTCGCAGATCTCCGCCGTCGCGGGCACCTGCTCGCCGGTGGGGTTGCCGCGCAGGTCGCAGGGGCCGACCAGGACGTCGGCGCGGTTGCGGATCCGCTTCACCTTCCAGGAGTCGGCCGGCGTCCAGGCGCCGAGCGCGTTCCCGTCGCGCACCACCCAGACGGGGGTGGCGACCGGCGTACCGTTCCTGCGGTAGCTGGTGATCAGCAGGTACTTGCCCTCGCCCGGTTCGGCCGGCGCACTGTCGTCCATGCCGGGCAGTCTACGAGCGCCTCCCGCGGCGTGCCCCCGGGCTTCAGTGGAGGGCGGCGGCCATTCTCCGTACCGCCTCCCCGATCACCTCGGGCGAGGTCGCCAGGTTGAGGCGGGCGTGTCCGGCGCCGCCCGTGCCGAAGGGGAGGCCGGAGTTGAGGGCCACCCGGCCGCGGTGCAGGAAGGCGTCCGCCGGGTCGTCGCCGAGGCCGAGCGCACGGCAGTCGAGCCAGGCGAGGTAGGTGGCGTCGCCCGGGCGGTAGCGGATCGCGGGCAAGTGCTCCGCCAGCAGGTCCGCGAGCAGCCGCCGGTTTGCGTCGAGGCCGGACAGCAGGGCGTCCAGCCAGGTGACGCCGTCGCGCAGGGCGGCGGTGTGGGCGATGACGCCGATGTGGCTCGGGCCGTGCCCGACCTCCTCGGGCATCCGGGCCAGGTCGGCGCCGGCCCCGGGCCCGGCGATCGCGAGGGCGGCCTTGAGCCCGGCCAGGTTCCACGCCTTCGAGGCCGACATGAGCGACAGTCCCCGCTCGGCGCCCGGCACGGTGAGGTACGGCACGAAGTCGCTGCCGCCGACCACGAGCGGCGCGTGGATCTCGTCGGCGACGACGCGGACGCCGTACCGCTCGGCGAGCGCGGCGACGGCGGACAGTTCCTCGGCCGTGTGCACGGTGCCGGTCGGGTTGTGCGGGCTGCACAGCAGGTAGGCGGCCCGTGCTCCGCCCGCGACCGCCTGCCGGAAGGTCTCCTCCAGGACGCCGATGTCGATGCGCCCGTCCGCCCCGAGCGGGGCCTGGACCACGCGCCGGTCCATGTGCTCGACGAACTGGTAGAACGGCGGGTACACCGGCGGGTTCACGACCACCGCGTCCCCGTTTCCGGTGACCAGCTTGAGCATCTCGACGACGCCCAGCATGACGTCGGGCACAATCGCGGTGCGCTCCACGGCGAGCCCGTCCCAGTTCCACCGCTTCTCGGCGAAGGCGGCCAGCGCCTCCGCATACGCCGTGCCGGCGGGGTAGCCGGTGTCGCCGAGGCGGAGCGCGTCCGTGACGGCGCGCACGACGGGCTCGGCGAGCGGCACGTCCATCTCGGCCACCCAGACCGGCAGCACGTCCTCGGGATAGGTGCGCCACTTCATGCTCGTACGGCGGCGGAGATGGTCGAGAGTCAGGGCCTGCAGGGGATTCGGTTCACCGGACGTCTCGTGCGGGATCCTGGTCATGGGCACACGATAGGGGGCTGTGCAGTGAGCGGGAATCGTGAGGACGGGGAGCGGGGAGGGGCCGAAGGCCCGTTCCTGGAGATCGCCTGCGACGAGTCCGGGTCGGACGGCGAGAACCTCACCGGCGGGAACACCGACGTGTTCGCGCACGCCGGCGTGTCGCTGTCCGTGGCGACGGCGGCGGCGGCCGTGCGGGAGATCCGGGACCGGATCCGCTCGCCGGCCGAGGAGTACAAGGCGAACCATCTGCTGCGGGAGAAGCACCGCGCGGTGCT
>NZ_MUKA01000470.1 GCF_002150735.1 Streptomyces africanus
GCAGCAGCGCCTCGGCCAGCACGTCGGGACGCAGCAGCGGCGCGAGGACGGGGGCGAGGAGCTCCGGCTGGCGGGGCGCGCTGGGGTAGTTGAGCTCCAGGTTGACGAGGGCGTCGCCCGGGCCGGGCTCGGCGAGCGACTGTCCCGCCGGCCCGTCCGGTGCGGCCCGTACGAAGGTGCCGCGCCCGACCTCGCCGACGACCAGCCCGCGCCGCACGAGTTCGCCGTACACCCGCCCGGCCGTCGACGAGGCGATCCCCCGGCGCCGGGCGAACGCGCGCTGCGGCGGCAGCCGTTGGCCGGGCTTCAGCCGCCCGCTGGCGATGTCGTCGGCGATCCTGTCCGCGATACGGCGGTAGTCACCCATCGGTCGGCCTCCCCCTTGAATTGCACCGAGAGCAAAGATCTTATTGCACTGAGTAGTTGAAGCTGCCTAGGGTCTTCACATGGCACCCTTCCTCGCATACGAGGACAAAGGCCCCGTATCCCCTCGGCAGCCCCTTGTCCCCCTGGTTCTCGTCCACGGCCACCCCTTCGACCGCACGATGTGGGCCCCGCAGCTGGGCACGTTCTCCGCGGCCCGCCGCGTCATCGCCCCCGACCTGCGCGGCTACGGCGCCTCCCCGGCCGCCCCGGCCCTCACGGACTTCGCGGGGTTCGCCCGGGACATCGAGGCCCTGCTCGACGAGCTGGGCGTGGAGTCCTTCGTCCTCGCCGGGCTCTCCATGGGCGGCCAGATCGCGATGGACTGCTACCGGCAGTTCCCCGGCCGCGTCCGCGGCCTCGTCCTCGCGGACACCTTCCCGGCCGCGGAGACCCCGGACGGCGTCCGCACCCGCGACGCCATGGCGGACCGCCTCCTGCGAGAGGGCATGCGCGGCTACGCCGACGAGGTCCTGGAGCGGATGGTCGCCCCCCACGCCCACGCCGACGTCAAGGCCCACGTCCACCGCATGATGACGGCCACCTCCCCCGAGGGCGCCGCCGCGGCCCTGCGCGCCCGCGCCCGGCGCCCCGACTACACCACCCTGCTGACCCAGGTCCGGGTCCCGGCCCTGGTCGTCGTCGGATCCGACGACACCTACACCCCCGTCTCCGACGCCCGCGCCATGCACGCGGCCCTCCCGGACGCCGACCTGCACATCATCGAGGGCGCGGCCCACATGCCGAACCTCGAACGCCCCGCGGAGTTCGACCGGGCACTCGGGGAGTTCCTGGCCCGCGTCGACGCCCGGCAACCTTCCCCCGTCCCACCCCGTCCTTGAGGGAGGATGCGGGAATCCTTGAGGGAGGATGCGGGCATCCCACCCGCGAACGGGAGGCCGGGCCTTGGACACCGCCGCTGCCGAGTGGACCGCCGCCGACGAGCCGGACCACCGTCCGCCCCGCCGGCGGCCCGGCGCCTGGTGCGCCGCCCTGCTGCTCGCCGCGGTCAGCGTGGCCGTCGGCTACCGGACCGCCGACAGCGACGGCATCACGCCCGTCCCGCAGATCCTCGCCTTCCTTCCCTGGCTGCTCGCCCCCACCGGCCTGGCCCTGCTGCTCGCCCTGCTGTCCCGGTGGTGGCTCGGGACGGTCTGGGGCGTGCTCCTGCTCGGCCTGCTGGCCTGGTTCATCGAGCCGTACGGCAAGGTCGGCGACCCCGTCGGCCGCCCGGTCGCCGACCTGCGCGTGCTGACCTCGAACGTCGAGTTCGGGCAGGGCACCGGGCCCCTGGTCACCGCCGTCCGCCGCGAGAAACCGGACGTGCTCTTCGTGGAGGAGTGCGACTACGCGTGCGACGCACGCCTGAAGCAGGACCTGGCGCGGGACTATCCCCACCGCCGGGCCGTCGAGGGCGGCGGCTCCGAGGGCTCCGTCATCCTCAGCCGCTTCCCGCTGCGGCCCACCGACGGCGTCCCCGGCACCATGGGCATGCCCGGGGCGGTCGCCGACGTCGACGGCCACGCCGTACGGCTCCAGCTCGCCCACCCCATGCCCCCGCTGCCCGGCCAGCTCGGCCTCTGGCGCACGGAGCTGGACGCCCTGCGCGACGCGGCCGCCGCCGACCCCGGCACCCCCCTCGTCCTGGCCGGCGACTTCAACGCCTCCCAGGACCACGCCGCCTTCCGCCGCATCCTCGACACCGGCCTGAGCGACGCCGCCCGACTGGACGGCGCCGACCGCACGGCCACCTGGCCGGCCCGGACCGCGCCGACGTTCGGCACGCAGATCGACCACGTCCTGGTGTCGAAGGACTTCGCGGCCGACCGCACCCGCTTCCTGGACCTGGCCGACACGGACCACCGGGCGGTGGTGACGGACCTGACGCTGCACGCACGTCGGTGAGAGAGGAAGGGGGACGCCGGACAGGCGCCCCCCATCAGTCGCTCTCCGCTCAGGCTCCGATGTCGCAGCCGTCCGCGCGCCACACGGCCACGACCGCCGGCCGGACGTACGTCCCGGGACCGTCGGGCCAGGTGCTGGCCGGCTTCTCCACGGACGCGCCGTCGATCTCGCCCGGGTGCTGCACGGCGACCAGGACACGCCGGTCCTGGATGATCGGACCGCAGGTCTCCGCCCCCGTCGGCACGGTCAGGAACTGCTTCAGCTCACCGCGCCGCTCGCCCCGGGTCGCCACGCCGAACAGGCCGTCGTGCGAGCCGAGCTGGGAGCCGTCGGTGGAGATCCACAGGTTGCCGTACGGGTCGAAGGCGACGTTGTCCGGGCAGGAGATCGGGCTGACGCCGTCCTTCGGGAACCCGGCGAAGTAGGTCGCCGGGTCGTCCGGGTCACCGGCGACGAGGAACAGCGACCAGGCGAACCTCGTGCTCTCGGGCCGGTTCCAGCGCTCGGTGAGCTCCAGGACGTGCCCGTGCTTGTTGGCGTTGCGCGGATTGGCCTCGTCCGCCTTGGCGTTGGAGCCGACACCGCGGTTGGAGTTGTTCGTCAGGGCGACGTACACCTTGCCGGTGACGGGACTGGGCTCGATGTCCTCGGGCCGGTCCATCTTCGTGGCGCCCACCTTGTCACCGGCGAGACGGGTGAAGACGAACACCTCCTCGGCGCTCATCCCGTCCACGTGCGAGACCGCCCCCTCGGCGGTGGCGGTGGCCAGCGGAATCCACTCGCCGCTCCCGTCGAACTCGCCGTCGCCCGGCAGCTTGCCCGTGCCGTCGATCTCGATGGCGGGGGAGTCACCGGTGAGCCTGGCGACGTACAGCGTCCCCTCGTCGAGCAGGGAGAGGTTGTGCTCCCGCACGGCCCTGCCGCTGCCGTGCCGCATCCGCTTGCTGCCGACGAACTTGTAGAAGTAGTCGAACCGCTCGTCGTCGCCGGTGTACACGACGGGCCGCCCGTCCGCCGTCATCCTGATGTTCGCGGCCTCGTGCTTGAACCGCCCGAGGGCGGTGTGCTTGCGCGGAGTGGAGCTCGGGTCGTACGGGTCGAACTCCACGACGTACCCGAACCGGTGCACCTCGTTCGGCTCCTGGGCGACGTCGAACCGCTTGTCGAACCGTTCCCACTTCCGCTCGCTGGCCCCGGTCCCGATGCCGTACCGCTTGTCGGTCGCCCGGCTGCTGCCCGCGAAGTACTGGTTGAAGTTCTCCTCGCCGTGCAGGGTCGTGCCCCACGGGGTCACGCCGCCCGAGCAGTTGTTGAGAGTGCCGAGCACCTTGGTGCCGGTCGGGTCGGCGGAGGTCTTCACGAGCTCGGACCCGGCGACGGGCCCGGTGAGCCGGAACTCGGTGGTGGCGGTGACGCGCCGGTTGAGCTGATGCCGGGGAACGGCGGTCAGCTTCCCCGTCTTCCGGTCCCCCTCCACGACGACGGCGGACAGCCCGTGCGCGGCCCACGCCACCTCCACCTGCTCCCGGGTCGGGTTGGCGGCGTCGTACCCCCGGAACATGAGCACCTCATCGGTGTACTCGTGATTGGCGACGAGCAGCTGCCTGTTCCGCTCCCCGGGCAACGGGAGCAGGGCGAGGAAATCGCAGTTGTACCCGAACTGCCCGGCCTGCGCCTTGGCGGTCTGCTTCTCCGGGTCGAAGGCGGGCGCCCCGCGCAGGATGGGCTCGCCCCAGCGGATGACGACGTTCTGCCGGTACCCCTCCGGCACGGTCACGGCGTCGGCGGTATTGGGCGCGACGGGCGCGAACCGCAGCCCGCGCGCGCCCTTGTTCTTCCGCCGGGCGGCCTCGGCGGCGGCACCGGCCGATGCGCCTCCGGCTGGAGCGGCGCCGGCCTGCGGAGCCTGGGCGACACCCGCGGCCCCCGCGCCCGCCGCCGCCACGGTCACCACGGCCGCGGCCCGCATCATCGACCGCCGGCTGAGCGCACCGGCGATCACATCACCGACGTACTCGTTGGAGCTGGTGTTGGGCACCTCGTGGAAGCAGGCGTNNACCGTAGGGGCACATATGTGCGGCAGCCGGGCGCGAGGGTGAACAGCGGGTGAACCTGCGGCAGCCTTACGGCAGTTACGGCGATTCAGCACGGCGACACCTTGGCAGGCCGGATGTCCCTCTTGACAGCGCGGACCGCCCACCCCCGACCCTGCCCAAGATCACCCAGGAGGGCCGCTAACCTTACGTGTCCGTCCTGGCCAGGGATTGACGGGCTTCAACTCACGCGAAGGGTTGCGCGCACATGGGCATTCTCACTCTCTTGCGGAACGCGTTCGGACGGTCACGCAAGTCACGGACCGCCGAGGCGGAGGGTGCGGCGCAGACGGCGACGACGACGCCCGAAACCCCGACGCCCCCGGCGACGGACCCGAAAGTCCCGTCCCCCTCCCCGGAACCCACCCCCGCCGCCCCGACGGCAGACGTCCCCGAAC
>NZ_MUKA01000060.1 GCF_002150735.1 Streptomyces africanus
CGGCCGTACCGGCCGACTGCCGCCCGACCTGGCCGACCTGCTCCACCTGCGGGAGCGCGGCACCCGCACGCGCACCGGGCTGACGCTGACGATGTGCATCGACTACGGCGGCCGCGACGAACTCACCCGCGCCGCCGCGGCCCTCGCCCGCCGGGCCCGGGCCGGCCTGCTGGATCCCGACCTGATCGGCGAGGAGGACTTCGCACGGCACCTGCCCCACCCGGACATGCCGGACGTCGACCTGCTCTGGCGCACCGGCAACGAGCAGCGCACGTCCAACTTCCTGCCCTGGCACACCGCCTACGCCGAGCTGTACTTCACGCCGGACCTCTGGCCCGACACCGACCGCCGCCACCTGTGGCAGGCGATCACCACGTACACCCACCGCCAGCGCCGCCACGGCACCGCCCCGACGTCCACGCCCTGACCCGAGGGCCGACAGCCGGAAACGCTTCTGCACCGGAAGTGCGCGGTGGGGCGGGTGGGACTCGAACCCACGGCCGACGGATTATGAGTCCGCTGCTCTAACCGGCTGAGCTACCGCCCCATAGCGGCGTGTCGCGTACATGTGTGCGCGCCGTCTGCCGCAGCATAGCCGCTCATACGATCTCCTGCTTCGGCTGGGCGGCTGCGCACGGCCTTCGTGACCATGAGGACTGCGACCAGCGCCGCGCGGTTCCCGGGAGATCGGAACGGACATGAAAAAGGACCCCTGAGGGGTCCTCGTTCAGCGTGCTCCCCCGACTGGACTCGAACCAGTAACCTGCCGGTTAACAGCCGGCTGCTCTGCCAATTGAGCTACGGAGGACCGAGCTCCCCGGACTGGACTCGAACCAGTAACCTGCCGGTTAACAGCCGGCTGCTCTGCCAATTGAGCTACCGAGGAAGGTCTCGTTGTGCATCGAACGTACCTACCTGGGTATTCGCCAGGGGGCGCGCGCTCGCTGCGACACATACATTAGCGCAAGCAGGGGGGTGCTTTGCCAATCGGTACTCCCCGGCGCCGACGCCGCACCGGAGACCTACGCAAGGAAAGGGTGGCCGCCATGCGTTACCGGCTCACGTTCGTCGCCGGAGTCGTCCTGGGTTACGTGCTGGGCACGAGGGCCGGCCGCGAGCGCTACGAACAGCTGAAGAAGTCGGCCCGTCAGTTCGCGCAGAACCCCGCCGTCCGCAACACCGCGGAGTCGGCGGCCCACCAGGGCCGCGAGTTCGCGGGCAAGGCGTACCACGTGGTGAGCGACAAGGTCGGCGACCGCGTCCCCGACTCGGTGGCCGACCGCGTCCGCCACCTCAAGGAGCGGGCAACCCACAACGGCGGCGAGGACGACTGGGGCACAAGCAATACGTGATCTTCTGGCGCCGAGTAGGACCGCGCCCCTGAAAGGGGCGCGGGGAACGGCGCGACCAGCCACAACGAGCCCGCACTCAAAACCCGGCGTCAAGATCCACGGCGCCCACGGCCCAAGCCAGCGCAGCGGTACGGCAGAATTTTGGCCATGGGGATAGTCGCCGGGTTGGACAGTTCACCCGATTTCACTCGTATCGTCGTCTGTGACACGGACTCCGGAGCCGTGCTCAGGCAGGGATATGCGCCGCATCCGGTGGAGAGCCCCGACAGCGGTGGCCGCCCGTCCGACGTCGACCCGCAGGCCTGGCTGCTGTCCCTGGGCGAGGCCGCGGGCGGCGGGCTGCTGGAGGGCGTGCAGGCCATCGGCGTCTCGGCGCAGCAGAACGCCGTCGTGCCGCTGGACGCGCAGGGCAACACCGTGCGGCCGGCCATGGTCGGCAGTGACAAGCGGACGCAGGTCGCGGCGGCCGACCTGATCGACGCGCTCGGGGGGCGCGAGGCGTGGGCGCAGGCCGTGGGGTGTGTGCCGCAGGCCGCGCAGCCGGTGACGAAGCTGCGCTGGCTGGCGCGGACCGAGCCCGAGAACGCGCAGCGCACCGCGATCCTCCTCCAGGCGCACGACTGGCTGGTGTGGCAGCTGCTGGGCCGTCCGGTGCGCAGAACCACCGACCGGGGCGGGGCGTCCGGCACCGGGTACTGGTCCGCGGCGACCGGTGCCTACCGGCCCGACCTGGTCGAGCTGGCGCTCGGGCACCAGGTGATGCTGCCGGAGGTGATCGGCCCGGCGGACGCGGCCGGTACGACGCCGGAGGGGCTGCTGATCTCCGTGGGGACCGGCGAGACCATGGCGGCGGCGTTCGGGCTCGGCATCGGGCTCGGGGACGCGGTGGTGTCGCTGGGCGCGTCCGGGTCCGTGATGGCCGTGCATCCCGAGGCGCTGGTCGACGGCTCCGGGATGATCACCGCGCTGGCCGACGCGACGGGCATGCACCTGCCGGTCGTCACCACGCTGAACGCCGTACGGACGCTGCGCGGGACCGCAGAGCTGCTGGGGCTGCCCGATCTCGAGAGCCTGTCCGAGCTGGCAATGAAGTCGACGCCCGGGTCGCACGGGCTGGTGCTGCTGCCCTATCTGGAGGGTGAGCGGACGCCGAACCTGCCGCACACGGCGGGGACCCTGGCGGGGCTCAGGCGCGAGTCGATGAAGGCGGAGCATCTGGCGCGGGCCGCGTTCGAAGGCATGCTGTGCGGGCTCGCGGACGCGCTGGACGTGCTGCGCGCCCGGGGCGTGGAGGTGCGGCGGGTGTTCCTGCTCGGGCCGGCCGCCGAACTGCCCGCCGTGCAGGCGGCCGCGCCCTCGCTGTTCGGGACGCAGGTCGTGGTGCCGCAGCCGGCGGACTACGCGGCGATCGGCGCCGCCCGGCAGGCGGCCTGGGCGCTCGGGGCGTCCCAGGGCACGCTCGACGCACGGACCCCGCCGGCCTGGCAGGGCGCGGTCGCGCAGGTCCTGGAGCCCGGGGAGGAACTGGCCGTGGGGCAGGCGGTCCGGCAGCAGTTCGTGTCGGTACGGGAGCAGACGCACCCCGGAGCGTTTTGACCGCCTGTTGGGTTAATTCGGTTGAGGTAACGCCAGTGGAGTGTTCGACGATAGGGGCCAGGGGCAACCAACCGCCCCCGTCACCCACTCCGAGAGAAGCAGCGTGCTCACCCGACTTCTGCGGACCTGTCTCAGGCCCTACAGGAAACCCATCACTCTGCTGGTGCTGCTGCAGTTCCTGCAGACCTGCGCCACGCTCTACCTGCCCACGCTGAACGCGCACATCATCGACCAGGGTGTCGTGAACGGCGACACCGGCTACATCCTCGGCTACGGCGCCCTGATGATCGGCATCTCGCTGGTCCAGGTCGTGTGCAACATCGGTGCCGTGTACTACGGCGCCCGTACGGCGTCGGCGCTCGGGCGGGACGTGCGAGCCGCCGTCTTCGACCGGGTGCAGTCGTTCTCCGCGCGTGAGGTCGGTCACTTCGGTGCGCCCTCGCTGATCACCCGTACGACGAACGACGTCCAGCAGGTGCAGATGCTGGCGCTGATGACGTTCACGCTGATGGTGTCCGCGCCGATCATGTGCGTGGGCGGCATCGTGCTGGCGCTCGGTCTCGACGTGCCGCTGTCCGGGGTGCTGGTGGCGGTCGTGCCGGTGCTGGGCATCTGCGTGACGCTGATCGTGCGGCGGCTGCGGCCGCTGTTCCGGGCCATGCAGGTGCGGCTGGACACGGTGAACCGGGTGCTGCGCGAGCAGATCACCGGCAACCGCGTCATCCGGGCCTTCGTCCGGGACGAGTACGAGCAGCAGCGCTTCCGGAAGGCCAACACCGATCTCACGGACTTCGCGCTGGGCACCGGCAACCTGCTCGCTCTGATGTTCCCGATCGTCATGACGGTGGTGAACGTGTCGTCGATCGCCGTGGTGTGGTTCGGCGCGCACCGGATCGACAGCGGGGGGATGCAGATCGGTGATCTGACGGCGTTCCTCGCCTATCTGATGCAGATCGTCATGTCCGTGATGATGGCCACCTTCATGTTCATGATGGTGCCGCGCGCGGAGGTGTGCGCGGAGCGCATCCAGGAGGTGCTGGACACCGCGTCGAGCGTCGTGCCGCCGTCGGCGCCCGTGCGGGAGCTGCGCCGGCACGGGCATCTGGAGCTGCGCGGGGCGGGCTTCCGCTATCCGGGCGCCGAGGAGCCGGTGCTGAAGGCCGTCGACCTGGTCGCCCGGCCGGGTGAGACGACCGCCGTCATCGGCTCGACCGGCAGCGGCAAGTCGACCCTGCTCGGGCTGGTCCCGCGGCTGTTCGACGCGACCGAGGGGCAGGTGCTCGTGGACGGTGTCGAGGTGGCGGAGCTCGACCCGGAGCTGGTCGCGAAGACCGTCGGGATGGTGCCGCAGAGGCCGTATCTGTTCGCGGGCACGGTGGCGACCAATCTGCGCTACGGCAACCCGGACGCCACCGACGAGGAGCTGTGGCACGCGCTGGAGGTGGCGCAGGCCAAGGAGTTCGTGGAGCGGCTGGAGGGCGGGCTCGACGCGCCGATCGCGCAGGGCGGGACGAATGTCTCGGGCGGTCAGCGGCAGCGGCTCGCGATCGCCCGGACGCTTGTGCAGCGCCCGGAGATCTACCTCTTCGACGACTCCTTCTCCGCGCTCGACTACGCCACGGACGCCGCCCTGCGGGCCGCCCTCGCGCAGGAGACCGCGGAGGCGACCGTCGTGATCGTCGCCCAGCGGGTGGCGACCATCCGGGACGCCGACCGGATCGTCGTCCTCGACGAGGGCCGCGTCGTCGGCACCGGCCGGCACCACGAACTGATGGCGGACAACGAGACCTACCGGGAGATCGTGCTCTCCCAGCTCACGGAAGCGGAGGCTGCCTGATGGCGGGGCCCATGGGGCGGATGATGGCCGGGGGCGGCCCCGACCAGCGCTCGCTGGACTTCAAGGGGTCGGGCAAACGGCTGCTCGCGCGGTTCCGGCCGGAGCGGGTCACGATCTGCGTGCTGCTGCTGTGCGTGGTGCTCAGCGTCGGCCTCAACGTCGTCGGGCCGAAGATCCTCGGCCAGGCGACCGACCTGGTCTTCGCGGGCATCGTCGGGCGGGGCATGCCCGAGGGGGCGAGCAAGGAGCAGGTCCTCGACCAGATGCGGCAGCGCGGGGACGGCGACGTCGCCGACATGCTGCGCAGCACCGACTTCACTCCCGGCGAGGGCATCGACTTCACCGCCGTCGGGCATGTGCTGCTGCTCGCGCTGGGCGTGTTCCTGGTGGCCGGGCTGCTGATGGCGGTGGCGACGCGGATGGTCAACCGGGCCGTGAACCGCACCATGTTCCGGATGCGCGAGGACGTGCAGACGAAGCTGTCGCGGCTGCCGCTGTCGTACTTCGACAAGCGCCAGCGCGGTGAGGTGCTGTCCCGGGCGACGAACGACATCGACAACATCGGGCAGACGCTCCAGCAGTCGATGGGGCAGCTCATCAACTCGGTGCTGACCATCATCGGCGTCCTCGCGATGATGTTCTACGTCTCGTGGATCCTGGCGCTGGTCGCGCTGGTGACCGTGCCGCTGTCGTTCGTCGTCGCCACGCGCGTCGGCAAGCGGTCGCAGCCGCACTTCGTGCAGCAGTGGCGCTCGACGGGCAAGCTGAACGCGCACATCGAGGAGATGTACACCGGGCACGCGCTCGTGAAGGTGTTCGGGCGGCAGGAGGAGTCGGCGCAGCAGTTCGCCGAGCACAACGAGGCGCTGTACGAGGCCGGGTTCCGGGCGCAGTTCAACAGCGGTGTCATGCAGCCGCTGATGTTCTTCGTGTCGAACCTCAACTACGTGCTGGTCGCGGTCGTCGGCGGGCTGCGGGTCGCCTCGGGCTCGCTGTCCATCGGCGATGTGCAGGCCTTCATCCAGTACTCGCGGCAGTTCTCCATGCCGCTGACGCAGGTCGCGTCCATGGCGAATCTGGTGCAGTCGGGCGTCGCCTCGGCGGAGCGGGTCTTCGAACTGCTGGACGCGGAGGAGCAGAGCGCCGATCCGGTGCCGGGCGTGCGGCCCGAGGAACTGCGCGGGCAGGTGGCGCTGGAGCACGTCTCGTTCCGCTACGACCCGGAGAAGCCGCTGATCGAGGACCTGTCGCTGAAGGTCGAGCCCGGGCACACGGTGGCCATCGTCGGCCCGACGGGCGCCGGCAAGACGACGCTGGTGAACCTCCTGATGCGGTTCTACGACGTCACCGGCGGGCGCATCACCCTCGACGGGGTCGACATCGCGCGGATGTCCCGCGACGAACTGCGCGCCGGGGTCGGCATGGTGCTCCAGGACACGTGGCTGTTCGGCGGCACGATCGCGGAGAACATCGCGTACGGGGCGTCGCGGGAGGTGACCCTCGGGGAGATCGAGGAGGCGGCCCGGGCCGCGCACGCGGACCGGTTCATCCGTACGCTGCCGGACGGGTACGACACGGTGATCGACGACGAGGGGTCGGGGGTCAGCGCGGGTGAGAAGCAGCTGATCACCATCGCCCGGGCGTTCCTGTCCGACCCGGTGATCCTGGTGCTGGACGAGGCGACGAGTTCGGTCGACACGCGTACCGAGGTGCTCATCCAGAAGGCCATGGCGAAACTCGCCCACGGGCGGACGTCCTTCGTCATCGCGCACCGGCTGTCGACGATCCGGGACGCGGACACGATCCTGGTGATGGAGAACGGGGCGATCGTGGAGCAGGGCGCGCACGAGGAGCTGCTGGCGGCGGGCGGGGCCTACGCCCGGCTGTACAAGGCGCAGTTCGTGCAGGCGGCGGCGGAGGTCGACTGAGTCGCCTTCGAGAGTGCCATGTGGTGTCGTGGGGCGACTGCGGGCCCGTTGTGGCTGGTCGCGCAGTTCCCCGCGCCCCTGAAGGGGCGCGGGGAACTGCGCGAGCGGCCCCCACCGGCCCGCGGGCGGCATCAGTCCAGATAACCCCTCAGCTGGTCCGCGAAGGCGTGGTCGCGGAGTTTGTTGAGGGTCTTGGACTCGATCTGCCTTATGCGCTCCCTGGTCACGCCGAAGATGCGGCCGATCTCCTCCAGCGTGCGGGGGCGGCCGTCGGCCAGGCCGTAGCGGAGCTGGACGACCTTGCGCTCCCGCTCCCCCAGCGTCGACAGGACCGCTTCCAGGTGCTCCTTGAGGAGGAGGAACGCGGCGGATTCGACGGGGCTGGTGGCGTCGCCGTCCTCGATGAGGTCGCCGAGGGCGACGTCGTCCTCCTCGCCGACGGGCGCGTGCAGCGACACCGGCTCCTGGGCGAGGCGCAGCACTTCGCTGACGCGCTCCGGGGCCAGGTCGAGGTGCGCGGCGACCTCTTCCGGTGTCGGCTCGTAGCCCCGCTCCTGGAGCATGCGGCGCTGGACGCGGACGACCCGGTTGATGAGCTCCACGACGTGCACCGGGACCCGGATGGTGCGGGCCTGGTCGGCCAGGGCGCGGGACATGGCCTGGCGGATCCACCAGGTGGCGTAGGTGGAGAACTTGTAGCCCCGGGCGTAGTCGAACTTCTCGACGGCCCGGATGAGTCCGAGGTTGCCCTCCTGGACGAGGTCGAGCATGGTCAGGCCGCGCCCGACGTAGCGTTTGGCGACGGAGACGACCAGGCGCAGGTTGGCCTCGATGAGGCGGCGCTTGGCCATCCGGCCCATGACGACGAGCCGGTCGAGGTCCAGCGCCAGCTGGCTGTCGAGGTCGGAGGCGAGCCGCAGCTTCTCCTCGGCGAACAGGCCGGCCTCGACGCGGCGGGCGAGTTCGACCTCCTCGGCGGCGGTCAGCAGGGGGATGCGGCCGATCTCCCGCAGGTACTGGCGGAACAGGTCGGAGGAGGGGCCGCCGGTGTCGGGGCGGGCCCGCGGCGGTTCGACGGGCTCGGGAGCCTCGGCCGTCTCGATGGCCTCGGCGGGCGGCTCCTCCGGTTCCGTCTCGGGGTGGAGCACGACGTGGCCTTGCGCCGGGACCGCGGGGAGGACGTCGTCCCCCGCGTCCGGGGCGGTGCCGTCAGCGCCGATGGCGCCGCTGACGTCGGTCTGGGTGAGGGTCTGGGTCTGCACGGGGGCGACCTCCAGGATGATCGCTGCCAAGGCGGACGGCAGCGGTACTTCGGGAGCGGAGTCGGCGGCCTCGCCGCTGTCCGTCCCGTACGCGATGAGCGGAACCGCGGGGGTCTGGGACCCGTCGGGGACGGATCGGCCGCGCTCCGAGGACTCAGGCACCGGAACCCAGTGTGGGGTAAGACACATCGTCGCCACGAGGGGCGTGCGATGACTTTTTGCTTCCGGTCCGTGACCGCGCGGTGACCTCAGAGCGCGGCGGCGCCGTGCTCCCTCAGGGCCTGGTCGTACTGCTGGAGGACCCAGAGTTCGTTCTGCACGGCGGCCAGCTGGGCCGGGTCGCCGTGGCTGCCGAGGCGGGTGAGCCGGCCGGTGATGTCGCGGATGCGGCGTTCGACGGCGCGGCGGCGGACGGTGACCAACTGGGCGCCCGCGTAGGTCTCGTCGACGCCCTTCACGCCCTTGTGCAGCAGGATCGCCTCGACGGCCAGTTCCGTCACCATCGCGCGGACCGCGTCGTCCGGGGCGGCCTCGCGGACCTTCACCAGGTAGTCCTGGGGGTCCGCGACGCCCAGTTCGGCGCCGCCGGCGTCCAGGATGGCCTGGCGTACGGCGGCGTAGGGCGGGGCGGTGAACTCGTCCACTCCGTACGCGTCGAAGGCCGGGGAGACCAACTCGGGGCGCTGGAGGGCGAGTTTGAGGAGTTCGCGTTCGGTGGCGTAGACCGGGTTGCGGAGGTTGAGGGCCGGGCCGCGGGGAGCCGCGGACGGCTGGGCGGCGGCGTACTGCTGCGCTCCGTGCTGGTGCCGGTCCGGGGCGGGGCCCTTGCCGCCGCGGTCGCGGGCCCAGCGGGCCAGCTGGGCCACGCGCTTGACCACGAACTGGGTGTCGAGGATGCCGAGCATGCCGGCGAGCTGGACGGCGACCTCGTGCTGGGCGCCGCTGTTCTTGATGCGGGCGACGATCGGGGCCGCCTCGTCCAGGGCGGCGGCGCGGCCGGCCGGGGTGTCGAGGTCGTAGCGGCTCACGATCTGGCGCAGGGCGAACTCGAAGAGCGGTGTGCGGGGTTCGACCAGGTCCGCCACGGCCTCGTCGCCCTTGGCCAGGCGCAGGTCGCAGGGGTCCATGCCGTCGGGGGCGATGGCGATGTACGTCTCGGCGGCGAACTTCTGGTCGTCCTCGAAGGCCCGCAGGGCCGCCTTCTGGCCGGCCGCGTCGCCGTCGAAGGTGAAGATGACACGGGCCGAGCCGTTGTCCATCAGCAGGCGGCGGAGGATCTTGATGTGGTCGCCGCCGAAGGCCGTGCCGCAGGTGGCGATGGCGGTCGTCACCCCGGCCAGGTGGCAGGCCATGACGTCCGTGTAGCCCTCGACGACGACCGCGCGGCTCGTCTTCGCGATCTCCTTCTTCGCCAGGTCGATGCCGTAGAGGACCTGGGACTTGCGGTAGATCGCCGTGTCGGGCGTGTTCAGATACTTGGGGCCGTTGTCCGCCTCGTAGAGCTTGCGGGCGCCGAAGCCGACGACGTCGCCGCCGATGTCGCGGATGGGCCACATCAGCCGGCCGCGGAAGCGGTCGATGGGGCCGCGGCGGCCCTCCTGGGCGAGCCCGGAGAGCAGGATCTCCTTGTCGGTGAAGCCCTTGCCGCGCAGATAGCGCGTGAGGTGGTCCCAGCCCTGGGGGCTGTAGCCGACGCCGAAGTGGACGGCGGCGGCCTGGTCGAAACCGCGCTCGGCGAGGAAGACCCGGCCGGTGTCGGCCTCCGGGGAGGTCGCGAGCTGTTCCGCGTACCACTCGGCCGCGATCTTGTGGGCCTCGACCAGGCGGATGCGTTCGCCGCGCTGGTGGGAGGGGTTGTACCCGCCCTCCTCGTAGCGCAGGGTGATGCCCGCCTGGCCGGCCAGGCGCTCGACCGCCTCCGAGAAGGTGAGGTGGTCGATCTTCATCACGAACGTGATGGTGTCGCCGCCCTCCTGGCAGCCGAAGCAGTGGAAGAGTCCCTTGCTGGGGCTGACCTGGAAGGACGGTGACTTCTCGTCGTGGAACGGGCACAGACCCTTGAGGTTGCCGCCGCCCGCGCCTCGCAGCTGGAGGTACTCGGACACCACGGCGTCGATCGGGACCGCGTCCCGTACCGCCTTCACGTCCTCGTCGTTGATCCGTCCAGCCACGCAGCGATTCTACGGTGGTGGAGTGACAGTCCTGACGGCTACGAGGCGAGGCTGTCCAGCGGTGCGTGCGGGTCGGCCAGCGCCTCCGTGCTCACCCGGGCCCTGGAGCGGATCAGCTGCTGGATCTTGTCTGTGACATCCCACACGTTCACGTTCATCCCGGCCAGCACCCGGCCCTCCTTCACCCAGAAGGCGATGAACTCGCGCCGGCTCGCGTCCCCCCGGATCACCACCTGGTCGTACGTCCCCGGCGGCGCCCAGCCGGAGTACTCCATGCCGAGGTCGTACTGGTCGGAGAAGAAGTAGGGCACCCGGTCGTACGGCACGTCCCGGCCGAGCATGCAGCGGGCCGCCGCCGGGCCGCCGTTCAGCGCGTTGGCCCAGTGCTCCACCCGCATGCCGGTCTCGAAGAGGGTGTGGGGGAAGGAGGCCACATCGCCGGCCGCGTAGATGTCGGGGTCGGAGGTGCGCAGCCGCTCGTCGACCACGACGCCGCCGCCGCGCGCCCGGTCGGCGATCTCCAGCCCTGCCGCCTCCGCGAGAGCGACCCGAGGGGCCGCGCCGATCGCGGCCAGGACGTCGTGCGCCGGGTGTTCCTCGCCGTCGTCCGTGCGGGCCGCGAGGACCATGCCGTCCTGGCCGAGGATCTCGGTGAGCCGGCTGCCGAAGTGGAAGCGGACGCCGTGGTCGCGGTGCAGGTCGGCGAAGAGCTGGCCGAGTTCGGGGCCGAGGACGTGGTGCAGCGGGGTCGCCCCGCTGTGGACCACGGTGACCTCGGCGCCGTACTCGCGGGCCGCCGCCGCGACCTCCAGGCCGATCCAGCCGGCGCCCGCGATGACGAGGTGGCCGTTGTCCCGTCCGAGGTTGGTCAGGACGTGCTTGAGCCGTTCGGCGTGGGCGAGCCGGCGCAGGTGGTGGACGCCGGCCAGGTCCGTGCCCGGGATGTCGAGGCGGCGGGGTTCGGCGCCGGTCGCCAGGAGCAGCTTGTCGTAGCGGACGAGCGTGCCGTCCTCGCCGAAGCGGACCGTCTTGGCCGTGCGGTCGATCGCGTCGACGGTCTGGCCGAGGTGCAGCTCGATGTCGTTCGCCGCGTACCAGGCGGGCTCGTGCACGAAGACGCTGTCGCGTTCCTCCTTGCCCAGGAGGTAGCCCTTGGACAGCGGCGGACGCTCGTAGGGGTGGTCGCGTTCGTCGCAGATCAGTATCACCCGGCCGGTGAAGCCCTCCGCCCGGAGCGTCTCGGCCGCCTTCGCGCCGGCGAGTCCGCCTCCGACGATGACGAATGTCTGATCCGCGTCGACCACTTGATGCCTCCTCGTAAGGATGTCGCCACTTGAGCGTCCCGCACGGAGCGTGATGCGGGAAGAGGGAGTGACCCGATCAGGCCACGGAGGGTCACGATCGGGCGCGCCGGGGTCTCCTGTTTCCCGTCTGTCGTCTCCTGTTTCCTGCCAGTCTCATGCGTGTCCCGTCAGACGGGCGTGAAGCGAGCGGGCGGAGGTGTCGGTGAGGGAGGCGATCTGGTCGACGATCACCCGTTTGCGGGCCCGGTCGTCCGGCGCGCGGTCGAACAGGGCGCGGAACTGCGGGTCCAGGCCGTCCGGGGCGCGGACGGTGAGCGCCTCGGCCAGTTCGGCGACGACGACGCGCTGGTCGGCGCGCAGGCGTTCCTGCTCGGCGCGCTGCATGACGTAGAGGTCGGCGACGGCCTTGAGGACGGCGCACTCCAGACGGGCCTCGCGCGGTACGACCAGTTCCGCGGCGTACCGGGTGAGCCGTCCGGCGCCGTACGCGGTGCGGGTCGCGGTCTCGGCGGCCAGGCAGAAGCGGCCGATGAGCTGGCTGGTGGCGTCCTTCAGACGGGCCTGGGCGACGGCGGTGCCGTCGTAGCCGTGCGGCCACCACTCCTGGGCGAGGAGCCGGTCGAGGGCCTCGGCGAGTTCGGCGGGGTCGGTGTCCGCCGGTACATAGCGCTCCCGGGCGACCTGGAAGACCTCCTGCCGTTCGGGTTCGGCGTGCAGGCAGTTGGGGTCGATGTGGCCGGCGTGCAGGCCGTCCTCCACGTCGTGCACCGAGTAGGCCACGTCGTCGGACCAGTCCATGACCTGCGCCTCGAAGCAGGTGCGGGTGCCGGGGGCGTCCTTGCGGACCCAGTCGAAGACCGGGCGGTCGTCGTCGTAGACGCCGAACTTGCGGGACGCCGGGTCGGTGGGGTGGGCGCCGCGGGGCCAGGGGTACTTGGTGGCGGCGTCGAGTGCGGCGCGGGTGAGGTTGAGGCCGACGGAGCCGTCGGGGGTGAACCGTTTGGGCTCGATGCGAGTGAGGAGTCTGAGGGACTGGGCGTTGCCCTCGAAGCCGCCGCAGTCCGCCGCGAACTCGTTGAGGGCCTGTTCGCCGTTGTGGCCGAAGGGCGGGTGGCCGAGGTCGTGGGAGAGGCAGGCGGCTTCCACGAGGTCGGGGTCACAGCCGAGGGCCGCGCCCAGTTCGCGGCCGACCTGGGCGCATTCCAGGGAGTGGGTGAGGCGGGTGCGGGGGCTGGCGTCCCAGGCCGGGCCCAGGGTGCCGGGCGTTACCACTTGGGTTTTGCCGGCGAGTCTTCTCAGGGCGGCGCTGTGCAGGACTCGGGCTCGGTCGCGTTGGAAGGCGGTGCGGCCGGGGCGTTTGTCTGGTTCCGGGGCCCAGCGGTCGGCTGACGCCGGGTCGTAGGCCGGGGGGGTTTGTGAGGTGCCGTCCATGTGTCGACAGTATGCGCCTGTGCGTCTGCCGGGTTTTGTTTTCGGGCGGGTGCGGGTGGTATGTGGCTTGTCGCGCCCACGCGGCGGAGCCGCATATCGACACAGCCCCGCGCCCCCAGGAGGGGCGTTGTCGTTCAGCGGCGTTCGACCGTGAACAGTTGTTCCTCCACATGGTCCAGCGCGAGGCGTAGGGCACCCGTCGCCACTGCCGCGTCTCCCAGGCGGGACAGGGTCACCTGCGGCGGACGCAGGCAGTAGCGGGCCAGTTCGTCGCGCAAGGGTTCGAGGACGCCGTCCAGGCCCGCTGCCCAGCCGCCGATGACGACCAGTTCCGGGTCGAGGGCGAGGACCAGCGCCGCCACGTCGTGGACCAGGCGCTGGAGGAAGCGGTCGACGGCCGCGCGGGCCCGCTGGTCGCCCTGGCGGGCCTGTGCGAAGACCTCGGCGACGGCCTGTTCGTCGAGGGGATGGAGGGGTTCGTCCGTGGTGGACAGGAGCGTCTCGGGCGTCACCTCCCGGCCGAGGAGATGCAGCGCGCCGATCTCGCCGGCCGCCCCGCCGTAGCCCCGGTGCAGCCGTCCGCCGATCAGCGAACCGGCGCCAGGGCTGAGCCCCGCCAGCACGAACACCACGTCGTCCGACTCGACGGCGGCGCCCTTCCAGTGCTCGGCCACGGCCGCCGCGTTGGCGTCGTTCTCGACCAGGACCGGGCACTTGAACGACCGGCTCAGCCGCTCGCCCAGCCGCAGCCCCGTCCATCCGGGCAACGCCGTGCCCAGCCGTACCGTGCCGTCCGCCTCGACGATCCCGGGCGTCGCCACGCCCACGGCCCGCAGCGAGCCGCGTGCCACACCGGCCCGGCGCAGCAGCTCGGCGACGGTCCCCCGCAGCCGCTCCAGCCGCTCGTCGGCCGCCGCCGTCTCGGGCACGTCCTTGGCCTGGGAGCCGATCACCCGGCCGTCCAGGTCGGCCAGCAGCGCGGCCACCCGGTGCGCGCCGATCTCCAGCCCCAGCAGATGCCCCGCCTCCGCCCGGAACCGGAACCGCCGCGCGGGCCGTCCCTGCCGCCGGGCGGCACCCTCCTCGGCCGCCTTCTCGACGACGAGACCGGCCTCGATGAGCCCTTCGACGACGCCCTCGACGGTCGGCCGGGACAGCCCCGTCACCCGGGTGATCTCGGTCAGCGTCGCGCAGTCCGTGGCACGCAGCGCGTGCAGCACCACCGCGGAGTTGATCCTGCGCAGCAGCGAGGGATCCCCGCCGGTCAGCCGCCCCACCGTCCGTCCTCCCAGCTCGTGCGCGTGTTGGCCGGATCGTACTCGGCGCGGCGGACCCCGGCGAGGGGCAGGCACGGGCCCTCGCCGGTCAGCCCGGCGCCACGAACCCGGACTCGTACGCCGCGATCACCGCCTGCGTGCGGTCCCGCGCCCCCAGCTTCGCCAGTACGGCGCTGACATGCGACTTCACCGTCTCGGTGCCCACCACCAGCCGGGCGGCGATCTCCGCGTTCGACAGGCCCCGCGCCATCAGCCGCAGCACCTCGCCCTCCCGCTCGGTCAGCCGGGCCCGCTCCATGGCGGCCCGCGCGGCCCGGTTCCCGCCGCCTTCGCCGTACTCGGCGGCCAGCTGCCGTACCGAGGCCGGGAACAGCAGCGACTCGCCCTCGGCGATCAGCCGCACCGCGTGCACGATCTCGGCCGGCCGGGCCCGCTTCAGCAGGAACCCGTCGGCGCCCGCCCGTAGCGCCTCGTAGACGTACTCGTCGTTCTCGAACGTCGTCACCACGAGGATCCGCGGCGGCTCGTCGACCGTCCGCAGCAGCGCCCGGGTGGCCTCGATGCCGTCCAGCAGCGGCATCCGAACGTCCATGGCGACCACGTCGGGCCGCAGCTGCCGCACGAGCGGGATCACCGCCGCCCCGTCCGCGGCCTCCCCCACGACCTCGATGTCGGGCTGTGCCTCCAGTACAGCCCGCAGACCCGCGCGTACGAGGGGTTCGTCGTCGACGAGGAGAACGGTGATCGGCATCGGACCAGCGTAGATCAACTCAACGGCAACTCGGCATGAACCTGCCAGTCGCCGTCGTCGGGGCCGGTCCGGGCCAGTCCGCCGAGCAGGGCGGCGCGCTCGCGTATGCCGCGCAGGCCGCTGCCCCGCCCGGGGCCCGGTACCGGCTCCGTCAGCGGGTTGCGTATCGCGAGGACGAGCGTGTCGCCGGTGACGTCCACGCGGACCCGTACGGGTACGGCTCCGGCGTGCCGCAGCACATTGGTCAGCGCCTCCTGGAGGATCCGGTAGCCCTCCCGGGACACCGGCCCGGGCACGGCGTCCACGGGGCCGGTCACCTCGGCGTCGACCTTCGCCCCGGAGGTACGCGCGGACTCCAGCAGGCGGTCGGCGTCCGCCAAGGTCGGCCGGCTGCTCACGGGCTTCTGCGACTCGCGCAGGACGCCCAGCACACGCTCCAGGTCCTCCAGGGCGGCCCGGCCGGTCTCCTCGATGGCGACCAGCGCCCGGTCCGTGAAATCCGGATCACCGGCCGCCCGCGCGGCCCCTGCCTGCACCACGGCGACCGTGAGCGCGTGGCCGATGGAGTCGTGCAACTCGCGGGCGATGCGCGTGCGTTCCAGGAGCTGGTCGGTGCGCTCTTCCAGCGCCGCCATCCGCTCGGCGGGCGACGGTCCCAGAAGCCGCTTGGCCAAGGCGGTGACGAAGTGGCCCGACCACACCACGACCACGGCGAACAGAAGCAACGGCACGGGCGCGAGCACGGCGTGCCACCAGCGGTTCTCCCCGACTTTCACGAATCCGTCAGCCAAGGGCCCAAGGCCGAGACCGGTCGTGAGCAGATCGATCGCGAGGAGAGGTAACTGGACGGAGAGGTGAGCCACGGTCCAGCCGAGGCACAGCCGCGCCTCCAGCCACACCACCGTCCGCCCCCGGTCCGCCCACGTGGCCGACGGGGTGGTCACGATCTCCTCGCTCTCACCGTCCTGCCGACGGCCGATCAGCAACAGCCTCGCCTGAAACGCCTCCACGACCCGCGCGATGGGCAGGAGTCCCGCGAGTCCGAGCAGCACGGCGGCCGTGACCTGGGTCCACCACGCCTCCTCGATGAAAAGCCACAGCGACGGCCACACGATGGCCACCACGATGTGCAGCCACCGCGTGTACGTCACCGCTCGTGTCAACGGGCGCAGCATGCGGACCATGGCGTCATCGTGCCAGCCACCACTGACAACGAGCCTCCCCCGCACGGGGGAGACGATCTCCACCGACGGGGGAGGACCGCACCCCCGTCGAAAAGCCACGCTGCTTTCATGACCAGCATCGAAGTCCAGGACCTCACCAAGGAGTACGGCGGCAAACGAGCCGTGGACGGCCTCACCTTCCGCGTCCTGCCCGGGCGCGTCACCGGCTTCCTCGGCCCCAACGGCGCCGGGAAGTCCACCACGATGCGGCTGGTGCTCGGCCTCGACCGGCCGACCGCCGGTTCCGCCACGATCGGTGGCCGCGCCTACTCCACCCTGCTCGAACCCCTGCGCCACGTCGGCGCCCTGCTCGACGCGCAGGCCGCGCACGGCTCCCGCACCGCCCGCGACCACCTCCGCGTCCTGGCGACGAGCAACCGCGTCCCGGACCGCCGGGTGGACGAGGTGCTGGAAGAGACGGGCCTGGCCTCGGTGGCCCGGCGCCGCGTGCGGACGTACTCCCTGGGCATGCGCCAGCGCCTCGGCATCGCCGCCGCCCTGCTGGGCGACCCCGAGGTGGTCATGCTGGACGAGCCGTCCAACGGACTCGACCCCGAGGGCATCGTGTGGATCCGGCAGTTGCTGCGCCGGCTCGCGGGGGAGGGCCGCACGGTCCTGGTCTCCAGTCACCTGATGAACGAGACCGCGTCCTTCGCGGACCACCTCGTCGTGCTGGGCCGGGGCCGGCTGCTCGCCGACACACCGATGCGGGACTTCATCCACGCGCGCGTGCAGCCCAGCGTCCGCATCCGCACATCCGACCCCGCCGCCCTCCGCAGCGCTCTCGCCCGGCACGGCCATGACGCCGTGGAACACGTGGACGGTCACTGGACCGTGCACCACGCACGTGTGGACGACATCGGCCGCATCGCCTCCGAAGCGGGTGTTCCGGTCCTCGAACTCGCGGCGGAGGAGGGCACCTTGGAGCAGGCGTACTTCGACCTCACCTCGGCCGAGACCGAGTTCACCGCACAGCAGCCGCAGGAGGCCTGACCATGGAACTCACCCCCGTCCTCCGCTCCGAGTGGCTGAAGATCCGTACGCTCCGCTCGCTGCCGGGAGCGCTCCTGGCCCTGTTCGCCGCGACCACGGCGTTCTCGGCGATCGCCGGTGTCTCCGAGACGTCGGACCCCGGATTCGACCCGCTGTTCACGGCCCTGTCCGGTGTCGTGCCGGGGCAGATCGCGGCCGTCTCCTTCGGGGCCATGGCCGTGTCATTGGAGTTCCAGTCGGGCGCCCTCCGGCTCTCGCTGGCCGCGGTGCCGCGGCGCGGCCGGTGGTTCGCGGCCAAGGCGGCCGTCATCGCCGTACCGGCCCTGGTGGTGGGACTGGTGACCGCCCTCGCCGCCCTCCTCGTGGCACGGGCGGGGCTCGGCCCGGCGGCCGACGGGCTCGGCACCGGCGAACAGGTGCGCGGCGTGGTGGGCTGCGGTGTCTACCTCATGCTGATGGCCCTGTTCGCCGCCGGGCTGGCCGCCCTGCTGCGCAGTGGCGTGGCCACGCTGTCCCTGCTGATCCCGTTCATCCTCGTCGTGTCGTTCGTGATCGGCGACGCGACGGGCACCGTCGCCGACTTCCTGCCCGACAAGGCGGGACAGCTGGTCCTGAGGGAGACGTACGACGGCGCCCTCGGGCCGTGGTCGGGGCTCGCGGTGACCGCGCTGTGGGCTGCGGCCGCGCTGCTGGCGGGAGCGTGGAGCCTGCGCCGCCGGGACGCCTGACCGCGGAACGGCCGGAACAGGGTTGACGCCCCGCCAAGTGTCAGTGGGGCCGGGTTTACTGGACCCATGAACATCGCACAGCACATCGCCCTCATCGACGAGCTGTGCTACCGCCCCTTTCCGGCGGAGCACGGCCCGTCGGACGTCGGCGTCTCCGGACCCGGTCGGCACACCGCGGTGTTAGAGGTCGCGCCCGACGACGACCCGGCGCTCCGGGCGGTGACGATCGACCAGTACGAGAAGGACCGTGACGCCGTCTACGAACTGCTCGCCTCACGCTGGGGCGACACGCCCCCCTACAACCTGCAGACCGTCCTGCTGCGCACCGAGCGGGAGGAGATACCCCGGCCGTGGGCCGAGTTGAGCGCGTGCGCGAGCATCGCGTACGTGTGGGAGGTGGAGGGCACCGGCCGCTGGGTCGCGGTGGCGGTCACCGACCGCGACACCTCGCGCGGGGTCCGGCTGCTGGCCCTGGTCACGGAGACGGACCCGCCGTAGCGGAGTCGGACCCGCCGTGAGGGATCAGCTCTCGGCGGCTTCCCGCAGCCGAGCGAACTCCTCGGCCATCGTCTCGGCCGTCCAGTGCGCGTTCAGCCCGCTCGGATTGGGCAGTACCCACACACGCGTGTTCCCGATCAACCGGGACTGCGGCCCGACCCCGGCCTTCCGGTCGTCGAACGCGGCGCGGTACGCGGTCACTCCGACCACGGCCAGCCAGCGCGGCCGCACCCGCCCCACCTTCAGCGCGAGCAGCCGCCCGCCCTCCCGGTACTCCTCGGCACTCAGCTCGTCGGCCCGAGCGGTCGGCCGCGCCACGACATTGGTGATGCCGAGCCCGTACGAGAGCAACTCCTGCTGCTCGGACGGCTTCAGCAGCCGCGGTGTGAACCCGGAGCGGTACAGCACCGGCCAGAAGCGGTTGCCCGGGCGGGCGAAGTGGTGACCCGTCGCGGCCGTCATCAGACCGGGGTTGATGCCGCAGAACAGCACCCGCAGACCGTCCGCGACCACGTCCGGCACGACACGGTCGCGGGCGGCCTCCAACTCCTCGGGCGTGAAACGGGGCATCGGGTGCGGCGCGTCAGAGGATCGCGCCGGGCGTGTAGCCCGCGGCCTGGGGGTGCTGCTTCACGATCTCCTCGACCCGGGCGACGACGGCGGCGACCTGGTCGCCCGCGGCACCCGTGAAGGACAGCTTGTCGGCCATCAGCGCGTCCAGCGCGGCGCGGTCGAGCGGAATGCGCGCGTCGGCGGCCAGCTTGTCGAGCAGCTCGTTGCGCCCGGCGCCCTGCTCGCGCATCGCGAGCGCGGAGGCGACCGCGTTCTCCTTGATCGCCTCGTGCGCGAGCTCCCGGCCCACGCCCGCGCGCACGGCGCCCATCAGCACCTTGGTGGTCGCCAGGAACGGCAGGTAGCGGTCCAGCTCACGCGCCACGACCGCCGGGAACGCGCCGAACTCGTCGAGCACGGTCAGGAACGTCTCCAGCAGACCGTCCAGCGCGAAGAACGCGTCCGGCAGCGCAACCCGGCGCACCACCGAGCAGGACACGTCGCCCTCGTTCCACTGGTCGCCCGCCAGCTCGCCGGTCATCGAGGCGTAGCCGCGCAGGATCACCATCAGGCCGTTGACGCGCTCGCAGGAGCGGGTGTTCATCTTGTGCGGCATCGCCGAGGAGCCGACCTGGCCCGGCTTGAAGCCCTCGGTGACCAGTTCGTGCCCGGCCATCAGCCGGATCGTCTTCGCCAGCGACGACGGCGCCGCCGCCAGCTGCACCAGCGTCGTGACGACCTCGTAGTCGAGCGAGCGCGGGTAGACCTGGCCGACCGAGGTGAACGCCTGCGAGAAGCCCAGGTGCGTGGCGATCCGCTGTTCCAGCTCCGCGAGCTTCGCGGCGTCCCCGCCCAGCAGGTCCAGCATGTCCTGCGCGGTGCCGACCGGGCCCTTGATGCCGCGCAGCGGGTAGCGGCCCAGCAGTTCCTTGGTCCGGCCGTAGGCGACGAGCAGTTCGTCGGTGGCGGTCGCGAAGCGCTTGCCGAGGGTGGTGGCCTGCGCGGCCACGTTGTGCGAGCGGCCGGCCATGACCAGCTCGCCGTACTCGCCGGCCAGCTTGCCCAGGCGGGCCAGGACGGCCACCGTACGGTCGCGCATCAGTTCCAGCGAGAGGCGGATCTGGAGCTGCTCGACGTTCTCGGTGAGGTCGCGGGAGGTCATGCCCTTGTGCACGTGCTCGTGCCCGGCGAGGGCGTTGAACTCCTCGATCCGCGCCTTCACGTCGTGCCGCGTGACCTTCTCGCGCTCGGCGATGGAGGCCAGGTCGACGGTGTCGAGTACCCGCTCGTAGTCGGCGAGCGCCGCGTCCGGCACCTCGATCCCGAGGTCCTTCTGCGCCCGCAGCACGGCGAGCCAGAGCTGCCGCTCCAGCTTCACCTTCTGCTCGGGCGACCAGAGCGTGGCGAGCTCGGCGGAGGCGTAGCGTCCGGCGAGGACGTTCGGGATGCGGGGCTTGGCGGGAGCGGAAGTCACGTGGACGGATTCTACTGGCGATTCGCGCAGGCCAGCGTCCCGGGTGCCTTCGTGGGAACCTACAAGAGCGTTTCAGTGCCCTGCCGCGAGCCCGCCGGTCACCGCCTCGCCGCGGGAACCGCCTACGCCGGGTCCTCGTACGGCAGCAGCTCGGGCCGCTTCGGCGGCAGGCCGTCGCCCGAGGAGCGGCCCGTCAGGCGGCGGCCTATCCAGGGCAGAAGGTGCTGCCGGGCGAACCGCACGTCCGCCGCGCGGCGCATGACCCAGCCGGGCGGCAGTGTCGTGGGCATCGGAGTGCGCCACTCGGTGTCCTCGGGCTCGTAGCCGAGCGCCTGCCACACCGCTTCCGCGACACGGCGGTGGCCTTCGCCCGTCAGGTGCAGCCGGTCCACGTCCCACATGCGCGGGTCGGCGAGCGAGGGGGCGGCGTACAGGTCGACGACGATCGCGCCGTGCCGTGCGGCGAGCTCGTCGACGCAGGCGAACAGTTCCTCCATGCGCGGTCGGAACCGCTCCAGGACGGGACCCCGGCGGCCCGGGCTGCGCATCAGGACGAGTTGCTTGCAGGACGGGGCCAGCCGCTCCACGGCCTCCTCCAGGAGCCCGCGCACCCGGCCCATGTCGCACTTCGGCCGCAGCGTGTCGTTGAGCCCGCCGACCAGGGTGACGACGTCGGCCTTCATGGCCGCGGCCACGTCCACCTGCTCGTCGACGATCTGCTGGATCAGCTTGCCGCGCACCGCGAGGTTGGCGTAGCGGAAGCCGGGCGTGCGGGCCGCCATCCGCGCGGCGAGGAGATCGGCCCAGCCCCGGTAGGTGCCGTCGGGCAACAGGTCCGACATGCCCTCGGTGAAGGAGTCGCCGACCGCGACGAGGCTGCTGTGGGTGGGGTTCGTGTCCATGGCGGCGGAAATAGTATCCCGTGCACATACCCAGCAGTCGGTCACCCGTCCGGAGTATCGGCGACGGCCCCCTCACGCCCGCTGACCGAACAGCTCCCGCAGGACGTCCTCCATGGTCACGAGCCCGGCCATCCGCCCGTCCGCCCCGAGGACGGCCGCGAGGTGCGTACGGCTGCCCCGCATCGCCGTGAGGACGTCGTCCAGCGGCGTGTGCTCCCGCACGCGCGCGATGGACCGCATGTCCCGCAGCCGGAACGGCACCTCGCGCCCGGCGGCGTCCAGCGCGTCCTTCACATGCAGGTAGCCGACGATCCGCCGCCCCTCGTCCACCACCGGGAAGCGGGAGAACCCGGTCTCCGCGGACAGCCGCTCCAGCTCGTCCGGAGTGACGCCCACGCGCGCGTACACCACGCGTTCCAGCGGCAGCACCACGTCGCGCACCGGGCGGCGGCCCAGTTCCAGCGCGTCGTGCAGCCGTTCCTGGGCGCGGTCGTCGATGAGGCCGGCCTCGCTGGAGTCCTTCACGATCTGCGCTATCTCGGCGTCCGAGTAGGAGGCGGCGACTTCTTCCCGCGCCTCCACGCGCAGCAGCTTCAGCAGGGTGTTGGCGAAGGTGTTCACCGTGAAGATCACCGGGCGCAGCGCCCGGGACAGGGTCACCAGGGGCGGGCCGAGCGTCAGCGCGCTGCGCACCGGCTCGGCGAGCGCGATGTTCTTCGGCACCATCTCGCCGAGCAGCATGTGCAGATAGGTCGCCAGGGCCAGCGCGATCACGAAGGACACCGCGTGCCCCGCACCCTCGGGCACGCCCACCGCGTGGAACACCGGCTCCAGCAGGTGCGCGATCGCCGGCTCGGCCACCACACCCAGCACCAGCGTGCACAGCGTGATGCCGAGCTGCGCGGCCGCCATCAGCGCGGACACGTGCTCCAAACCCCACAGCACGCTCCTGGCGCGCCGGTCGCCCCGGTCGGCGTAGGGCTCGATCTGGCTGCGGCGCACCGAGATCAGCGCGAACTCGGCGCCGACGAAGAAGGCGTTGACGACGAGCGTCGCCAGACCGATCAGCAGCTGGACGGCGGTCACAGCTCCGCTCCCCTCTCGTCGGGCTTCTCGTCGTCGAGGGGCGCTCGCAGCCGGACGCGGGCGGCCCGGCGTCCGGTGGCGTCCAGGACCTCCATCCGCCAGCCGGCGACCTCGAGGGTGTCACCGGCGGCCGGTATCCGGCCGAGTACCGTCGCCACCAGCCCGGCGAGCGTCTCGTACGGCCCCTCCGGGGCGCGCAGCCCGACGCGTTCGAGGTGGTCCACGCGCGCCGAGCCGTCGGCCGAGTACAGGGCGTGGCCCGCCTCGTCCGTGCCGGCCGGCGCGAGGTCGGGCAGCTCGTGCGGATCGTGCTCGTCGCGCACCTCGCCGACGACCTCCTCGACGATGTCCTCCAGGGTGGCCACGCCCGCCGTGCCGCCGTACTCGTCGATCACCACGGCCATCGTGCGCTTGCCGGAGAGCCGGTCCAGGAGCCGGTCGACGGTGAGGGTCTCCGGGACCAGCAGCGGCTCGCGCATCAGCTCGGAGACGAAGATCCTGGTCCGGCGCTCCGCCGGGACCGTCAGCACGTCCTTGACGTGTGCCGTCCCGACGACCGAGTCGAGGGTGTCGCGGTAGACGGGGAACCGGGACAGGCCGGTCGCGCGGGTCGCGTTCGCCACGTCCTCCAGGGTCGCCTGCACCTCCAGGGCGACGACCTGCACCCGGGGCGTCATGACGTTCTCCGCGGTCAGGTCGGCGAGGTTCAGCGTCCGCACGAACAGCTCGGCGGTGTCGGCCTCCAGAACCCCTTCCTTGGCGGAGTGCCGGGCGAGCGCCGCCAGCTCCTGCGGCCCGCGCGCCGACGCCAGCTCCTCGGCGGGCTCCACACCGATCCGGCGTACGACCCGGTTCGCCGTGTTGTTGAGGTGCGTGATGAACGGCCGGAACGCCGCGCTGAACCAGCGCTGGGCGTTGCCCACCGTCTTGGCGACCGCCAGCGGCGACGAGATCGCCCAGTTCTTGGGCACCAGCTCGCCGACGACCATCAGGAACACCGTCGACAGCGCCGTGCCCAGCACCAGCGCCAGGCTGTGCGACGCCGACCGTGAGACACCGATGTCCTCCAGCGGCCCGGCGATCAGCGCGGCGATCGACGGCTCGGCGAGCATGCCGACGACCAGGTTCGTGACCGTGATGCCGAGCTGCGCACCGGAGAGCTGGAACGTCAGGTTCCGTACGGCCTTCAGGGCGCCCTGCGCACCCCGCTCGCCGCGCGCCACCGCCTGCTCCAGCTCGGCGCGCTCGACCGTGGTGAGGGAGAACTCGGCCGCCACGAAGGCGCCGCAGGCGAGCGAGAGCAGGATCGCCGCCAGGAGGAGGAGCACTTCGGTCATCGGTTCACCCCCGTTCCATGGTTCTCCAGGACGGGGCGGAACGCGCGGTGTCGCGTACTGGGAGGCTCGCCCATGGGCGGACGGTCACAACCTTTCATGCAGAACCGAGTGGCCATCCAAGAGTAAAGGATCAGCAAAGTCCTGCGGCCGGGGTGGTCAGCGGGGCTCGGCGGGCACGGGAGCGAGCCGGTACGCGCCCTCGTGTGCGACGACGCGGCCGGCGGTGGGCGGTGCGAAGTGGGTGCCCAGGAGGAGGGTGTCCGTGCCGGCGAGCCCGCCGAGCAGCTCGCGGCGCGTGCTCCGAGACCGTCCGGGGTCGATGTCGACGCAGGCGCCGATACCGGGGTGGGCGAGCTGGACGGGGTGGTGGACGCAGTCACCGGTGATCAGTGCCGTCCGTCCGCGGCTGGTCAGTTCGACGGCGACATGGCCGGGGGTGTGCCCCGGGGTCGGGACCAGGCGCAGCCCGGGCGCGACGTCGAGGCCCTCGGCGGGGACGTCGAGGAGGTCGAGCAGCCCCGCCTCCTCCACCGGGATCACCGAGTCGCGGAACATCTGCCGGCGCGGCTCGTCCATGGCGTACCCGGCCCAGAACTCCCGCTCGGTGCGCGAGGTCAGGTAGCGGGCGTTCGGGAAGGTGGGCACCCATGCGCCGTTCACCTCCCGGGTGTTCCAGCCGACGTGGTCGGCGTGCAGGTGGGTCAGGATCACCAGGTCGACGGAGTCCGGGGGGAATCCGGCGGCGCCGAGGTGTTCGAGGTAGTCGGTGTCGAGGCCGTGCCAGGCGGGATTGGCCCGCTCCTTGCCGTTGCCGATGCCGGTGTCCACCAGGACGCGCAGCCCGCCGGCCGTGACGGCGAAGCTGTGGCTGTCGGCGCGCAGGACGCCGTCGTCGTCGGCGAAGTGGGGGCGCAGCCAGTCCTGTCCGGCGACGACGTCGGGGGTGGCGTCGGGCAGCAGCCAGGCTCCGGTGGCGGGCGGCAGAGGGGTCTCGTCGATGCGGTGGACGGTGAGGTCGCCCACGGTCCATGAAGCGGGTGTGGTCAAGGGTCCTCCTCGGGGCGCTTAACGCAATCTGTTTGCGTTAAGGCGACCGTAGATCCTAGAGTCCCCTAACGCAAACAGTTAGCTTTTATAGGGGAGCGCCATGCCTTACGCCGCACTCACGCCGCCCGAAGCGGCCCGCTGGGCCCACCGCGCCGGGCTGGTCCTGCCCGCCGACCGTCATGCGGCGGTCGCGGCCACCGCCGACCACATCCACTCCGTCGTGGCCGTCCTGAGGGAGCTGGACTTCGGCGACACCCCGCCCGCCCCGGCCTACCGCGCGACAGCCGCGAAGGAGACGCACGATGCAGCCGTATGAACTGACGCTCGCTGCCGCCGCCGCCGCGATCGGGGCACGCCGGCTGTCCCCCGTCGAGCTGACCGACTCCGTACTGGAGCGCATCGAGCAGGTGGAGCCGCAGCTCCGGGCCTACGTCACCGTCCACGCCGAGGGCGCGCGCCGGGCCGCACGCCATGCCGAGAACGAGATCGCGGCCGGTCGTCACCGGGGTCCGCTGCACGGCATCCCGATGGGCCTGAAGGACCTGATCGACGTCGCCGGTGCGGCCACGTCGGCCAGTTCCCGGGTGCGGTCCGGCCACCGGGCGCAGACCGACAGCACCGTCGCCGCACGCCTGTCGGCCGCCGGAGCGGTCCTGCTCGGCAAGACCCACACGCACGAGTTCGCCTACGGGCTGACCACCCCGCAGACCCACAACGCCTGGGACCCCGGCCGGGTCGCGGGCGGCTCCAGCGGCGGATCGGCCGTCTCCGTCGCCGCCGGCGCCGCCACCTTCGCCCTGGGTACCGACACCGGCGGATCCATCCGGGTGCCCGCCGCGCTGAACGGGGTCGTCGGCCTCAAACCGACCTACGGCCTCGTCCCGCGCCACGGTGTCACCTCCCTGTCCTGGTCCCTGGATCACGTCGGCCCGATCGCCCGCACCGCCGAGGACGCGGCCCTGGTCCTCGCGGCCCTGGCCGGCCACGACCCCCGCGACCCCGCGTCGCTGACCGCACCCCCGGCGCACTACCGGCCGGGCCCGGACACCGACCTGACCGGACTGCGGATCGGTGTGCCGCGCACCTACTACTTCGACCACGTCGACCCGGAGGTGGCAGCCGCCGTCCGGAGCGCGATCGACCGGCTCCAGGCGCTCGGTGCCCGCCTCGTCGACGTCGAGATCCCCATGACCCGCTACGTCCAGGCCACCCAGTGGGGCCTGATGGTGCCCGAGGCCACCGCCTACCACGAGAGCAGCCTGCGCACGGTCCCCGAGCTCTACCGGGCCGACGTCCGGATCCTCCTGGAAGCCGGCGAGCTGATGCCCGCCGGGGACTACCTGCGCGCCCAGCGCTCGCGCACGCTCATGCGGCAGGAATGGGCGCGGCTGCTGCGGGAGGTCGACCTGATCGCCGCCCCCTCCGTGCCGATGACCGCCGTTCCGGCCGGTCAGGAGACGGTCACCTGGGCCGACGGCACCGTCGAGGGCGTCTCCGACGCCTATGTGCGGCTCTCGGCCCCGGCCAACATCACCGGCCTTCCCTCCCTGTCCGTCCCGGTCGGCCACGACACCGCGGGCCTGCCGATCGGCATGCAGCTCCTCGGGCCGCCGCTCGGGGAGAGCCTGCTGCTGCGGGTCGGACACGCAAGCGAACAGACCCGGCCCACAGGCCATCTCGCGGCCCTGGCAGCACCGTGCTAGAAGCAATCGGTTCGCTTTAAGGTGGGTTCCGTGAGCAGGCAGATGGTGCGCCCCGGTGGGCGCAGTGCGCGGGTCCAGGCGGCGGTGCACACCGCCGTGCGCGAACTGGCCTCGGAGGTCGGCCGGGACGCCCTGACCGTGCCGATGGTCGCCCAGCGCGCGGGCGTGACGCCCTCGACGATCTACCGCCGCTGGGGAGACCTTCAGGTGCTGCTGTCGGACGTGGCGGTCGAGCGGCTGCGGCCCGACACCGAACCTGCCGACCACGGCACCCTGGCGTCCGACCTCAGGGCCTGGGCCGAGCAGTTCCTCGACGAGATGGCCTCGCCGGCCGGCCGCGCCTACATCCGCGACGCCCTCCTCGGCGACCCGGACGGCCGCAACGCCGGCCAGTGTTCCGCCTACGCCGCCGAGCAGATCGACGTCATCCTCCGGCGCGCGTCCGGGCGGGGGGAACCGGCGCCCGGCATCGAGACGGTCGTCGACCAGGTCGTCGCGCCTCTGATGTACCGCATCCTGTTCCGCCCGGACGGACTCGACGCCGCCTACGCCCACCGGCTCGTGGCAGGAGTCCTCGGCCGGTGACGGGTTCCCCCCGGCGTCAGTCGGTGAGGGGCTTCACCCAGCGCCGCCACTGGTCCTCGGGCGCGTACCCGGCGGCTCCCCACGCGCGGTGCGCGGTCTCGTTGCGCGTGAGCACCATCGCGTCCGCGCGCCGCCCGCCGAGCGTGACGAACCGCTCCTCGGCCGCGGCGAGCAGCGCGGAGGCGATGCCCTGGCGCCGGTGGTCCGGATGCACGGCCAGCCGGTAGAGGTGGCAGCGCCAGCCGTCGAACCCCGCGATCACCGTGCCGGCCAGTTCGCCGCCCCGCTCCGCGAGGATCAGGGCGTCGGGGTCGCGCGCGACCAGCCGCTCCACGCCCCCGCGGTCGTCGCTGATGCTCGTGCCCTCGGCGGCCACCTTCCAGAAGGCCAGCACGGTGTCCAGGTCCTCGGGCGTCGCGGCCCGGATGCGCAGCTCGGTCATGCCATGACCACATCACGCGCGGCCGCCCTCGGGCGCACCATTTCAGAATCCGGACGTCAGGCCCCGCGCACCCGTTCCATGACCGGCGCGAACGCCTCCATGTAGGGCTCCAGTACGGTCAGATACGTGAAGCCGTAGCGCTCGCGCCGGGCCAGGACCTGCTCGGCGAGTTCGTCCAGGGTGCCGATCAGGGAGATCGGGAGCTCCAGCACCTGATCCACCGTCATGTCCGGGACGCGTTCGAGGAACGGCTGGACCGCGGCCTCGCGGTCCTCGGTGCCGATCACCATCTGGAGCAGCAGATTCAGCTCGGGCGGCTCCTCGCGGTGATCCTCCGCGAACTTCAGGAACCGCGCCACGCGTTCGTCGAGTTCGTCCGCGGTGATCGGCGTCAACTGCCCGGTGGCGCTGCCCGGCACCGTACGCGCCCCGGTGAATGCCGCGATGTCGGCGTGCTCGGCGCCCAGCCGCAGCATCCGGTCGCCGTTGCCGCCGATCAGCAGCGGCACCCGGGGCCGCTGCGCCGCCTGCGGCTGGTGCTCGTCCGAGCCCAGCAGCCGCTTCAGCTCCTCGACCGTGCGCCGCAGATGGTCCACCCGCTCGCCCGGTGTGCCGAACGGCAGCCCGGCGCTCTCGTGCTCCGCCCGTACGTAGCCGGTGCCGAGCCCGAGCTCCAGACGGCCGCCCGTCAACGCGTCCGTCGTGGCCACCTCGCGGGCCAGCAACGCCGGGTTCCAGAAGCCCGCGTTGAGCGTGAAGGTGCCGAGCCTTGGCCGCTCGGTGGCCTCCGCCGCCGCCACCAGCGCCGGGAAGGGCGCCGGCATCCCCAGATGGTCGGGGACGAGGATGACGTCGAACCCGAGCTCCTCGGCCCGGCGGCACTTGGCCCGCCACTCCTCGGCTGACGCCGGTTCGAGCAGGTTGACCCCGAAGCGGAACGGACGCGACATGAACTCTCCTCACACGGGAGCGACTTGAGGACCCGTCGCGATTCCATCACTCGTGCGCGATGGCCGCCAGTACGTTCATGCGGGAGGCACGCAACGCCGGGAGCAGCGCCGCCACGACCCCCACTACCGCCGAGCCGATCACGACCGCGACGATCGTGGTCCACGGGATCGCGAGGGCCGCCATGCCCTGGAGGGCCAGCACCTCATGGGTGCACACGCCCCACACCAGCCCCAGCGCGAGCCCCAATACGGCCCCGAACACGGCGATCACCACCGACTCCAGCCGGATCATCCGCCGCAGCTGCCGCCGCGCCAGCCCGATCGCCCGCAGCAGCCCGATCTCCCTGGTGCGCTCGACGACCGACAGGGCGAGGGTGTTGACCACGCCGAGCACCGCGATGATGATCGCCAGCCCCAGCAGCGCGTACACGAGGTACAGCAGCACGGCGATCTGGTCGTGCACCAGCTGCTTGTAGTCGGCCAGGTCCCGCACCTGCACCTGGGGGTAGGGGTCAAGGGTCCGCTCCAGGTGCGCCCGCAGGTCGTCGTCGCTCGTGCCGGAGGCGGCGTTGACGTACAGCGCGGAGTCCTGCCCGCCCGGCGCGTACCGCTCCAGCGTGGCGAGACCGAAGTAGAGCCCGCCCTGCGTGCCGAACCCCTCGGCGGAGTCCTGGTCGGTGAGAGCGCCCACCGTCAGCTCGGCCGTGCGCCCGCCCGGGAACTCCACGGGGAGCGTGCCGCCCACCCGGACGTCGTGGTCGCGCGCGAAGTCCCGGTCCATGGCGAGGCGCCCGGCGGCGAGGGCAGCCGCCGAGTCCCCTTGGACGTAGGTGATGTTGGCAACCTCGTCGAGCCGCGGATCGTAGCCCGCGGCGGTCGTCTCCACGCGGTCGCCGTCCGGGAGCCGCACCCCGACCGGCGTGAACCGCCCCCGCACCACGAGGCCCGCGCCCTCGGTGCCGCGCACCTTGTCGGTGACCTCCTTCGGGAACGGCAGGAAGTTGGTGTTCTGGATCACGAAGTCGGCGCCCAGCGTCTTGTCGATCTGCTGGTCGAACGACCTGGTCATCGAGGCGCTCGCCACCGACATCCCGCCGACCAGGGCGAGACCCACCATGAGCGCGGCCGCGGTGGCTCCGGTACGGCGGGGATTGCGCAGGGCGTTGCGCTGGCTCATCCGGCCGATCGACCCGAACAGGGCGGGGAAGGCCGCGCCGAGGACGCGGATCACCGGGCGCACCAACAGCGGCCCGGCGATCACGGTCGCGATCAGGGTGAGCACGACACCGAGCCCCAGCAGGGACGCCGCCGACGACGTCTGCTCCGCCGCCACGCACCCCATGAGCGCCGCCGCACCGGCCGCCCCGACGACCACGCCCGCCACCGCACGCACCCGCAGCGGCCGGCCCACCCCGGCGACCTCGGCGTCCGAGAGCGCGGCCATCGGCGAGACCCCGGCGGCCCGCCGCGCCGGGAGGTACGCGGCGACGAAGGTGACCCCGAGTCCGACGACGTACGCCGTCACGGGCGTCACCCAGCCGATGACCATCTCGCCCGCGTCGATGTTCATGCCGAGCAGGCCCATCAGCTCGATGAGCCCGGCCGCGAGCCCCACGCCGGCGGCGAGTCCCAGCGTGGAGCCGACCAGACCGAGCAGAAGGGCCTCGGTGAGCACCGAGCGGCGGACCTGGCGCCGGTCGGCGCCGAGCGCGCGCAGCAGGCCCAGCTCGCGGGTGCGCTGGGCGATCAGCATGGAGAAGGTGTTGACGATCAGGAACACCCCCACCAGCACGGCGACCCCGGCGAAGCCGACCATCACGTACTTGATGACGTCGAGGAACCCGCCCAGCTGCTCGACGTCCGACTCGGCCTGCTCGTCGGCCGTCCTGAAGTCGTAGGTGCCGGCGCCCAGCGCGGCGGTCACGCGCTGCTTGAGCTGCTCGTCGCTGACACCGTCGGCGGCGTCGACCGCGATGCTGGTGGCGGCCCCCGGGCTGTCCAGCAGTTTCGTCTGTGCGGTGCGGGGGTCGAGGAAGACCAGCGCGGCGCCCGGGTTGGTGGTCGTGAACGTGGCGATGCCGACGACGCGGACCTTGAACGACCCGGGTGGTGCGATGACGGTGAGGGTGTCGCCGATCGCCACGTCCTTGCGGTCGGCGGTCTCCGAGTCGAGCAGCGCCTGACCGTCGCCGTGCGGGGCGTGACCGGAGGTCAGCTCCACGGGGCTGCGCTCGTTCGGGTTCCAGGCGTTGCCGAGCGTGGGAGCGCCGGTGGTCGGGCCGACCGGCTCGTTCTCCTCGTCGACGACCGTGAGGCCGTCCACGTCGACCTCGGCGCGTGCCGCCGCGACCCCGTCGACCTGCCGCACGCGTGCGGCGAGCGCGGCCGGCAGGGTGGCCGTCCGCCCGGAGGGCACGGCCTCGTCGAGGTCCTCCTTCGGGCTGACGGTGACATCGGCCGCGGTGGAGGCGAACAGCCGGTCGAACGTACTGCTGACGGTGTCCGAGAAGATCAGACTGCCCGTGACGAAGGCGACGGACAGCAGGACGGCGAGCGCCGAGAGCAGCAGCCGCCCCTTGTGCGCCAGGAAGCTCCTCAGGGTCGCCTTGAGCACGGGATCAGTTCTCCTCGGGTGACGCCGGGGTGTCGTCGAAGCGGGTCCGGATCACGTCGAACCGCTTCATGCGCTCCAGCACCGTCTCCGCCGTCGGCCGCCGCATCTCGTCGACGATCCGGCCGTCCCCCAGGAAGAGCACCAGGTCGGAGTGGGCGGCGGCGCCCGGGTCGTGGGTGACCATGACGACGGTCTGCCCGAGCTGGTCCACCGCCTCGCGCAGGAAGCCGAGCACCTCCAGGCCGGCGCGCGAGTCGAGGTTGCCGGTCGGCTCGTCCGCGAAGATCAGCTCGGGCCGGGAGGCCAGTGCCCGCGCACAGGCCACGCGCTGCTGCTGGCCGCCGGAGAGCTGCGACGGCCGGTGCCTGAGCCGGTCCCGCAGGCCGAGGGTGTCGATCACCTGGTCCAGCCACTTCTCGTCGGGCTTCTTGCCCGCGATGTCCATGGGCAGGGTGATGTTCTCCAGCGCGTTCAGGGTCGGGATGAGGTTGAACGACTGGAACATGAACCCGATCCGGTCGCGGCGCAGCCGCGTCAGGTCGCGCTCCCTCAGGCCCGTGATCTCCGTGTCGCCGAGCCACACCCGGCCGGCCGAGACGGTGTCGAGCCCCGCCAGGCAGTGCATCAGCGTGGACTTCCCGGAGCCCGACGGGCCCATCACCGCGGTGAACCGGCCGCGGACGATGTCGACGTCCACCGCGTCGAGCGCGAGCACGGTCGTCTCGCCCGAGCCGTACGCCTTGGTCAGACCGCGGGCCCGGGCCGCGATCCCGTCGGCCGACGCGAGGCCGGGGACGTGCTCCGCAGCAGGTGTGGACAAGGCCGCCTCCTCGGGGTGGACGCCGATTTTCGTCACCTTGCCCGAGAGTAATGTGACGCGGCCCACACTGGGCATCCTCCTCGGGGCGGAGTCCCGCCCTTGCCGGTGCTAGCACCTCCGCGCTAGCTTCGAGGTATGGCGAAGACCCAGCTGAACGTGCGAGTCGACGAGGGCACCGCCCGAGCCGCCCGCGAGCGCGCCCTGGCCCGCGGCATGAGCGTCAACCGCTACATCGAGGAGCTGGTCAGACAGGACACCGGCGAGGTGGGCCACACGTTCGTGGAGGCCGCCGCCGATTTCATGAAGCAGTACGAGTCCGTCTTCGCCGAGGAGTTCGGCGGAGACCGTGAGGGCACGCGCGAAGGTCGCCACTGAACCGTTGAACAACCTCGAGATCGACCTCGCCTGGCTGCTGATGCTCGCCGAGCACAAGACCCCGGGAGACCCCCAGGTCACCGACTGGGGAGCCCTCGTCGCCGCCGTCGCACGCCACCAGGCCGCCATCTTCGACGTCCCCGTCTACGACAGCCCGCACGCCCGCGCCGCCGCGCTGCTCCAGCTCCTGATCCACGTCCCCGCGCTGGAACGCTCCAACGCCCTGTTCGCCTCCGCCGTCGCCTACGCCTACCTCGTCGCCAGCGGCGCCAAGGTCGTCACCTCACCCGAGCAGGTCCGCGACCTCGCCCGGCTGGTCAAGAGCGGCGAGGCGTCCGTGCGGGACATCGAGCAGGAGCTGCGCCAGTGGAGCCTGTGACCAGTGCCCCGGCAGGCAACGTTTGCCGGGGCACTAGCTGTGCTGTCCCGGGACGTTGG
>NZ_MUKA01000471.1 GCF_002150735.1 Streptomyces africanus
CGGCCGGGGTGGCCGTAGATCGTGGCGGCCAGCTCGCCCATCTGTGCGCGTGGGTCCTCGACGACCAGGACCGGCAGCCCGGATGCGGCCGCGCGCTCGGCGCCGGTGGGGTCGGTCAGCACGGCGGTCGCGCCGAGGCTCGCGGCCTGCTCGACGAAGTCGGCGCCGTGCAGACGGGCGCCCGGGAGGGCGGCGTACAGGTCGCCGGGGCGCACGGCGCCGACTTCGTCGAGCAGGCCGCGAGCCTCGGCGCGACCGCCGTGCTGACCGACCCCACCGGCGCCGAGCGCGCGGCCGCATCCGGGCTGCCGGTCCTGGTCGTCGAGGACCCACGCGCACAGATGGGCGAGCTGGCCGCCACGATCTACGGCCACCCCGGCCGGGACCTGCTCCAGATCGGCATCACCGGCACCTCCGGCAAGACCACCACCGCCTACCTCGTCGAGGGCGGTCTGAAAACCGTCAGGTCCACCGGCCTGATCGGCACGGTCGAGATGCGCATCGGCGACGAGCGCATCAAGTCCGAGCGCACCACACCCGAAGCCACCGACCTGCAGGCCCTGTTCGCCGTCATGCGCGAACGCGGCGTCGAGGCGGTCGCCATGGAGGTGTCCAGCCACGCCCTGGTCCTCGGCCGCGTCGACGGCTGCGTCTTCGACATCGGCGTCTTCACCAACCTCAGCCCGGAACACATGGAGTTCCACTCCGACATGGAGGACTACTTCCGGGCCAAGGCGCGGCTGTTCACGCCGGAACGCGGCAAACTCGGCGTGGTCAACGTCGACGACGAGTACGGCCGCAGGCTGGCGAACGAGGCCACCGTCCCGGTCGTCACCTACTCCGCCGAGGGCCACCCCGACGCCGACTGGCGTGCCGAGGACGTCGAGGTCGGCCGTCTCGACTCGACGTTCACCGTCGTCGGGCCCAAGGGCGAGCGGATCAGCGCCAAGTCGCCGCTGCCGGGTCCCTTCAACGTGGCCAACACCCTCGCCGCGATCGTCGCCCTCGCCGTCGCCGGCCTCGACCCGCAGGCCGCCGCCGACGGCATCGCCGCCGTACCCGGCGTGCCGGGCCGCCTGGAGCGCGTGGACGCCGGACAGCCGTACCTCGCCGTCGTCGACTACGCGCACAAGACCGACGCCGTCGAGTCCGTGCTGCGCGCCCTGCGCAAGGTCACCGAGGGCAAGCTGCACATCGTCCTCGGCTGCGGCGGCGACCGGGACAGGACCAAGCGCGAGCCCATGGGCGCCGCCGCGGCCCGGCTCGCCGACACCGCCGTACTGACCTCCGACAACCCCCGCTCCGAGGACCCCCTCGCGATCCTCGCCACGATGCTCCAGGGCGCGGCCTCCGTGCCCGCGCACGAGCGCGGCGAGGTGCAGGTCTTCGAGGACCGGGCCGCCGCGATCGCCGCCGCCGTCGCCCGCGCCGAGCCGGGCGACACCGTGCTGGTCGCGGGCAAGGGCCACGAGCAGGGGCAGGACATCGCCGGGGTGGTCCGTCCGTTCGACGACCGCCAGGTGCTTCGCGAAGCCATTCAGAAGACCCAGGGATGAATTCCCGCATGATCCAGGGGATGAACTTGTGATCGCCCTCTCCCTCGCCGAGATCGCAGAAGTCGTCGGCGGGCAGACGTACGACATACCGGATCCGACCGTCCAGGTCACCGGCCCGGTCGTCCGGGACTCCCGCGAGGCGGGGCCGGGCAGCCTGTTCGTGGCCTTCGCCGGGGAGCGCGTGGACGGCCACGACTTCGCGGCGGCGGTCGTCGAGGCGGGAGCGGTGGCCGTGCTCGGCACCCGGCCCGTCGGCGTGCCCGCGATCGTCGTGGACGACGTCCAGACCGCCCTCGGCGCCCTCGCGCGGCACGTCGTACGGCGCCTCGGTGCCACGCTCGTCGCCCTCACCGGCTCGGCGGGCAAGACCAGCACCAAGGACCTCATCGCGCAGGTGCTCCAGCGCAAGGCGCCGACGGTGTTCACGCCCGGCTCGCTCAACAACGAGATCGGACTGCCGCTGACCGCGCTCAGCGCCACCGAGGAGACCCGGTTCCTCGTCCTGGAGATGGGCGCCCGCGGCATCGGGCACATCTCCTACCTCACGCATCTGACGCCCCCGAAGATCGGCCTCGTGCTGAACGTCGGCAGCGCCCACATCGGCGAGTTCGGCGGCCGGGAGCAGATCGCCCAGGCCAAGGGCGAACTCGTCGAGTCCCTGCCGTCCGAGGCCGACGGCGGGACGGCCGTCCTCAACGCGGACGACCCCTACGTCCGGGCGATGGCCACCCGTACGAAGGCGAAGGTGATCTATTTCGGAGAGTCCGGCGAAGCGGACGTTCGCGCCGAGAACGTGCGACTCACGGACACCGGACAGCCCTCGTTCAGGCTTCACACACCCTCCGGTGCAAGCGATGTGACCATGCGCCTGTACGGTGAGCACCACGTGTCGAACGCGCTCGCCGCGGCCGCCGTCGCCCACGAGTTGGGCATGTCCGCAGACGAGATCGCCGTCGCGCTCTCCGAGGCGGGCTCCCTCTCCCGCTGGCGGATGGAGGTCACCGAGCGCCCGGACGGCGTGACGGTCGTCAACGACGCCTACAACGCGAACCCCGAGTCCATGAAGGCCGCGCTGCGCGCGCTCGTGGCCATGGGCAAGGGGCGTCGTACGTGGGCGGTGCTCGGCCAGATGGCCGAGCTCGGGGACGAGGCTCTCGCCGAGCACGACGCGGTCGGACGGCTCGCCGTCCGGCT
>NZ_MUKA01000472.1 GCF_002150735.1 Streptomyces africanus
TGCCGACGGTGACGACCGCACACTGGCCGTCACCTACAGCGAAGGCGTGGGCCCGGACCCCGTGGCCGTGTGGCGCGACGAAGTCGAACCCAACCTGGAGCGGTCCGGCGACTACCGGCGGATCGGCGAGATCCGCGCGACGACGTACCAGGGACGCGAGGCCGCCGACATGGAGTGGACGGTGGACGCCGACGGCACCCGGGTGCACACCTTCGGCCGCGGTTTCCTGCTGGGCGGGGGCCGGAGCTTCTCACTGCGCTGGACGACCCCGGACGACGACTGGGACGCCAAGGCGAACCAGGAGGCGCTGCGGACCGTCCTGAAGACGTTCCGGCCGGGCAGGGAGGTGAGCCGGCCGGAGGCGAGGGGCTGTGTGCGCCAGCTCGCGGTGAGCGTACGGTCCGCGAGGGAGCACGTCAGCGCCAGGCGGTGCGGGGTCTCCAGGAAGGCCACCTCCAAGGCCAGCGTGCCGGGGTCCGTCCAGCCACCGCTCACCGCGGTCGGGAGCGGCTTCTCCGCCACCGTCCAGCCCTCCGCTCCGATCCGCAGGTCCAGCCGGTGCTCGCCCTCGGTGAGCCGGAGCGTCCAGCCGTCCGCGTCCGGTACGAGCCCGGCCGACAGAGCGGGACCGTCCCCGTCGGAGGACCTGAACTCGGCTGCCGACCATTCCTCCGTCGCGTCCGGGGGTGCCGGCCTGCCCGGGGCGGGCGCGAGCGCGAGCCCGGCGAGGCGCTCCCGCAGGGCCTTGTCGGCGCTCTCGCGGCCGGGCAGCGGCTCGGGGCCGAAGGCGGGCAGCAGGTGCTGCCAGACCAGGTTCAGGACGTCCTGCATCCGCACGGTCGCCGCGGTCATCGCGATCACCGCGTCCTGCTCGGGCAGCACCAGGCAGAACTGGCCGTAGGCGCCGTCGCCCCGGTAGCCGTGGCGGGAGATCCAGAACTGGTATCCGTAGCCCCGGTCCCAGTCCTGCCGGTTCTCGTCGCCCATGGCTCCGGCGGTGGGTATGTGCGGGCGCGTGGCCCGGGCCACCCATCCTTCGGGCAGCAGCCGCTCGCCCTCCCACACCCCGTCGCGCAGGTACAGCTCGCCGAGCCGGGCGATGGCGTCGGTGGTGGCGTGCAGACCGCTGTAGCCGATCTCGCGGCCGGCGCGGTCACGCTGCCAGAACACCTCGCCGATGCCCAGCGGATCCAGCAGCCGGGGCCGCAGATAGGCGGTGAGCGGCTGCCCGGTCACCCGCTGGACGATCGCGGCGAGGGTGTAGGTGGCGGGCTGGTTGTAGGCGAAGACGGTGCCGGGGTCGCGGTCCGGCGGCAGCAGCAGGAACCCGCGCACGGGCTCCTGCTTGTCCAGCGCGTAGACCTCGTCGATGGTCTCCCGCTCGTGGCCGCTCGCCATGGACGCCACGTGCCGGACGAGCATGGCCCGGCTGCGCGGGTCGGTGATCTCGGCAGCGAGCTCCGGGAAGTAGGAGATCACCGGCGCGTCGAAGTCGAGCAAGCCCTCGGCCTCGGCCAGGGCGGCGGCGGTCCCGGTGAAGCTCTTGCTGAGCGAGTACAGCAGGTGGGGGCGGTCGGGGGTGTACGGCGCCCACCAGCCGGAGGCGGCCAGCCTGCCGTGCCTCATGATCATCAGGCTGTGCGGCTCGATCTCCGGATGCGCTTCGAGGGCGTCGAGGAAGGCGTGGACACCGGACGCGTCGACGCCCTGGGCGGCGGGGCTGTCCGCAGGCAGAGAGAAGGCACTCATGAGGGCATCCTGCCCCGCAGGCGGACCTTGATCGAGCAGTTTTCACGCCTGCTGTCAGGGGACTCGGCGGTTATGGTGCAAATCGGATACACGATGATGACCGAGCAGGCCGGCCCCCGCGAGCTCGTCGACCATGTGGTGCGGGCCGAGGATGCGGGCTTTGACTTCTCGGTGACCTCCGACCACTACTTCCCGTGGCTGCGCTCGCAGGGTCACTCGCCCTACGCGTGGGCGGTGCTCGGTGCGGCCGCCCAGGCCACGTCACGTATCCCGCTGATGACGTACGTGACGTGCCCGACGTTCCGCTACCACCCGGCGGTGGTGGCGCAGAAGGCGGCGACGGTCCAGTTGCTGTCCGAGGGGCGGTTCCGGCTGGGGCTCGGCTCCGGCGAGAACCTCAACGAGCACGTGGTGGGCGGCGGCTGGCCGTCCGTCGACGTACGGCACGAGATGTTCGAGGAGGCGGTGGAGATCATCCGCGCCCTCTTCAAGGGCGGCCACGTCAACCACCGGGGCACGCACTTCGACGTGGAGTCGGCCCGGCTGTGGGACCTGCCGGAGACGGCGCCGCCCATCGGCATCGCCGTCTCCGGGGAGCAGTCGTGCGAGCTCGCGGGCCGGCTGGGCGATCTGGTGATCGCCACGGAGCCCAAGGCGGGGCTGCTGGAGGCGTTCGACCGGCACGGCGGCGAGGGCAAGCCCCGCGTGGGCCAGCTGCCGGTCTGCTACGACGCCGACCGGGACACGGCGATCAAGCGCGCCCACTCCCAGTTCCGCTGGTTCGGCAGCGGCTGGAAGGTCAACTCGGAGCTGCCGCACCCGGATTCCTTCGAGGCGGCGACCCAGTTCGTCACGCCCGACGACGTGGCCGACTCGATCCCGTGCGGTGACGACCCGGACGCGTTCGTCGAGGCCGTGCGCCCGTACGCCGAGGCGGGTTTCACCGAGATCGCCCTGGTCCAGATCGGCGGCGAGTCGCAGCCGGCGTACCTGGACTGGTCGGAGAAGACCCTGCTGCCCGCCCTGCGCGACGCGTTCGGCTGAGGTCCTCCCCCTCCCGGGCCGGCCCGGTCCACGGGCACGTATAGGCTGCCGAGCCGCACATACTCAACCGGCCAGCCTGTTCAGGAGAGTCGTCCGTGACCCTAGCGATCACCCCGCCCGAAACCTCCCCGGCACCCGTCTGCGAGCCGATCGCGCGGGACGCGCGGGAGTTCGGGGCGTACGCCCGGACCGGAGGGTGGGCCTTCGGACTGAAAGTGGCGCGCAGCGTGCGGCCCGGCGGGCAGGGCGCGGACGAGACGCCGAAGGTGTCGGCGAAGGAGTTCGCGGAGCTCGCCGGGTGCTCCCCGGAGCGGGTCATGCGCTACTACAAGGCGTGGGACCGGGCGGCCGACGACGGGCTGGTCCCGCACTTCGAGGCGCTGACGCCGGGTCAGGAGGTGGAACTGCCGGACGCCGACGTGTGGCTGAGCTACTACGTCTCCCGCTCCGGCGCCACGTCCGAGCGCGGCACCGCCATCGCCGAGGCCGCCGAGGCGGAGGGCATCCGGCCCACGAAGGCGCTGGAGGTCGCGGAGAACCCCACCGCTCTGCGCGCCGCGATCCTCGCCGACCCCGCCACCGCCCGCGCGGCCCGCCAGGCCCTGCTGGACCGGGTCCGGGAGGACCCGGAACTCCAGTCGGAGCTGGCCCGTGACGTCGTGCGCACCGACGAGCTGAAGAAGGCCGTCGCCGGCGAGAGCAGGGCGGCCGACCGGATCGGATACGTGCGCCAGATCGCCGAGTCGGGCCAGATCAAGACGCCCGCGGGGCAGACCCTGGACGCACCGGCCGAGCTCCGCCAGGAGGCCGAGCGGCACCTGTCGCTCATCGACGAGCTGGACGAGGACGAGGACGCCGGCGAGTGGGCCGCCGAGGCGTACGACACCATGAAGTCCCTCGTCGTCGAGACCGTGGAGACCGACCCGGGACTGCGGGTGCGGGAACGGCGCACGAAGTTCTACAGCAGCCTCCAGAAAGCGACCAAGGTGTTCGAGGAACTGACCTTCGACGACGCCGGGGAGTTCTACGAGGACGACATGGTCGAGCGCCTGGAGGAGCTCCAGCGGGCCGTGGCCGTGTGCATCGAGTCCCTGCGCGGTGCCCGGGGGAATCACCCGGAGGGCTGAGCATCTTGTGCGTGTGGGGGGTACTAGAGGGCTCTACGTCGGTTGGTTCTTCCCGGAGGCCCTCTCGTGAACTCCTTCGTGCACAAGACCCTGGTGGTGCAGCTCCAGGCAGGTGACACGGACCGTTTCTCCGTGCTCGCCCACCTGAGCTACGACGCCGCGGACCCCTTCGCCGTCACCGTCGTCTTCAGCCACGACGGCCGTGTCCTCGCCCGCTGGCAGCTGGACCGGGAGATGCTCGGCGAGGCGCTGCGGCGTCCGGTCGGGGTGGGGGACGTGCGGATGCGCCCCGAGTCGCACGGCATGTGGCAGGAGCTGCGCCTGGAGTTCTTCGGTGACGCCCGCCCCGACGGCGGCCGGCACCACGCGGTGGTGTTCGCGTGGGCCCCGGCGTTCGCGGCGTTCCTGCGGGAGACCCACGAGATGGTCCCGCCCGGCCGCGAGGAGGTCCGCGTCGACGACTTCCTGGCGGACGTCATCGCCGGGGGCTGATCCGGGGCGTTCCCCGCTGACGAACGGAACCTGCGGTGGTGTCCGCGGTCGGGCGCGGGCACCACCGCAGGCCCTCACTTCGAGGTGTGGCGGCGCCGGACCCACAGAGGGAGGGCGAACCAGCACAGCAGGTACCAGCCGACCACTCCGGCGACGAGGTAGGGCACGAAGCCGTCGTGCGTCGCCACGCGCAGGATCAGCAGCAGTGAGGCGGTCGTCGTGGCGAGCAGCAGCACGAGGCCGAGCAGGGTCAGCCGGGAGGCCAGCCGCACCGCCTGGGGCTTGACGCGCCGCCCGGAGACGAGACGGTGCAGGGAGACCGGCCCGATGAGCGCCCCGGTCGCGCACGCGCCGAGGACGACCGTCACGAGGTAGATCAGCTGGTCCGTGTCGGTCAGGTCGTCGTACTTGTCGGTGAACACCACGGTGAGCAGAAAGCCGAACAGGATCTGCACGCCCATCTGGGCCACGCGGACCTCCTGGATGAGTTCCTGCCACATCCGGTCCGCTCTCTCCTCCTCCGTCTCGTTGCGCCCCCGGCGCCTGGGCGCGCCGTCTGCCGTGTCCGCCACTGTGACTCCCCGGTGTGAGACGTGGGTGCTTGTCTCACGCGGGTTCCCCGTAAGCGGCCGTCGTCCCGGCCCGCACGGCGGTTTGAGCGATCAGCGGACGGTTACACGGACGGCGACTGACGCACAGCCCGAGGAGGTCGTGGACGCATGTCCGGTACGCAGCTCACCGTCACGCTCAGCGGCGGGGGTGCCGACGACGCACGAGCGGTCGTCCGGACCCTGGAAGGCACGTTCGGGGCGCCGGACGAGCTGCCCGCCGACGAGAACGCGACCGTGCACATGGCGACCTTCGACGGCGACGGGGACGCACCTCCGGCCGGGAGCGCCGGGTCGGGCGCCGAGCGCCTGTCCGCCCCGGTGACCGTCACGGTGCAGGGCACCCCGGAGGCGGTGCGGCGGGCGAGCGACACGCTCACCCGGGCCTTCACGTCCCGCGACGACGGTGTCGCCTCCGGCGACCAGGAGCAGGAGAGGCAGCTGCTCCTGGTGCCCTGAGGGCGCGCCTCACCAGCGGGTTTCCACCTGGTCCCTGATCCGCCGGTCGTAGAGGTCACGGATCGCCGCCCGCGTCTCGCCGGACAGCTCCGGCAGGCGGGCGGCGGCCGCGTTGGCGCGGGCCTGCTCGGGTGAACGGGCGCCGGGGATCACGGTCGTGACACCGGGCTGGTCGATGATCCAGCGCAGGGCCAGCTGGGCCGGGGTGTACCCCTCCGGAGCGAGCGCGGCGAACTCGGCGGCGGCCTCGACGCCGGTGCCGTAGTCGACGCCGGAGAAGGTCTCGCCCACGTCGAAGGACTCGCCGTTCCGGTTGTAGGTGCGGTGGTCGTTCTCCGGGAAGACCGTGTCCCGCGTGTACTTGCCCGACAGCAGGCCGGAGGCCAGCGGCACGCGGGCGATGATGCCGACGCCCGCCTCGCGCGCGGCCGGGAGCACCTCGCGCAGGGGCTTCATGCGGAACGGGTTGAGGATGATCTGCACACTGGCCACGTTCGGCCGGGCGATCGCGGTCAGCGCCTCCGCGCAGGTCTCGACGCTGACGCCGTACGCGGCGATCCGCTCCTCCTCGACCAGGGTGTCGAGGGCGTCGAACACCTCGTCCGTGGAGTAGACGGGCGTCGGCGGGCAGTGCAGCTGCACCAGGTCGATACGGTCGACGCCGAGGTGGCGCCGGGAGCGGTCGTTCCAGGCGCGGAAGTTGTCGAGCACGTAGTTTTCCGGGATCTGGTCGACCCGGCGGCCCATCTTGGTGGCGACCAGGACGTGCAGGTCCGGCCTGCCGCTGAGGAACGCGGCGATGGTCTGCTCGCTGCGGCCGTCGCCGTAGACGTCGGCGGTGTCGAAGAAGGTCACCCCGGCCTCGGCCGCCGCCTCCAGCACCGCGAGGGCTTCCTTGTCGTCGACGTCTCCCCAGTCGGCGCCCAGCTGCCATGTACCGAGACCGATGACGGAGGCGTGCTGGCCCGACCTGTCGAATGTGCGCTCGTCCATGGGCGTCAGTCTGTCATCCGTCACGGCCGCGCGCGGAACATCTCGCTCCGGGCGCCGACCCCACCCGATTCACTCACACGAGTGAATAGAGTCGGCAGGGATATGTCACGTGTCAACGGGCCCCTAGCGTGGCTCGATGTGACAACTGGTCCAGTGAGCAACTTCCCGTCGGGTGAGGCGCGTTGGTCGCGCCGGGGTTTCCTTCTCACCGCTGCCGCGCTGGCCGCCGTGCCGGGGCTGCCGGCGGATCCGGCCGCCGCCGCGGCGGAGCTGCCGGACTTCCCGGCGGACGTCGCGCTGTACCGCTCGGCGTACCGGAACTGGGTCGGCGAGATCACCGCCGACGGCCTGTGGGCCTGTGCGCCGGGAAGCCCCGGCCAGGTGGTCGACGTCGTCAACTGGGCCTGGCGGCACGGGTGGCGGGTGCGCGCCCGGGGCGCCTCGCACGGCTGGTCGCCCCTGACGGTGACGGAGGGGACGCCGTCCGGCGCACCCGTCCTCCTCGTCGACACCGCGCCGCACCTGACCGGCCTCGCCCTGGACTCGCCGGCCGCCGTACGCGCCGGCACCGGCGTGACCATGGAGGCCCTGCTCACCTTCCTGGAAGAGCATGGCCTCGGGGTCACGGCGACGCCCGCTCCCGGTGTGCTCACCCTGGGCGGCGCCCTGGCGATCGACGCGCACGGCACCGCCGTTCCCGCACGGGACGAGCGGCGCCCGCCGGGGCACACGTACGGCTCGCTGAGCAACCTGATCCTGTCCCTGACGGCCGTGGTGTGGGACTCCCGGGCCGGCGCGTACGCGCTGCGCACGTTCCACCGTGACGAGACGGACTGCGCCGCGCTGCTGACCCATCTCGGGCGGTCCCTGGTGACCGAGGTCGTGCTGCGGGTGGGCGCCAACACCGCTCTGCGGTGCGTGAGCCGGACGGACATCCCGGCCGGCGAACTGTTCGCCGCGCCCGGCACCGGGAACGGACGCCACACGTTCGCGAGCTTCCTGGAGGAAGCCGGACGGGCCGAGGCGATCTGGTTCGCCTTCACCGAGCACCCCTGGCTGAAGGTGTGGAGCGTCTCCCCCACCCGGCCGCTGACCTCACGGCACGTGAGGCGGCCGTACAACTACCCGTTCTCCGACAACGTCCCGGCCCCGGTGGCGGAGCTGGTCGACCGGATGACGTCGGAGGCGGCCTGGTATCTGGCGCCGCTGCTCGGCACCGCGCAGTACGACGCGGCCGCCCTCGGGCTGGCGGCGACGCTCTCCGGCGACATCTGGGGGCCGTCCAAGAACACCCTGCTCTACCTGAAGCCGACCACACTGCGGGTCCACGCGAACGGCTACGCCGTGCTCACGTCCAGGGACCGGGTGCAGCAGGTCGTCTCAGAGTTCGCCGCGTTCTACCGGGAGCGGCTGACGGCGTACGCGGCCCGGGGCAGCTTCCCGGTCAACGGGTCGGTGGAGATCCGGGTGACCGGACTGGACGACCCCGGCGACTGCGGGGTGGCCGGGGCCCGCGCGCCACTGCTGTCGGCACTGCGGCCACGCGCGGACCACCCCGAGTGGGACACGGCCGTGTGGCTGGACATCCTGACGCTGCCGGGCACGCCGGACGCGGAGGCGTTCCTGCGCGAGATCGAGCGGTACCTGCTGCGCGCGTACGACGGCGGGTCCGCCCTGACCAGGGTGGAGTGGTCCAAGGGGTGGGCGTACACGGACGACGAGGTATGGAGCGACCAGGAGGTACTGGACACGGTGGTGCCGGCCGCGGTCGGCACGGCCGAGTGGGCCGAGGCGGACGCGGTACTGGACCGGCTGGACCCGCACCGCGTGTACGGCAACGCCTTCCTGCACCGGCTCTTCGGCCAGGGCGCGAAGAGGTGAGGTGCGCGGGGCGCTGAGGCGTGAGGTGCGCCTGCACGGCCGGCGCGTAACGCTCCACCAGGGCGTCGACGGTGCTCGCGTGGGTCTCCCCCAACGACCCGGTGTTCTGGCTGCACCACGCGTTCATCGACAAGCTGTGGGCCGAGTGGCAGCGGCGGCATCCCGGCTCCGGCTATCTGCCGGCCGCGGGCACGCCGAACGTCATCGATCTGCGCGAGACGATGCGGCCGTGGCACGACACGAGCCCGGCGGATCTGCTGGACCACACGGCGCACTACACGCTCGACGCGTGATCAGACGGTCGCTCCCGCGCGGCACTCCGGGTGGCCCCAGCCGCTGTCGTTCTTGGCGATGGACTCACCGGCCGCGTAGGAACGGCCGCACTGGCAGCGTCCGGGGAACTTCGCCTTGATCGTGCGCGAGGAGCCCTTCGCGGCGGACGCCTTCCCCGTGCGGGTCGCGCCGCCGCGCGAGCGGGACCGGGGGGCCTTGGCCGGGGTGTCCGGGGCGGGCGGCGGCTCGGGGGAGCCGAGGCCGCTGCCCGCGGGCTCCTGCACGGTGGCGGCCTGGCTGGCGGCTCGGTCGGCGAAGTCGTTGAGCCGGTCGCCGTCGACCTGG
>NZ_MUKA01000473.1 GCF_002150735.1 Streptomyces africanus
TCGGCGCCGGCCTCGTCGCCCTCTGGCTGATGATCCGCTTCTCCCTGGCCTCGCCCGCCCTGATGCTGGAGAAGCAGGGCATCAAGAAGGCGATGAGCCGCTCCACGAAGCTGGTCCGGGGCACCTGGTGGCGGATCTTCGGCATCCAGCTGCTCGCCACGATCATCGCGAACGTCGTCGCCTCGATCATCGTCATCCCGTTCACCTTCCTCGCCGCGGCCCTCAGCGGCGATGGCATCACCGGCTGGCTCAACAGCGGCGGCTCCAGCCTCGGCTGGACCTTCCTCATCGTCAGCGGCATCGGCGCGGTGATCGGCTCCATGATCACGTTCCCGATCACGGCCGGCGTCACCGTGCTCCTCTACATCGACCAGCGCATCCGCCGCGAGGCCCTCGACCTCGAACTGGCCCGCGCCGCCGGTGTCCAGGACTACGGCTCCACCGCCCCCGGCGCCGTCCCGGGGAGCTGATGCGGTGAGCTGGGCGGGGGACGTTCTCACATCGGCGCTGCCACGCGCCGCCATACGCACCATGCTGCGCGCCGACGGCACCTCAGTGCTGCCGTCGGCACGCTCCGCCGACGAACCGCCGCTCACCACCCCGCGCGACCCCGCGCGCGATGCGGCCCGGCGCGAGCTGTCGAAGCGCGTGTACCACGAGAACGACCCCAGCCTGTTCCAGCGCGCCCTCGACGCCTTCTGGGACTGGCTCGACAAACTGTTCAACGCCGCCTCGACCGCCACACCCGGCGGAACACTCGGACTGGCCGTCATCATCCTGGCCGTCGTCGCGATCCTGGCCGCCCTGTGGTGGCGCCTGGGCACCCCCCGCCGCCAACCCACCTCGTCCGCCACGCTGTTCGACGACCGCCCCCGCAGCGCCGCCGACCACCGAGCGGCCGCCGAGGCACACGCCGCCCAAGGCCACTGGAACCAGGCCGTCCAGGAACGCATGCGCGCCCTCGTCCGCGCCCTGGAAGAACGCGCCCTCCTCGACATCCGCCCCGGCCGCACCGCCGACGAGGCCGCCGCCGAAGCCGGCCGGGCCCTGCCCGCCCACACCGACCGACTGCGCGCCGCCGCCCGCGACTTCGACGACGTGACATACGGCGGCCGGTCGGCGACCGAGCAGTCGTACCACCGCATCGCCGACCTCGACCGCGACCTGGAACGCACCAAACCCCAGCTCGCCGCGAGCAGCGCCCACAGCACGGCCCCCAACCGCCCCCAGGGAGCCGCCGAATGACCACCGAGGCCACGCTCCCGTCCACCTCGGCCTCGCCCACCGCCCGCCAGGTCTGGACCCGCGCGCGCGGCATCGCGCTCGCCCTCGTGCTGCTCCTGGTCGGGGCCATCGCGATCGCCGTGCTCCGCTCCGACGCCCGGCACGGCGAACTCGACCCGCGCTCCGCCGACCCGGGCGGCAGCCGCGCCGTCGCCGAACTCCTCGCCGACCGGGGCGTGGACACACGCGTGGTCACCACCCTCGACGAAGCAGCCGCCGCAGCAGGCCCGGACACGACCCTCCTGGTTGCCGTCCCCGACCTGCTGACCCGCGGTCAGCAGACCCGGCTGCACAACGCGTTCACCGACTCCCGCGGCCGCACCATCCTGGTCGCCTCCGGCAGCGCGTCCGTCGAGCGACTCGCCCCCGGCGTCACCGCCGACCCCGCCACCAGCCTCGACTCCACGCTCTCCCCCGACTGCGGCCTGCCCGCCGCCCGGCGCGCGGGCACCGCCGACACGGGCGGCGTCCGCTACACCACCACCCACCTCACCGCCGACGCGTGCTACCCCAGCGAGCGCCTGGCCACCCTGCTGCGCATCCCGGACGCGACCGGGGACGGCGACACCGTCGTCCTCGGCGCGCCCGACATCCTCCTCAACGACCGCCTCGACAAGCAGGGCAACGCCTCGCTCGCCCTCCAGCTCCTCGGCTCCCGCCCCCATCTGGTCTGGTACCTCCCCTCGCTCTCCGACACGTCGGCCACCGGCACCGACGACGAACGCAGCTTCTTCGACCTGCTCCCCTCGGGCTGGCTCTGGGGCACCCTGCAACTCTTCATCGCCGCAGCCCTGGCCGCCCTCTGGCGGGCACGCCGGCTCGGCCCCCTCGTGCCCGAAAAACTCCCCGTCGCGATCCGCGCCTCCGAAACCGCCGAAGGCCGAGCCCGCCTCTACCGCAAGGCCGACGCGCGCGACCGCGCGGCCAACGCTCTTCGCTCCACCACCCGCACCCGCCTCGCCCCCCTCACAGGCGTCCCCGTCACCCAGGCGCACACGCCCGAGGCCCTGCTCCCCGCCCTGTCCGCCCACCTCCACGGCGACGGCCAGGACCTGCACACTCTGCTCTTCGGGCCACCGCCCAGCGACGACGCAGCACTCATCGCACTCGCCGACCGACTCGACGCCCTCGAAAGAGAGGTACGCCGTCCATGATGGACCCGACCACTGACAACGCCGGGAAGACCGGGGACCCGGGCGCCGCCCGAGCCGCCCTGGAGGCCCTGCGCGCCGAGATCGCCAAGGCCGTGGTCGGCCAGGACCCCGCCGTGACCGGCCTCGTCGTCGCCCTCCTCTGCCGCGGCCACGTCCTCCTCGAAGGCGTCCCCGGCGTCGCCAAGACCCTCCTGGTCCGCGCCCTCGCCTCCGCCCTCGAACTCGACACCAAGCGCGTCCAGTTCACCCCCGACCTGATGCCGAGCGACGTGACCGGCTCCCTGGTCTACGACACCCGCAGCGCCGAGTTCTCCTTCCAGCCCGGCCCGGTCTTCACCAACCTGCTCCTCGCCGACGAGATCAACCGCACGCCTCCCAAGACCCAGTCGTCCCTCCTGGAAGCCATGGAGGAACGCCAGGTCACGGTCGACGGCACCCCTCGCCCCCTCCCCGACCCGTTCCTGGTCGCCGCGACCCAGAACCCGGTGGAGTACGAGGGCACCTACCCCCTCCCCGAAGCCCAGCTGGACCGCTTCCTCCTCAAACTCACCATCCCCCTCCCTTCCCGCCAGGACGAGATCGACGTCCTCACCCGCCACGCCGAGGGCTTCAACCCACGCGACCTGCACGCCGCCGGCGTACGCCCCGTGGCGGGCCCAGCCGACCTGGAAGCAGCCCGCGCCGCCGTCGCCAAGACGACGATCTCCCCGGAGATCACCGCCTACGTGGTCGACATCTGCCGCGCCACCCGCGAGTCACCGTCCCTCACCCTGGGCGTCTCCCCCCGAGGCGCCACGGCCCTCCTGGCCACCGCCCGCGCCTGGGCCTGGCTGACCGGCCGCGACTACGTCATCCCCGACGACGTGAAGGCCCTCGCCCTCCCCACCCTCCGCCACCGCGTACAGCTCCGCCCGGAGGCCGAAATGGAAGGCGTGACGGCCGACTCCGTCATCAACGCGATCCTCTCCCACGTCCCCGTCCCCCGCTGATGGCACTCACCGGACGCGCCGCCCTCCTCGCAGCCCTGGGCTCCCTCCCCGTAGGCATCTGGGAACCCAGCTGGACGGGCATCCTGGCGGTCAACGCGCCCCTGGCCGTGGCCTGCGCCTGCGATTTCGCCCTGGCCGCCCCCGTACGACGCCTGGGGCTCACCCGGTCCGGCGACACCTCCGTGCGCCTCGGCGACACCGCGGACGTGACCCTGACCATCACCAACCCGTCCCGCCGCCCCCTGCGTGCCCGACTCCGCGACGCCTGGCCGCCGAGCGCCTGGCAGCCGGGCATGGAAACGGCGGCCTCCCGCCATCGCCTCGCGGTCCCCGCGGGCGAACGCCGACGCGTGACGACCCGCCTGCGCCCCACCCGCCGAGGCGACCGCCAAGCCGACCGGGTCACCATCCGCTCCTACGGCCCCCTCGGCCTCTTCTCGCGCCAGGGCACCCACAAAGCCCCCTGGACGGTACGCGTCCTGCCCCCCTTCGCCAGCCGCAAGCACCTGCCCTCCAAACTGGCCCGCCTTCGCGAACTGGACGGCCGTACCAGTCTGCTCACCCGCGGCGAGGGCACCGAATTCGACAGCCTGCGCGAGTACGTCCCCGGCGACGACACCCGCTCCATCGACTGGCGCGCCACCGCCCGCCAGTCCACGGTCGCCGTACGCACCTGGCGCCCGGAACGCGACCGCCACATCCTCCTGGTCCTCGACACCGGCCGCACCTCGGCAGGCCGCGTGGGCGACGCACCCCGCCTCGACGCCTCCATGGACGCGGCGCTGCTCCTCGCAGCCCTCGCCTCCCGCGCCGGCGACCGCGTCGACCTCCTCGCCTACGACCGCAAAGTCCGCGCCCTCGTCCAGGGCCGCACGGCGGGCGACGTCCTTCCGTCCTTGGTCAACGCCATGGCCACACTGGAACCCGAGCTCGTCGAAACGAACGCCCGAGGCCTCACGGCCACAGCCCTGCGCACGTCCCCCCGCCGCTCCCTGATCGTGCTCCTCACGAGCCTGGACGCGGCCCCCATCGAAGAGGGCCTCCTCCCGGTCCTCTCCCAGCTCACCCAGCGCCACACGGTCCTGCTGGCATCAGTAGCGGACCCGCACATCACCGAAATGGCCAAGGCCCGCGGAAACGTCGACGCCGTGTACGAGGCAGCCGCAGCCGCCCAGGCCCAGTCCGAACGTCATCGCACGGCAGAACAACTCCGCCGCCACGGCGTGACGGTCGTGGACGCGACACCGGACGACCTGGCGCCGGCACTGGCAGACGCGTATTTGGCATTGAAGGCGGCTGGACGCCTGTGACGGTAAGGGCCCCTCGCAAGAGGCCCATAAACGCAGAAAACCCCCGCATCCGAAGATGCGGGGGTTTTCCCAATAATTGTTCGGCGGCGTCCTACTCTCCCACAGGGTCCCCCCTGCAGTACCATCGGCGCTGTAAGGCTTAGCTTCCGGGTTCGGAATGTAACCGGGCGTTTCCCCTACGC
>NZ_MUKA01000474.1 GCF_002150735.1 Streptomyces africanus
AGCCGAGCAACGGCATGGGAACCACGGGTCTGGTGCTGGGCATCATCGGCGTGGTGTGCAGCGTGACCTTCCTGCTGTGGTTCTTCGGCGTGATCCTGGGCATCCTCGCGATCATCTTCGGCGCCATCGGCCGGGGCAAGGCCACACGGGGTGAGGCCACCAACAAGGGTGCGGCGACCGCCGGACTGGTCTGCGGCATCATCGCCACCGTGATCCTTCCGCTGCTGGGCTTCCTGCTCTTCGCCAGCATCATGGGCGGGCTCGGCGCGGCTGCCTGACGTCGCTGCTTCACGAGGGGGCCGGTCCGGTGGGCCGGCCCCCCACTCGTCACCCGCGCAGCCGCTCCCGCGCCTCCATCAGCGCGAAGCCCAGCAGATTCGGCCCCCGCCACCGCTCCGGATCCGCCGCCGCCTCGTCGTCCGCGGCCAGCCCGATGCCCCAGACGCGGTCCACCGGACTCGCCTCGACCAGCACTCGATCACCCGTGCCCAGCAGAAACTCCCGCAGCTCGGGATGCGCGCCGAACTTGTGGACGCTGCCCTCCACGACGATCCGGAACCGCTCCCGCTCCCATATCGCCTCGTCGAACCCGCGCACGAGCCGCCCGGCCTTCTTCGCCTCGGCGGGATGCGCGGCGGCCAGGACGGCCCGCTCCGCCGCCGCGTCCTCGAAGAGCCGGGCCTTGCCCGCCATCATCCAGTGCTCGGCCGTCGCGTACGCCACGCCGTCCACCGCGAACGGCGCCGGCCACCACTGGCTCAGACAGCTCGCCCCGATCCGGCCGTCAGGCCGCGGCCGGTGCCCCCAGAAATGCAGATACTTGATCCTTGTCCCCGTACGGACCGCCCTGATCAGGGCGTCCCGGGAACGGACCGCCCCCGTGATCTCCTCCATGCACGCGAGTCTGGCACGCACCACTGACACACCGTCCTGCCTCGGCACGGCCAACTCGACACCTGGTCGACAGATTCCGTCGCGTAACCAAAAATCAACAACGGAATCCCTTGTTGGCATGCCATACCTCTGTCAGGATCGGCACTCAAATCGAGCCTGAGCCACGCCGGCCCCACCACGGGGACACGGAGGAGAGCGACATGCACAACCCGGGCAACGCCGCCGCGGACCGATTCCCGGCCGAGGAGCGCTTCGCGCAGGGCGCGCAGTACATCGCCGGGCGCCTGACCCGGGGTACCTCCGGCCGCACGCACGCGGTCGTCGACCCGGCGTCGGGCGAGGAGGTGCTCCGTTACGACCTGGCGGGCACGGCCGACGTCGACCGGGCCGTCGCAGCCGCCCGCGAGGCCTTCCCGGGCTGGGCCGCGGCCACGCCCGGCGAGCGGTCCGACGCCCTGCACCGGTTCGCCGCGGTCCTGGCCGACCGCGCCGAGGACTTCGCCCGTGCTGAGTCGCTCCAGTGCGGCAAGCCGCTGAAGCTGAGCCGGGAGTTCGACGTCCCGGGGACGATCGACAACACCGCCTTCTTCGCCGGTGCCGCACGGCTGCTCCAGGGGCAGTCCGCCGGTGAGTACTCCGGGGACCACACCTCGTACGTCAGGCGCGAGCCCATCGGTGTCGTCGGCTCCGTCGCACCCTGGAACTACCCCCTCCAGATGGCCGCGTGGAAGGTCCTGCCGGCGATCGCGGCGGGCAACACCATCGTCCTGAAGCCCGCCGAGCTCACCCCGCTGACCTCGCTGCTCTTCGCCCAGGCGGCCACGGACGCCGGGATCCCGGACGGCGTGATCAACATCGTCACCGGCACCGGCAGTCAGGCCGGTGAGCACCTCGTCGGCCACCCCGACGTGGCCATGACCTCCTTCACCGGCTCCACCGCCGTCGGCAGGCGCGTCGCCGAGATCGCCACCGCCACCGTCAAGCGCCTCCACCTGGAGCTCGGCGGCAAGGCACCCTTCGTGGTCTTCGACGACGCCGACCCGGAGGCCGCCGCCCACGGCGCGGTCGCCGGCGCGCTCATCAACACCGGGCAGGACTGCACGGCCGCCACGCGCGCGTACGTGCAGCGACCGCTGTACGACGCCTTCGTGGAGCGGACGGCGGCACTCATGGAGACCGTCCGGCTCGGCGACCCGTTCGCCGCCGGCACCGACCTCGGCCCGCTCGTCTCGCACGTCCAGCGCGACCGGGTCGCCGGATTCGTCGACCGGGCGCGTTCCTACGCGCGCGTGGTGACCGGCGGAGAAGTACCAGGGGGCGAGTTGGCCAAGGGCGCCTACTACCGGCCCACCCTCATCGCGGACGCCGCCCAGGACAGCGAGGTCGTCCAGTCCGAGATCTTCGGGCCGGTCCTGGTCGTGCTGCCGTTCGACACCGACGACGAGGGCATCGCGCTCGCCAACGACACCCCGTACGGGCTGGCCGCCTCCGCGTGGAGCCGGGACGTGTACCGGGCGAACCGGGCCACGCGCGAGATCAAGGCGGGCTGTGTGTGGGTCAACGACCACATCCCGATCATCAGCGAGATGCCGCACGGCGGCTATAAGGCCTCCGGCTACGGCAAGGACATGTCCGCGTACTCGTTCGAGGAGTACACCCAGATCAAACACGTCATGTTCGACAACACCGCGGTGGCCGCCAAGGACTGGCACCGCACCGTCTTCGGGGACCGATAGTCGTCTGCAGGCCGCCTGACCAACGGCCGTCCACCCTCCGAAAGGGCACCACGCGCATGGAGCAGTACGAGCCCGACCGCCTGTCCCCGGCCCAAGTGGCCGCCATGCGGCGCAGTCTCACCAACGGCAGGGCCGCCCTCACCCGGCGGTCGCTGCTGCGCGCCTCCGCGGGCGGGGCGCTGGCGGCCGGCGGCATCGGGACGCTGAGCGCCTGCGGCATCCCGGCGGCGGGCCGGTCGCAGGGCGGCGTCTCCGCAGAGGACCACTCGGCCAAGGAGAAGACCGTGAGCTTCTCCAACTGGACCGAGTACATGGACGTCGACGACAGCGGCAAGCACCATCCGACGCTGGAGGAGTTCACCAAACGCACCGGCGTCAAGGTCAAGTACACCGAGGACATCAACGACAACAACGAGTTCTTCGGCAAGATCAAGCCGCAGCTCGCCGCGGGCCAGGACACCGGGCGGGACCTGATCGTCCTCACCGACTGGCTGGCCGGCCGCCTCATCCGCCTGGGCTGGGTGCAGAAGCTCGACCCGAGCAACCTGCCGCACGCCTACGCCAACCTCTCGGCCCAGTTCCGCAGCCCCGACTGGGACCCGGGCCGCGCCTACTCGTACGTCTGGCAGGGCATCTCGACCGTCATCGCGTACAACAAGAAGGCCCTCGACGGCGTCGAGGTGACGTCGCTGTCCGATCTGCTGGACAACCCCAAGCTCAAGGGCCGGGTCGGGTTCCTGTCGGAGATGCGCGACAGCGTCGGGATGACCCTGCTCGACATGGGCAAGGACCCGGCGCACTTCACCGCCGACGACTACGACGCGGCGATCGCCCGGCTCCAGAAGGCTGTCGACAAGGGCCAGATCCGCCGCTTCACCGGCAACGACTACACCTCGGACCTGACCAGCGGCGACTTCGCGGCCTGCGTCGCCTGGGCCGGTGACGTCGTCCAGCTCAAGGCGGACAGCCCCGACATCGACTTCCTCATCCCGGACAGCGGCTACGTGACGTCGACCGACAACCTGCTGATCCCCAACAAGGCCCGTCACAAGACGAACGCCGAGCGGCTCATCGACTACTACTACGAGCCGAAACCGGCCGCCGAACTCGCCGCGTACATCAACTACGTGTGCCCCGTCGACGGCGTGAAGGCCGAACTGGCGAAGATCGACGAGGACGCGGCGAACAACCCGCTGATCATCCCCGACAAGGCCATGGCCGCCAAGTCGCACGCCTTCCGCTCGCTGAGCTCGAAGGAAGAGACCGAGTTCGAAGAGAAGTTCGCGAAGCTGACGGGGGCGTGACCCAAGATGACGAACCAGACAGACCCCACCGGCGACGTCCGCCTCACGGGCATAGCCAAGACCTACGGTGCTTTCACCGCCGTCCATCCGCTCGACCTGACCGTGCCCCAGGGCTCCTTCTTCGCCCTGCTCGGCGCCTCCGGCTGCGGCAAGACCACCACCCTGCGCATGATCGCCGGCCTGGAGGAACCTTCCGCCGGGACCGTGTCGCTGGGCGGCCAGGACGTGACCGCGCTCCCGCCGTACAAGCGGCCCGTGAACACGGTCTTCCAGTCCTACGCCCTCTTCCCGCACCTCGACATCTTCGAGAACGTGGCCTTCGGCCTGCGCCGGCGCGGCCTGAGATCGGTGAAGAAGCAGGTCGGGGAGATGCTCGACCTCGTCCAGCTCGGAGAGCAGGCCCGCAAGAAGCCGCACCAGCTCTCCGGCGGCCAGCAGCAGCGCGTCGCCGTGGCCCGCGCGCTGATCAACCACCCCAAGGTGCTCCTCCTCGACGAACCGCTCGGCGCCCTCGACCTCAAGCTGCGCCGCCAGATGCAGCTCGAACTCAAGCGCATCCAGACCGAGGTCGGCATCACCTTCATCCACGTCACGCACGACCAGGAGGAGGCCATGACCATGGCCGACACGGTCGCCGTGATGAACGCGGGCCGCGTCGAGCAGCTCGGCTCGCCGGCCGACCTCTACGAGAACCCGAACACCACCTTCGTCGCCAACTTCCTCGGCACCTCCAACTTCATCGAGGCCGAGGTCGACTCCCGGAGCGGCGGCGAGATCGTGCTGAAGGCGGGCGGCGGCAAGCTCGTCCTGCCCGAGGCGCGGTGTTCCGCCCCCGCGACCGCCGGCGGCAAGGTCCTGGTCGGTGTCCGCCCGGAGAAGATCTCCCTCACCCACGCGGACGACGCCGGCGAGATACCCGAGGGCCGCAACCGCATCACCGGGAAGATCGCCGACTCCAGCTTCATCGGCGTCTCGACGCAGTACGTCGTCGACAGCCCGGTCTGTGCGGACTTCGAGGTCTACGCCCAGAACATCGACCGCGACCCCCGGCTCGTGCCCGGCGCCGAGGTCGTCCTGCACTGGAACCCGGCCCACACCTTCGGCCTGGACGCCGCCCAGGACGCCGATGCCGGAGTGGAAGAGGCGGCCTGATGTCGACACTCACCGAGGCACCGCCGCCGCTCGCGCCGGAAGCGCCCGAGCCGAAGCCCCCGCAGCGCAGGGGCCGCTGGACGCCGTACTGGCTGCTGCTCCCCGGCATCCTCTGGCTGGTGGTCTTCTTCGCGCTGCCGATGATCTACCAGGCCTCCACGTCCGTGCAGACGGGCTCCCTGGAGGAGGGCTACAAGGTCACCTGGCACTTCGCCACCTACTGGGACGCGCTGTCCGCGTACTGGCCGCAGTTCGTCCGCTCGGTGCTCTACGCGGGCACCGCCACGATCCTGTGTCTGCTGCTGGGCTACCCGCTCGCGTATCTGATCGCCTTCCGGGCGGGCCGCTGGCGGAACCTGATCATGATCCTGGTGATCGCGCCGTTCTTCACCAGCTTCCTGATCCGCACCCTGGCCTGGAAGACGATCCTCGCGGACGGCGGCCCGCTCGTCGGCGCGCTCGACACGCTGCACGTCCTGGACGTCACCGACTGGCTCGGCTGGACCGCCGGCGACCGCGTCCTGGCCACACCCCTCGCGGTGGTGTGCGGACTGACGTACAACTTCCTGCCGTTCATGATCCTGCCGCTCTACACCTCGCTGGAGCGCATCGACGGCCGGCTCCACGAGGCCGCGGGCGACCTGTACGCACGTCCCTGGACGACCTTCCGCAAGGTCACCTTCCCGCTGTCGATGCCGGGTGTCGTCTCCGGCACGCTGCTGACCTTCATCCCGGCGGCCGGCGACTACGTCAACGCCGACCTCCTCGGCTCCACGGACACCCGCATGGTCGGCAACGTCATCCAGACGCAGTTCCTCAGAGTGCTCGACTATCCGACCGCCGCCGCACTCTCCTTCATTCTCATGGCGGCCATTCTCCTCATGGTCACCCTCTACATCCGCAGGTCCGGGACGGAGGATCTGGTCTAAATGCCCTTCGTCAACTGGCTGAAAAGAAATCTCGTCGTCATCGCGGGACTGCTCACGCTCGGCTATCTGCTCCTGCCGAACGTCATCGTCACGGTGTTCTCCTTCAACAAACCGAAGGGGCGCTTCAACTACCAATGGCAGCAGTTCTCCCTGGACGCCTGGAAAGACCCGTGCGGCGTCTCCGATCTCTGCGGTTCGCTGTCGGTCAGCCTCCAGATCGCGGTCTGGGCGACCCTCGGCGCCACGCTCCTCGGCACGCTCATCGCCTTCGCACTGGTCCGCTACCGGTTCCGCGCCCGCGGCGCCGTGAACTCGCTGATCTTCCTGCCGATGGCGATGCCCGAGGTCGTCATGGCCGCCTCGCTGCTCACCCTGTTCCTCAACATGGGCGCCCAGCTCGGCTTCTGGACGATCCTCATCGCGCACATCATGTTCTGCCTGAGTTTCGTGGTCACGGCCGTCAAAGCGCGCGTGATGTCGATGGACCCGAAACTGGAGGAGGCGGCACGGGACCTCTACGCCGGCCCGTTCCAGACCTTCGTCCGGGTCACCCTGCCGATCGCGGCGCCGGGCATCGCTGCGGGCGCCCTGCTCGCCTTCGCCCTCTCCTTCGACGACTTCATCATCACCAATTTCAACGCCGGCTCGACCGTCACCTTCCCCATGTTCGTCTGGGGCTCGGCGCAGCGCGGAACACCCGTTCAGATCAATGTCATCGGCACGACCATGTTCGTCGTCGCCGTCCTGCTCGTCCTGGCCTCCATGGCCGTCGGTAACCGCCGCAACAGACAAAAGGCATGACCGTAGGGAGTTGACATCATGGCCCCGAGCGCCATGAACCAGCGGAACACGTGGATTCGTTCGCTTTCCGAAGCCCAGCCCCTCCCGTACTGGTTGGACGACCCCGGCCGGCCCCGCCCCGAAC
>NZ_MUKA01000475.1 GCF_002150735.1 Streptomyces africanus
CCCTACTGCCAACCTCACGCCCAAGCCCACCTTCACCGCCCCCGACGGCACCCCCCTCGCCTACCACGTGACGGGGGACGGGCCGCCCCTGGTCTGTCTCCCCGGTGGCCCGATGCAGGACTCGGTCTACCTCGGGGACCTGGGCGGCCTGACCGCGCACCGCACCCTGATCCGGCTGGACCTCCGGGGTACCGGCGGTTCGGCCGTGCCGCGGGACACGGCGTCGTACCGCTGTGACCGGCAGGTCGCCGATGTCGAGGCGCTGCGCGAGGAACTGGGGCTGGAGCGGCTGGACCTGCTCGCGCACTCCGCCGGTGCGAATCTGGCCGCGCTGTACACGGCCCGCCACCCGGNNCGGCCTCGGCATCACCGCCGAGGACCGCCTGGAGACGGCACGCCTGCGCCGGAACGAACCGTGGTTCGCCCCGGCGTACGCGTCCCTGGAAGCCATCACGGCCGGCCGGGCGACGGCCGGCGACTGGGACGCCGTCGCCCCGTTCTGGTACGGCCGGTGGGACGACGAGGCCCGTGCCCTCCGCGCGGCGGAACAGCGACAGCGCAACGACGAAGCCGCCGCTGTGTACGCCTCCGACGGTGCCTTCGATCCCGACGCCACCCGTTCCGACCTCGCCCTGTTTTCCTCGCCCGTCCTTGTGCTGGCGGGGGAGTACGACGTGGCCGGGCCTGCGCGCGTGATGAAGCAGTACGCCGGGCTGTTCCCGAGCGCCGAACTGGTCGTGCAGAGCGGGGCGGGGCACTTTCCGTGGCTGGACGATCGGGGGTGGTTCGTGACCGCTCTGGCGGCCTTTCTTGACTAAGCCGGTGGTGTCGACGGTGCCTGAACTCGGGCGTCGGGACGTGCAGGATGGCATCGCGCCGTCGATCGGGACGGTCCGCCGGTTAGGCGGCCGTTGCTGTTGGTGCGATAGCGAGATCATGTAGGGGGTCCGCGCCCGTCAGGAAAATCTCTGGGCGGCGATCTGAGCGAGGCCTCGGGGTGGTCCCGTACAGCGGACAAGACCGCGGGCCGCGACGACAGTTATGGTGTGTGCTGTAGATCACCGCACATTGGGGGCGGCAGCGATGGGGCTTGCAAACGACAAGATCATTTCTCAGGTTGAGAACCTGCTGCAGGGCAGTGTCGTCATTCCCTCCATCCAGCGTGACTTCGTCTGGATGAGGCCCGACGTGCGTGATCTTTGGGGGCCATGGCCGGCACACTGCTCTTCCCGGTGTGGGTCGCCGATCCGGAGTCGGTGCCACCGGAGTTGGCAGCGGGCTACGCGTCCGCCGATCCGGCCGCACGCCCCGACCCCGCGAACGCGGACGGTCCCTCCGAGTGGTCGGCCTTGTGCGCCGCGGCCCTGATCGCGGCGCAGGGCCGGCAGCACACCCCGCCGCCTGACGCCCCCGAAGACCTCCTTCGGCTCCACAAGATGGCCACGATGCTGGCCGCGACGGCCCCCTCCCGTAAGGAGCAGCTCGCCAGCGCCATTGGAAGCGGCAGCCTCGCCGTGCTCGCGACCTGGGAATACGACCTCTGGTTCGCGGACCGGCTCGAAGAGTTGGCCCGCGCCGTGGCCTTCGCCGCGACGACCTGGCCGTTCGGGGACCTGGCGGACGGGGACCCGGTCCGGTTCATCCACAGTGCCGTCAAGCGGACCCCGGCCGATTCCCCGGCACGGATCCTCGCCCTGGACGGCCTGGGCCGCCGGCTCCAGGAGCGCTACGGGGAGTCGTTCGACACCGAGGACCTGCACGAAGCGGTCGGCATCGCCCGTGACGTGGTGGCACAACTGCCGTCCGGGCACCCGCACCTGCCCCACGGACTCGACGCATTGGGGCGCGCTCTGCTGATGTTGCGGCAGGTGGAGGGGGCGACGGCGGAGGAGTGCGAGGAAGTGGTGGACGTGTGCCGTCGGGGATTCTCCGTCCATCCGCAGGGGCCTGCGGTGGCGGGCCACGATCTGGGCATGGCGCTCGTCCTGAGGGCGCAGCACACCGGCCGGGTGGAGGACCTGAACGAGGCGGCCCAGGTGTTGGACGAGGCACTCCGGGCGGCTCGGCATCCGGGGGAGAGGGCAGCCCTGCACAACGCACTCGGCAACGTTCTGCGCTTCCGCTCCGTCAGGACCGGAACCCCGGCCGATCTGGAAGCGGCGCTCGACCTCACCGGCCCCACCACCGCGTCCGCGGGGACGACGGACGCCCCGCAGCCGTCCTTCCTCGGTCCGGCGTTGGCCCTGTACACCCGCTACACACGCGATCCGGAGAGGAACGGGGCGGACCTGGACGAGGCACTGCGCCGCATCCGAGAGAGCGAGGCCTTACTGCCGCCGGGCCACCCGGACCGTCCCGTGACACTCAACTACCTCGGCCTGGTCCTGATGGCCTGCCATGAACGCTCGGGAAGAGCAGAGGAACTGAACGCGTCCGTGGAAGCCCATCGGGAAGCGGTCGCACTCACCCCCGAAGGACACGGAGTGCTCGGGCTGCGGCTGCTCAACCTCAGTGCGGCGTTGAGTCTGCGTCACCGCCTGACCGGGGACGGCGAGGACCTTCGGGAGGCCCGGGAGTGCCGTCGCCGGGCCACCACGCTGCCCGGCCTGGGCCGAGCCCATCATGCCGCGCTGCTGAGCTCGACGGGGAGCAGCCTGTTGACGGGCCACGAGCGCGCCGCCGACCCGGTCACCCAACTCGACCAGGCCATAGAGCTTCTCAGGCAGGCCCTGGCACTGACCCCGGAGGGTGACCCCCAGTTGCCCCGTCGGCGGTTCCGCCTCGCCATCGCCCTGCTGACTCTCCACCAGCGGACGCCGGGGGCCGGCGTGGCCCGTGAGGCGCGGGAGCTGGCCGACGCCGTGATCGCGGCACTGCCCGCGAACTCGCCCGACCTGCCGGGCGCCCTGGTGGTGGCCGCGGCCGCACGGATGGAGAGCCCGCGCACCCTGCTGTCGTCGGCCGCCCGGCGCGAGGTGGTCGCGCTGCACCGCCGGGCCGTCGAGGCCACTCCGCCCGGCCACCCCAAGCGCACGTTCCGCCTGGGCGCCCTCGGTGGCGTCCTGTACGACCTGGCTCTGGACCGGCGTCGTCGCCGGGCCGATCTGGCCGAGGCTGCCGACATCTTCCGGGAAGCGGCCCTGGAGCAGCAGTGCGCGCCTTCCGTGCGGCTGAACGCGGCACGGGCCTGGGGCGAGGTCCGGGCGGAGCTGGGTGACTGGGACCGCGCCCTGGACGGCTACATGGCGGCGGTCGATCTGCTGCACTCCGCGGCCCCCCGCCAGCTCGTCCGCGACGACCAGGAGTTCCTGTTGAGCCGGACCGTCGGCCTGGGCGCCGCCGCCGCTGCCTGCGCGGTGCGCTGCGGCCGTCCCGGGCTCGCGGTCGGTCTGCTCGAACAGGCCAGGGGCGTGATCCTCTCCCACGCCTTCGACGCCGACAGCGATCTGACCCGGCTCCGGGAGACCGCCCCCGGCCTCGCCGCCCGCTTCGAGGAGCTCCGGGACGCCCTCGACACGGCGACCGACGGTGGGGAGTTACCGGAAGAGGGGTCGCCGGGCCTGGAATCCCGGGCCGATCTGCGGCAGCGTCTGGCCGCGGAGTGGCGGGACCTCACCGACTGGATCCGCGCCGAGCACCCCGAACTGGGCTTGCTGCGTCCGGTACGGGACTGGGACGAACACGAGCTGCGCGCGACGGCCGCGGCGGGCCCGGTGGTCCTGGTGAACGTCTCCCCGTACGGCAGCGACGCCCTGGTCGTCACCGAGCACTCCATCGACGCCGTACCGCTTCCGGGTCTCGACCCGCGGACGACGGCCAAGCGCCGGCGGACCTTCGAGGAGGCGCTGGTCCGCATCGAGACCCCCGGAACCTCACGCAAACAGTCGCAGCGCGCCCAGCAGGACGTGCGGGAAACCCTCACCTGGCTTTGGCAGGCGATCACCGGCCCGGTCCTCGACCGCCTCGCCGGGGCCACCCGCGTGTGGTGGTCGCCCGGCGGCCTGCTGGGCACGCTGCCCCTGCACGCGGCAGCGCCCGCCGGCGGCGCCCCCGGCGCCCTGGACCGGGTGGTCTCCTCGTACACGCCGACACTGCGGGCCCTGCACCACGCCCGTCGGCGCGCCGCCCGCCCGGCGGCCACCGGCACCCTCGTCGTCAGTGTCGCGGAGGCCACCGGACAGGCCCCGCTCCCGGGCGCGCGCCGCGAAGCCGAGCACCTGGCCCGCCTGCTCCCCGGTGCCGCGCTGCTGGCGGACGCCTCCGCCACTCACTCGGCGGTCGTCTCCGCCCTGCGCCGCCACGCCTACGCGCATTTCGCCTGCCACGCCCTGGGTGACCTGGAGCGCCCGTCCGGCAGCCGGCTCGTCCTGCACGACCACACCGAACACCCGCTGTCCGTTCGCGACCTGGCCCGGCTGCGGCTGCCGTCGGTCCGGCTCGCCTACCTCTCCGCCTGCGCCACCCTGCACACCAGCCCCGAGCTCGCCGACGAGGCTGTCCACATCGTCAGCGCCTTCCAGATGGCGGGCTTCCCTCATGTGGTCGGCTCGCTGTGGCACGTGGACGACGCGATCGGGGCCGAGGTCGCGCTCAGCGTGTACGAGGACCTGAACACGGGCGACGGCACACTCGACGTCGCCCGCACGGCCGAGGCCCTGCACCGGGCGGTACGCACCCTGCGCGACACGTATCCGGGGACCCCGAGCCTGTGGGCTTGCCAGGTGCACGCGGGACCCTAGACGGGACCGAGGCCCTGCAGGATGCGGGTGAGGTGACGGGCGTGGACGAGGTCCTGACCGAACGTGGCCGAGGGCCCGACGGTCGGTGTTTCGCCGCACGACGGGATCATCCCCGGCGGCACCGCTCCCGAAGCTCCGCGAGGACCGCCTTCTCACGGGAGTCGACGTCACCGTCCACGGCGGCCACGCGCTCTGCCGCGTCGAGTACGTCGTTGAGATCGCCCTGCTCGGCCTCCAGGCGCTTCCACACCTCGGCCGGGTCGATGTCGACGACGTGCGCGAGCTGCTCGTCGACCACCTCGTGCCGCTCCCGGACCAGCCTCACCAGATGCCGCATCAGCAGCGCCTCGTCGTCGGCGATCTTGGAGTTCGCCCTGATGACGATCCATGCGACCCACAGCATCAACTGCGGGTGCCGGCTGCTCCTGCTCATCCCCTCGGCGAGTTCGATCACCCGCGCCTCGTTCCGGAAGACGGCCCGCGCGTGCCGGCCGGCGAGCAGGGTCGTGTAGCGGTTCAGCAGGACGGCGAGGGGGACGCCGACCAGGGGAATACCGATCTTGATGACGTTGCGCTGCAGGAGATGCTTCCCGACGACGGGGAGCGCCTTCCCGGCGGCGAGCACCGACTTGGAGTAGAAGCGCTTGACCAACGGTCGCACCAGGGCGGGGACCGCTTTGACCACGGTCTTGTTGGCCGCTTCCCCGGTCTTGATGGTGAGGGCCACGCGGATCAGCTTCCACAGGTCCTCGGGGTCGTGCACGTCGAGCGGGACCCGGTAGAGGACGGAGATGTCGTAGGCCAGGCGCAGCTGGAGCTGGGTGATGAACGCGATGTCGACCATCACGGTCGCCACGGCCGCGGGAACGGTCGCCGGTGAGGCACCCCCGAGGCTTCCGATGGTGGCGGCGACGGTCGCCGTGTACGCCCCGGCGGAGAGCCCGCCTTCGAGCGCGGCGTAACGGGCCGCCATCTTGATCCGCTGATCCACAATGGCGTCCGCGGGCACACCCGCGTACCGGTCCTGGAAGTACTGCCAGTCGACCTTCTCGGTGTACGAATTCATGGCATGGGCGGCGAGTTTGCTGAACCAGTTGCCCGACTTGATGTCGTCCGCGCTCAGGCCCTTGACGAAGTCCTTGATCTCGGCCTGCTCCTGCTCGACGACCTTCCGTTCGGCGGCTTCGTCAGCTTCGTCCGTACCGGTGTCGGCAGCGTGCGTCGGCACGTCTGTCACGGCGCGTTCCCCCAGACTGTTCCGCGGCCGGCCGAACTGCGGGCGCGGGCCCCGGCTGCCGTCTCCGCGCGTTGCTTCGGCGAGCGGCACAACGGCCGCTCGGTGGCCTCCCCTTGAGGCGCAACCCTAGCGTCTCGTCGCGCGTTCGGCGCCGCGTTGGGATACGGGGCGCGGGTGTACAGGTGGGCGCCGTACGAGCGAGAACAGGCACGCGTGCGCGCTCGGCCCCGCCGTCGGCGGATGGGCCCCCGAGGTCCTCGCCCCGAGCGCCGAAGCGCTCGACGCGGACCTCGTGCCCCTGGCCATCGGTGATCTGCGCCTGCTCTTCCTGGACGAGGAGGAACACCCGTCGACCGGCGTCCACCACCGCGGGCACACCCGCCGGTGGAGCCGGATCGTCGACGGGCGCAGGCTTCATGTCGCTGAAGGCCAGGGCACGCTCACGGACGCCCACACGGGCCCGGAGCGGCGGTCGGTGACGCCCCAGGTGTCGGCCAGAGCGGCGACGAGGAGGAGGCCGCGGCCGGACTCGGCCTCGGGGTCGGTGGGGGCGGTGGTGGCGGGCCGGCGTTCCGCGCGGGTGTCGGAGACCTCCACGCGCAGCCGCCGGCCGTCCGCCTCGGCGGCCAGCCGGACGTGGAAGTCCCTTCCGGGAAGGCGTCCGTGCTGCACGGCGTTCGCGCACAGCTCGGCGGTGATCAGGGTCAGCGTCTCGTTGATGCCGCTGTCGTAGGGGTGGCCCCAGGAGTCCAGACACTGCGCGACGAAGAGCCGGGCGAGGCGGGCGCCGCGCGGGGTCGAGGTGAACGCCATGGCGAACTCGGCGGGGGAGACGGGACCGAAGGCGACCGGCCGGTGCCGCTGGGGGGGAAGGACTGTGCATGCCGCCAGCGTGACGGCGGCGACCGGCGTGTCACCAGCAGCGACGCCTGTACGGGAGGGGGCTGTACACGAGGCGGGGTGCCGGGGTGAGGAGGTGATGGGGGAGTCAACGCTGCGGACAGGTACGGCCGTTGTCCCTATGGTGGGTGGTGAGGGGCGGTCGTTGCGCGGTGGAGCTTCTGTACGGGGCTCCGCGTCGGGCCGCCGAGCGGGAACACCATCTATCACGTCGTGAGGGGACGGCATGACGGCGACCGCGCCAGCGGGCGGGACATCGGAACCCCGGCCGAACACCGCCGGGAACAACGGGGGAAGCACCACTCCGGGACCGGCAGGGCGGAACGGAACCCCGGACGGGACCTCACCGCCCGCCTCCGTGCCGCCCCCGCCGACGCGGCCCCCGGA
>NZ_MUKA01000476.1 GCF_002150735.1 Streptomyces africanus
GCCCGGCCCGTCGGCTGATGTCCGTCAGGCACAGCGCCGGGTGCTCGTGGTCGAAGGCCGCGAGCACGGCCAGCAGCCGGTCGGTCGCGGTGGGGGCGCCCTCCGTGCGAGCGGAGCCGAGGACTCGGGGCAGTGCGGTCATGGCCGGGTGTCTCCCGGGTGGGCGAGGTCGTAGGGGCGGGGGTAGGCGGCCGGCCGGTACGGGACGTAGCGGGGTTCCGCCGTCGGATCCGCCGTCGTCGCCCGGGAGTTGAGGGCGGCGGGCGAGGTGTCCCAGCGGCCCGTGTCCAGGCGGTGTTCCAGGGTGTGCAGGGCGGCCAGCGTCTCGCCCGGGGTGAACGTGCAGTGGCCGGGGGCGTCGACGTAGGCCTGGCGGAACAGCGGACCGGAGCCGGCCGCGCCGGCCGCCCGCCGGTAGGCGCTCTCCGACTGCACCGGTATCAGCGCGTCACCGGTCGTGTGGATGTTCAGCTGGGGGTCGGCGAGCCGGCCGGAGAGCACGCTGGTGTTCCGCATCCACCGCACGGCCGGCTGATCGGCGGAGACCCGGGGTGCCCGGCCGAGGGCCGAGAGGTCGGTGCGCAAGGACAGTCCCGCTTCCTTGTAGAGCTCCGTCACCTCTTTGTACAGCGGGGAGCGGGCGAGCATGGCGGTGTAGTCGACACCGGTGTTCCACGACGGGTTGCCGCCCGCCCGGCTCTCGGCCTCCTGCCGCCAGCTGAACGCGGGCATCTGGAGCAGGCCCCGGACGGCGCCGTACTGGTTGGCCTGCTGTGCCTGCCAGTCCGTGGGGCCCGGCTCGGTCTGCGACGCGTCGTTGTAGCCGGGGATGTTGTGCAGGGCGGCGGCGAGCGCGATCCGGGCCCGGCCCTCGGGGGTTTTCTGGGCGGCGTCGACCTTGGAGGTGAGCGCCTTTCCGGCGGCGACCGCCTCCGTCTGGCCGGCGAAGCCCGTGAGCCGGATCCCGGAGTCCGGCGCGAGGAGCGTGCGCAGCGCGAAGACCGGGTCCAGGGTGCTGTTCCAGTTGGCGACGCCGCCCTGCACCAGCCCGCACATCGACAGTGAGCCGTCGAACCGGCCGGCGTGCCGCTCGGCGAGCATCGTGGTGACGAAGCCGCCGTACGAGGTGCCCCAGGCCAGGGTCCGCCGGGCCGCCCCGAACTTCTCGGTGAACAGGTCCAGCGTGGCGAGCTGGTCGGGCACCGCCTCGGTGACGGCCCAGCCGTTCGTCGCGTACGAGGAGCCGATCAGGGCGTAGCCCTCGGCCAGCAGCTTGTCCCGGGCGGCCGTACTCGGCGTGTTCTGGGCCCGCTTGGGGGATCCGGCCGGGGCGTAGCCGTGGCTGTACAGCAGCACCGTGCCGTTCCAGGTCGCGGGCACGTCCATCACGTACACGGCGCCGGAGGAGAGCTCGCCCTCCAGGTGGGTGTCGGTGGCGCCGGCGGCCTGCGCGGGCAGTGCGGTCGCCACGGACAGGCAGGCGGTCAGTAAAGCGAGGCGGATCCTCAACGGGGGGTTCCTTCCAGGGTGGGGGTG